>NZ_JBFTOG010000004.1:0-248036 GCF_056397865.1 Arthrobacter sp. 05L417
GCCTTCTTTTTTCACGAGGTTCTTCAGGCCCACGAATTCCGGTCCCATCTGGACCTTGGCCTTGATCCACTCGGGCTTGCGTTCGACCGGGACGGCTTTGTTGCGCTGTTCAACGCGCAGCAGCTTACGGCCTTCAGGTGCCAGGGTCACTGGAGTGCTCCTTCGGGGCTGGATACGAGTGCTTCTTCGTGCTTGCGGAACTCTTCCACGAAGCGCTCAGCAATGTCGGCCGGATTGATGGTCCTGCCGGTCTCAATGGACATGGTGGTGACGCTGGCGTCGGTGATGCCGCACGCGATGATCTGTGCGTAGGGCGCGAGGTCGTTGCTGCAGTTGATGGCCACGCCGTGCATGGTGACGCCGTCCAGGACGCGAATGCCGATTGCGGCGATCTTGCGGTCCGGACCCTTTTCGTCGGCGAGGACCCAGACGCCTGCCCGGCCTTTGACCCGCGTGGCCTTGATCCCGTAGTCCTCCATGATCGCGATCATGACGGCTTCGAGACGCTCGACGTAGTCACGGATCCCGGCACGGTATTTCAACTTGAGGATGGGGTAGGCAATGAGCTGGCCCGGTCCGTGCCAGGTCAATTTGCCGCCACGGTCCACCGGAACGACGGGAGTGCCGTCAAACGGGCGCTCGTGGTCCTCCGTGAGCTTGCCTGCCGTGTAGACCGCGGCGTGCTCAAGGAGCAGGACGGTGCTGGGTTTCTCGCCGGCAACAACCTTGTTGTGGAGTTCGCGCTGGATATCCCAGCCCTGCATGTAGTCAACGAAATCCGGGGCAAGACCCAGCTGTGAAAACTCAAGAGTCATGGGGACAAGCTTAGACCCCGCCGGGCGCAGGCCATGATTTTGTGGCCAAGCTCTCAGTCGTACTCGGCCGGGTTGCGGGGCTCCGGTCCCTGGCCTGTGGATAACTTCTGCGGCAATCCGCGATTTCCGGTATTTGTTGAGGCATGGAGACTTTTTCGCCAGGCGGGAGCGGCCAAGACCAAGACGGGGCCGTGCCCTCCCAGGGGACCGAACCTTCCGAACCCGTGATCCCGGGTTTTCTTCCGGTCCGTGAGCTGGGCCGCGGAGGGAGCGCCACGGTGTGGCTCGCAACGGAGCAGCGGTCGGGAAACAATTTCGCCGTGAAATGCCTCGACCGGAAACCGCCGATGGTTGATTCATGCGAGTCCAAGTCATCCCTGCTCCGTGAAGTGCAGCTTCTGTCCCGGCTGGACCACGAGCACCTCGTGAAGGTCCGTGGCGTCGTTGAGTTGGCAGGATCCTTTGGCGGCGGCTTGGGCGTGGTCATGGACTACGCCCCCGGGGGATCGCTTGCGCAGTTGGTGTCCAGCAGGGGGCGTCTTGGCGTGGGCGAGACGGTGACTATCCTGACGCCCCTGGCGCATGCCCTGGCCTATCTGCATCGCCAAGGCATGACACACTCCGATGTCTCGCCCGGAAATGTCCTCTTCACCGCCCAAGGGAAGCCGCTCCTCTCGGACATGGGCATTTCCCGCGTGGTGGGGGACGCCTCGGGGGTCCCAGACTCCGGAACCCCCGGATTCGTGGATCCTGATCCGATTACCCCGGGGACCGCGGAACTCCAGCCGCAACGCGACACCTACGCCCTCGCCGCCCTTGGCTGGTATTGCCTCACCGGCTCCGCGCCTGACACTGCGGCCCGCCGGCCGCCGCTGACATTGCTGGTGCCCGCGGTCCCCACAGCCCTTGCCGTCGCCATCGAGGCCGGGCTCCATCCCGACGGGGAGCAGCGGCCTTCTGCGGCCGAATTGGGTGTTGCCATCTACAGGAGCGCAGCGCCGGAAGCCGTGGACCTTTCTGCGTCGGTGCATGCGACGGTTGTTCCTGAACTGATGACCCGGCGTCGGGCTTCTGATCGCCGCTCGAAGCGCGCCCGCATCGCGGTGCTTTTCAGCCGCTCCCGCCCGCCGGGGGTGGGCCACAGGCACCGGCGGGCGGTAGCTCCGGCTTCCGCCCGACGGCGGGTGGCGTCTCTTGTGCTCGCCCTCGGGGTAGTTGTGGGCGCCGGATCAGGAGCCGCAGTGTGGTGGGCTGGCACAGTGTGGTGGGCCGGCGATCTGGGACCGGGAGCAGGGCCGCCGACGCTTGGCGCGGCGTCGACGACTGGCCAGGAAGACCGGAGCGCGAACGAACCGGGCAATACCCGGCAGGGAACCGTCCTCGACGGGGTTCCCGCGGCGGTACTGGGCCAGATCCGATCCGAAAAACCGGAGGAAGCCATCAGCGGGCTGTCTGCGATCCGGGACACAGCGTTGAGTTCCGGCAAGTTCGAGTTGTTGGACCTCGTCAATGTACAGGGCTCAGCGGCTGCAGCCTCGGATGGAAAGCTCAGGGACGAATTGATCGGCGCCGGCTTGGTTCTCGCGGGCTTTTCCACCATCTTGACGAGCGTGAGAGTGGAAGGCGTTCCCGACCCGGACCGGGCGACGGTTGCTGTCACGGTGGCAACCTCGGCTTATGAAGAACGGGACGCCGCGGGGACGGCCGTCCGGGCGCGTCCCCCGGGCAAGCCACAGGAACTCAGGCTGGTCCTCCAGCGCGGCGGGGGCTCGTGGAGGATCACGGAGATCCTGGCCAAGCAGCCTTAGGGGCTCATTTGCCGCCGTTTGCCACCCATCGGGCGGCGTCCGCCAGCGCGGGGTGCTGCCAGGCAAAGCCTGAGTCCATCAGCCTTGCCGGTTCCATGCGCTGGTTGGCAAGGACAAGTTCCTCTGCCAGATGGCTGCCAAGGGCGAGGCGCAGGGCCGGGGCGGGTACGCGCAGGAACGCCGGCCGGTGCAGGGCAGCCGCCAGTTGCGCAACGATCGCGTTGACATCCGCGCTTTCGGGGGCGCACACGTTGACGGGACCTTCAAGCGACGAGTTGAGCAGGTATTCGAAGGCTGAGACCTCATCCACCAGGGAAATCCACGGCCAATATTGCCGGCCGTTTCCCAGCGGTCCGCCCACGCCCATCTTCAACAACGGAAGGAGCGGCCCCAACGCTCCGCCATCAGGGCTGAGGACCACCCCGGTACGCGGTGTCACCACCCGTACGCCGGCAGGTGCCGTATGGGCGGCGGCCTCCCAATCGACGCACAGGGTGGCCAGCATGCCTTTGCCTGGCCCTGCGTCCTCCCGGAGCAGGCCGGCGCGGGACGAACCGTAGTAACCCGACGCCGACTGGCTCAGGAACGTTCCGGGCGGAGTGCCCAGCCGTCCCATGGCAGCCGTGAGCGTTCTTGTTGTCCGCAAGCGTGAGTCGATGATGTCCCGCACTCGCGCCTTGCTCCAGCGGCGCTCCCCGATGCCTGCCCCGGAGAGGTTGACCACGGCGCCTGCGCCGTCGAGTACCGCCTCATCCAGTTGGCCCGCGGCCGGATCCCAAAATGCCTCATTTGCCCCTGCAGGCGGACGGCGGACCAACCGCACGACGTCGTGCCCGCTGCCGAGGAGACGCGCGGAAAGCGCGGTTCCAATGAATCCTGAAGCACCCGATATCACGATTCGCATGCCTCATCTCATCATGGCGAGCGTCACTTCGGCATTACGGCAGGCCTCAAAAGGCTCGCTTCACCTTTGACTATGATCGAACAATGACCTCCTCCAGCTACTTCCGTTTCCCGCATTTGCACGGTGATTTGATCACTTTCGTGGCCGAAGACGACGTTTGGATTGCGCCCGTGGCCGGAGGCCGCGCGTGGCGGATTTCGGCCCAGCAGCTCCCTGCACGCAATCCCCGCTTCACCCCGGACGGCAAGCGGCTCGTCTGGACGACGATCGTGGGGGCCGCTCCCGAGGTGGTGACAGCGAATGTCGACGGCGGCGGGTACCGGCAGTTGAGCTACTTCGGCCACGGCACCACCAGGGTCAAGGGATTCACCTCCGCAGGCGACGTCGTAGTCACCACGGCCTTCGAACAAGCCGAGGGGCGGCACACCCACGCCTACGCCTTGCCGCTCGACGGCGGCCCCGCCGTCGAGCTTCCCTTCGGCCCCGTCGAATCAGTGGCATTCGGCCCGGAAGTGGGGGACGAGCGTCCCGTGGTCCTTGCCAGCGTGCTTTCCCGCGAGCCTGCCTGGTGGAAGCGGTACCGCGGCGGCACTGCCGGAAAACTGTGGATCGACGCCGACGGGAACGGCGAGTTCGCCCGCTTGGTTCCCGCGCTCGACGGGAACCTCGCGGACCCGCTGTGGGTAGGCGGACGGATCGCCTTCCTTTCGGACCACGAGGGCTACGGGAATCTCTACTCGCTGCAGCCGGACGGTTCGGACCTGCGCCGGCACACCGATCACGAGGACTTCTACGTCCGGCACGCTGCGAGCGACGGCAAGCGGGTCATCTTCGAATCGGCGGGTGAGTTGTGGATCCTGCCGACGCTTGAGGCCGACGCCGAAGCGGTACGGCTGGACGTCAGCCTGGGCTCGGCATCCCAGTCGCGGCGGCCCGCTCCCCTCAAAGTCGCCGCTCACTTGGGCGAAGTCTTCCCCAACGCAGCCGGTTCGGCCAGTGCGGTGGAATCCCACGGAACCATCCACTGGCTGCGCCACAAAGACGGACCGTCCCGCGTGGTCGAAGCGACTCCCGGCGTGCGGGCAAGGCTTCCCCGGCCCCTCATTGACGGTCGCATCGCCTATGTAGCAGACCACGACGGCGTCGATTCCATCTATATCAAGAGGATTGCCCCGCGTTTCTCACGGCCGGCCGTCGAGGCGCCAGTCAAGGACGCAGTACCGGCGCCACACGAAGCTGAAGAGGCCGCGGCCGGACAACTGCCCCGCCCCGTCTCGGCATCAGCCATTGCGGGACAGCCCGCGACGTCCGAGGTTCGGGTGCCGCAGCCGCACACGGATATTGCTACGGCGTCCGCGGATACTGAGGCCGCCCCTGTCAGCACCACAAGTGGCGGGGCCGAAGAATCACCGATCGATTTCCTGCGGATCGATTTTCCCAGGGCGGCCCGTCCAAGCGCCCTCGAAGCCAGTCCCGATGGCCGGTGGCTTGCCGTGGGTACCGCGTTCGGAGACGTCTACCTGGCCGACACTGCCAGCGGCACCTTGTCGCCGCTTGTCAGCGTGGGGGATGGCAGCATCGACAGCCTCGCCTGGTCGCCGGACTCGCAATGGCTTGCATGGTCCGAGCCTGTGACATCCTTTGGCTCGCGGAGCAAGTTGCGCATGGTCAACATCGCCAGCCCGGAAGACGTCGTGGATGTCACCGACGGCCGCTTCTGCGACGAATCGCCGGCATTCACTCCTGACGGCAAATTCCTGGCGTTCCTCTCGAACCGCAGCTTTGATCCCGTCTACGACGGCCATGCCTTCGACTTGTCGTTCCCCAGCCCCATCAAGCCGTACCTCGTGGCACTCGCCGCAGCCACTCCATCTCCCTTCGGCCCGGTAGTGGATCTGCTGGACGAGGATGAAGACGCACCACCCGCACAGACGAACGGCGCGAAGGACGGTGTGGGAGATGGTGCCGGGGCGACCGTCAGGGTCCATGTGGACCTTGAAGGGCTGCCCTTGCGCGTCATCGGCGTCCCCGTGCCGCAGGGCAACTACTCGGCGCTTTCGGCTTCCAGCGGCGCATTGCTGTGGCTCGACACCCCGCTCTCAGGTGTCACGGGAGACGGCCGAGGCAAGGTGCAGGACAAGGCGCCCGCTCCGGCTTTGGTCCGCTACGAGCTTTCGAAGCAGAAGCAGGTCACACTAGCCTCCGCGGTTGAGCGTTACCGACTTTCCGGAGACGGCAAGAAACTGGTCTTCGTGAACGACAAGCAGGTTATCGCCGTACCGTCCGATACCAAGGTTGAAGAAGAATCGGGCGAGCTCGTCAAGGTTGAGCTGAACCGGATCCGGGTAGTCATGGATCCTTTGGCGGTGTGGGGGCAGGCCTTCGACGAAGCGTGGCGGCTGCAGCGGGACTTCTTCTGGACGGAAGACATGGCGGGCCAGGACTGGGATTCGGTGCACGCACGGTACCGGCCCGTCGTCGAACGCCTCGGCTCGCACGACGACTTGGTGGACCTTCTGTGGGAACTGCACGGTGAGCTGGGCACTTCCCACGCGTACGTGCGTCCGGCGGCCGTGGGCGAACCCGGGAGCAATGGACAGGGCCGGCTCGGCGCCGACCTCAAGCTCACGGAGGCCGGCTGGGAGATCACGCGGATCCTCGCCGGAGACTCTTCCGACCCCCTCGCCAACTCGCCGCTGACGCGGCCGGGATCCGACGCGAAGGTGGGCGACGTTGTCCTGGCGATCGACGGCGTCGGGCTCTCCGCAGACCGTACTCCCGCCAAACAACTGGTGGGCGCAGCGGGCCGGACCGTGGAACTCACGCTCCTGAATGGCGCTGGGCACGGCGAGGCGGCCGGCCAGCAGCGGCGGATCGCCGTTGTTCCGGTAAAGGACGAGGAACGCTTGCGGTACCAGGAATGGGTGCACGCCAACAGGCGCACTGTGCGCGAGGCCTCGGACGGAAAGTTCGGCTATCTGCATGTCCCGGACATGATGGCCAACGGCTGGGCGCAGCTTCACAGGGATCTTGATACCGAGACCGCGCTGGACGGCTTGATTGTCGACGTACGCCGGAACCGTGGCGGCCACACCTCCCAGCTCGTGGCTGAACTGATCGGCCGCAAGGTCACCGGGTGGAGCATGCCCCGCGGCGAAAAGCCGCGTACTTATCCGCATCACGCTCCGCGCGGCCCCGTCATTATCCTCGCCGACGAATTCGCCGGCTCGGACGGTGACATCATCACGCAGGTGTCCAAACTCCGCGGCATCGGCCCGGTCATCGGCACCCGGACCTGGGGCGGCGTCGTGGGCATCGACAACCGTTTCGCCTTGGCTGACGGCACCGGCGTGACCCAGCCTCGCTATGCCACGTGGTTCTCCGGTGGCATCGGGTGGAGCGTGGAGAACTTCGGGGTTGAGCCTGACATCGAAGTGGTGTTCCCGCCCCACGCCTATGCGGCCGGCACCGATCCCCAGTTGGAGTACGGGATCGGGGCCCTCAAGGAAATGGTGCAGGAGCTACCCACAGACCGGCCACCCCTGCGTGCAGGCTACCGCAAGCTCCGCCCGGCTGCGTTGCCCGCGCGGCCGCAAAAGGGCTAGCCGGAGGCCCACAAGACGAAGTCCCCGCCCTTCCGGAAGGAAAGGCGGGGACTCGCTTTTTGGACAGGTTTCGGACGTGTTGCCGCTAGGAAGCGAGCGTGGCATCCAGCGTGATCGGCGTTGCCCGGAGTGCCTGGGATACCGGGCAGTTGACCTTGGCGTCTTCGGCGAGGCGCTGGAACTCTTCTTCGGAGACACCCGGGATGCGTGCGCTCACGGTCAGGTGGATGCCCGTGATGCCTTCGCCTGGCTGGAAGGTGACATCGGCCTTGGTGTTGACCTCTTCCGGCGTGAAGCCTGCGCCTGCGACGCCGTTGCTGAAGGCCATCGAGTAGCATGCCGAGTGTGCGGCAGCAATCAGCTCTTCGGGGCTCGTCTTGCCCTCTGCGGACTCCGCGCGGGCCTTCCAGGTGACGTTGAAGGTTCCGAGCCCGGAGCTGTCCAGCGTGGTGTTGCCGGCGCCTTCGATCAGGTTGCCGTTCCATACGGTGTGTGCGGTGCGTGTTGTTGCCATGTCCACTCCTCAGCGTCGTTGCGAATTGGCATCCGGATACCGGATGCCACCGGGTTCAATCCTAGGGAGTCGACGGCGGCGGCGCACCGCTTGTCCGCTCTCAGAGGATTGTGACTGCCACGGTTCAAGCGGTAACGGCTTAAGCGGCAACGGCCGCCCGGACGAAAGGTCCAGGCGGCCGCTCAGTTTGCTCCAGCCAGCGATTATCCGGGATTACTGCCAGATCGTGGCGATGGCGATGTTGATCAAAGCCAGGCCGCCGACGCCGTGGGCCAATCCCGTAGAGACCGGTTCGCCCTTCTTGACCTTGCGTGAGCCAATGACGGCGAGAACGGCCACGGCGAGGCCGATCGCGAACTTGATGCCGAGCTTGAAGTAGTTGGGATCGGCATTGGGCAGCATGGGCAGGATTCCCATCATGGCAACACCGGTGATCAGCTGCACGAAGGCGCCATCGCGCTGACGCGGGTGAACGGTCGGCTGCTTCATGGTGGCGATCCAAAAACCCACGATCATGGCTGCGCCGACGATGTGCAAGAACAGCAGGACGTTGAAGAGGATAGTCATGGCTCCAGCTTAGCGAGAATCTTCTACGTGCCGTAGCAAAGCCACGGAGCAATATCCTGGCATGAAAAACGGGAAGGTCCCGGCGGTTTCCCGTCGGGACCTTCCCGTCGTCGTGATCGCGGACTCAAGCGCAGTCACACGGTGCGTGCCCTCACGTGATGACTGGTACTAGAGGCCCAGGTCGGCTTCGAACGCGCCTTCCTCAAGGCGGGCCTTGAGGGTCTGGAGGAAGCGGCCGGCGTCAGCACCGTCAACCAGGCGGTGGTCGTACGTCAGGGACAGGTACATCATGGAGCGGATGGCGATCGAGTCATCGCCGTTCGCGTCGGCAACCACGACCGGTCGCTTGACGATGGCACCGGTGCCGAGGATACCCACCTGCGGCTGGTTGATGATCGGCGTGTCGAACAGTGCGCCGACAGAACCGATGTTGGTGATGCTGAAGGTACCGCCGGACAACTCGTCCGGACCGATCTTCCCCTGGCGGGTACGGCCGGCGACGTCGGCGATCTTGCCGGCCAGGCCGGCAAGGTTCAGGTTGCCTGCGTCGGAAATGACCGGGACCAGCAGGCCCTTGTCGGTGTCCACCGCGATCGCGAGGTGTTCCGCGTTGTGGTAAGTGATTTCCTGCTTGCCTTCGTCGTACGCGGCGTTCAGCTTGGGGTGCTGCTTCAGGGCTTCGGCCACGGCCTTGGCGATGAACGGCAGGAAGGTCAGCTTGACGCCGTTCTGGGCCTCGAAGGAGCCCTTGGCCTTGAGGCGGAGCTTGGCGATCTTGGTCATGTCGACCTCGTGCACCTGGGTCAGCTGCGTTGAGGTTTCGAGGGACTCGCGCATGCGGCGGGCGATGACCTGGCGGATGCGGGGAGCCTTCTCCACGGTTCCGCGGAGCGAGGAGGCCGCCACGGGGGCGGCAGCAGGCTTGCTCGGGGCTGCGGGAGCTGCCGGGGCGGGTGCGGCGGCTGCTGCTTTCATTGCGTCGGCCGCGGCGAGCACGTCCTGCTTCCGGATACGGCCACCGACGCCGGTGCCCGCCACGGTGGTGATGTCGACACCGTTCTGGTTGGCAAGCTTCCGGACGAGCGGGGTGACGTAGCCCGACTCGGTCGAAGACGCTGTGGGTGCGGCAGCCGGCGCCGGAGCTGCGGGCGCCGCGGCAGCCGGTGCTGCTGCTGGTGCGGGGGCCGCCGGTGCCGGTACGGATTCAACAACCGGTGCCGCTGCGGCGGGTGCTGCTGCTACGGGTGCCGGTGCAGCCGCGGGTGCCGGTGCTGCCGCGGCGGGCGCCCCGGAGCCGATGACGGCAAGAACGGAGCCGACCTCGGCTGTGTCGTCCTCGTTGACGCGGATCTCGAGCAAAGTGCCGGCCACGGGGGAGGGGATCTCGGTGTCGACCTTGTCGGTGGAGACCTCGAGGAGCGGCTCGTCCACCTCGACGGTGTCGCCGACGGCCTTGAGCCAGCGGGTTACGGTGCCTTCGGTGACGCTTTCGCCCAGGGCGGGGAGAGTCACGTCGTGACCCGATGCCTCACCGGAAGCTGCGGCGGGGGCGGGGGCGTCTTCGGCTGCGGGAGCCGGCGCAGCTGCGGGAGCCGGCGCGGCTTCAGGGGCCGGTGCTGGTTCCGGAGCTGCCGGTGCTTCTTCCACCGGTGCGGCTGCAGGCGCGGCAGCGCCGTTGCTGCCGCTGCCGATCCGAACCAGGGGAGCGCCGACTTCGGCTGTCTCGTCTTCAGCTACGAGGATTTCTTCGATGATGCCGGCAATAGGAGACGGGATTTCAGTGTCTACTTTGTCGGTGGAAACTTCGAGCAGGGGCTCGTCGACTTCCACTCGGTCACCAACCTGCTTGAGCCAGCGAGTGACGGTGCCTTCGGTGACGCTTTCACCAAGGGCGGGCAAGTTAACGGATTCAGACATGTCGTCCCCGTTCTCCTTATTGATCTTTAGTGCGGATGAGTGTTGCCTGCTGGGGTCCTGCGCCCGCAGTTCGTGCGGGCGCAGGACCGGGTGTCTTGCGTAAAGACTTAGCCGTGGAGCGGCTTGCCTGCCAGCGCGAGGTGGACTTCGCCCAGGGTCTCGTTCTGCGTCGGGTGTGCGTGGATGAACTGGGCCACGTCCTCCGGGTGTGCTTCCCAGTTGACGATCAGCTGTGCTTCGCCGATCTGCTCGCCCATGCGGGAACCGATCATGTGGATACCGACGACGGGACCGTCCTTCTGGCGGACGACCTTCACGATGCCGCCGGTGCCCAGGATGGAGCTCTTGCCGTTGCCGGCCAGGTTGTATTCCTGGGTCTGGACCTGGTCCTCGCCGAACTTCTCCTTGGCGCCCTTTTCGGTGTAGCCAACGGTGGCGATTTCAGGTTCGCAGAAGGTGACCTTCGGGATGTTCACGTCTTCGACGACCACGGGGTTCAGGCCGGCGATCTCTTCGGCGACGAAGATGCCCTGCTGGTACCCGCGATGGGCCAGCTGAACGCCCGGGACGATGTCGCCGACGGCGTAGACGTTGCCGACGCCGGTGTGCAGGCGTTCGTTGGTGATGACGAAGCCGCGGTCGATGGTGACGCCTGCCTCTTCGTAACCGAGGTTGGCGGTGACGGGGCCACGGCCTACGGCAACCAGGAGAAGATCGGCTTCGAAGGTCTGGCCGTCGACCAAGGTGACCTTCACGCCGTTGTCGTCCTGCTCGACGCCCTGGAAGAAGACGCCGGTGCTGAACTTGATGCCGCGCTTCTTGAAGGCGCGCTCAAGGTTCTTGACGATGGCGGTGTCTTCGTTGGGAACGAGGGAGGGGAGGCCCTCGACGATGGTGACGTCGACGCCGAAGGACTTCCACACGGAAGCGAATTCGACGCCGATGACGCCGCCGCCGAGGACGATGACGCTCTTGGGGATGTAGTCCATGGTCAGCGCTTCATCGGACGTGATGACGCGGCCGCCGATTTCCAGGCCGGGGAGGGAACGGGAGTAGGAACCCGTGGCCAGGACGATGTTCTTGCCCTTGTAGGCTGTGCCGTTCACGACGACGGTGTCGGTGCCCTGCAGCTTGCCTTCGCCTTCGATGACCGTGATGCCCTTGGACTTGATGAGTCCCTGCAGGCCCTTGTACTTACCGGCGACGATTCCGTCCTTGTAAGAGTTCACGGCTGTGATGTCGATGCTGTCCAACGTGACGTTGACGCCGTACTTGGCGGAATCGCGTGCGTGGTCGGCCAGTTCGGCCGAGTGCAGCAGTGCCTTGGTGGGGATACACCCGTTGTGCAGGCAGGTGCCGCCGAGCTTTCCCTTCTCGACGAGACCAACGGTGAAACCAAGCTGAACGGCACGCAGAGCCGTGGCGTAGCCGCCGCTGCCGCCACCGAGTACCAGGATGTCGAATTCTTGCGCAGTTGCCTGATCGGCCACTAGGACGCTCCCTCGCGTGAGCGATGACACGCGACTACGCGTCATCTGGTCTTGGAACTTGTACTGCCGCGATTATGCCAGCACCGAAGTTCTCTTGCATTTGTGACTACCGTGGTTCACCTTAGCGAACCACTTATCCATGCTCCACCCTGCCGAGGCTTTTGTGGGGCGCTTGTGGCCAGACTCACGTCGGGCCGTGGGGCCGGTCATAAACCGGCCCCACTTGGGGACTTGCTTAGGCCGACGCCAGCACGTCTTCGACGTAGGCGAGCAGCGTCCTGACGGTGCAGCCGGTGCCTTGCTTGGGCGTGTAGCCGTAGGGGCTGCCGTTGTTGAAGGACGGGCCGGCGATGTCGACGTGTGCCCAGGGGATCTGCTTGCCCTCGGCATCCTTGCCGACGAACTCTCGCAGGAACACGGCCGCGGTCATCATTCCGCCATGGCGTTCGCCGATGTTGGCGATGTCAGCAACCTGCGAGTCGAGGCTTGCCCGCAGTTCTTCCGGCAGCGGCATCGGCCAGATGAGCTCGCCCGCGCGGTCTGCCGCGGACTTGAGGGCGCCCGTGACGGCGTCGGAACCCATGACACCGGCAGTGCGGTCGCCGAGGGCGATCAGCTGGGCGCCTGTCAGAGTCGCGACGTCGATGATGGCATCCGGCTGCTCGAGGCTCGCCGCGACCAGTCCGTCCGCCATGACCAAACGTCCCTCGGCATCGGTGTTAAGGACCTCGACCGTCTTGCCGCCGTACACGGTGAGGACGTCTGCCGGCCGCTGTGCAGCGCCGGACGGCATGTTTTCGGCGATGCAGAGCCACGCGGTCACCTTGACGGGCAACCCGAGTCCCGCGACTGCCAGGACAGTATTAAGTACGACGGCGGCGCCCGCCATGTCGCTCTTCATGTCGCCCATGCCGAGGGCCGGCTTGATGGAAATGCCGCCCGTGTCAAAAGTGATGCCCTTGCCGACAAGAGCGATCTTCTTGGTGGCCTTGGCCGGGGAATATTCCACCTTGACGAGGCGGGGCTGGCGGGTTGAACCCTTTCCAACGCCAAGGATTCCGCCGAAACCGTCCTTTTCGAGGCGCTTTTCGTCCCACACGGTTACCTTCACGGGCAAACCCTTGGAGAGTTCCTTGGCAGCTTCGGCAAAGGACTCCGGGTAAAGGTGGCTCGGAGGCTGGTTGACCAGGGTGCGGGTGGCGTTGACCGCGCGTCCGACGAGCAATGCCCGATCGAGCGCGGGCTGGAGATCCTTGCCGTCAAATGCCGTGTGGATCAGGACCTTGCCGACCGGATCCTTGAGGCCATCCTTGCTGGAGCGGTGCTCCGTATAGGAATAGGAACCCAGCACAGCGCCTTCGGCGACGGCCGCGACGTCGGCGAGGGACGCCGTCGGGAGGGCCAGCGTCACGGACGACAAACCGGCCAATTGGCGGACGGCCGATCCTGCGGCCCGGCGCAGGGTTTCCTCTGCGAGGAGGGCGTCGTCGGCGACCTTGCCGACACCTGCCAGGACGAGGACGCCCGAACCGGTCTCCGGAAGACCCGGCAGACGGTGTACCTGATCGGCTGCTCCCGTGATGCCGAGGAGGCCCAAAGAAGCCGCGAGGGTTTCCGCGGCCTTCGCCCCCAGCGGGTTCCCGAGCAGTACCGGTCCGCCTTCCCCCTGTCCGACGGCTATCACGAGTGCGTCGCTGGGCGACTTCTTCAGGTCCTTGGCGATAGTGCCAAGGGTGATGTCTGTAGTCTTCACCACGAGGATTTGTCCTCATCTCTCTCTGCATGGCTTGGCCGGGCTGCATGTTAGGCGCCCGGCCCTGGTACCCGTCCGTTGTCCGCTTGTGACAACGTCCGTGGTTGCTTGGGTCCGCGCACGGCGGCACGTCTCGATCGTAGTCTGTCTGCCGCGCCGGAAAGCAATTAAATGAGAGTTGCGGCACATTGGCCGACAGGAATGCGCGGCCCGTCCGGGGCGTTGTACCAATACATGGAGCGTGGCAGGCCGCCGAGGCATGTGCCGCGGTGTGCAGCCGCCTGCTCCTCCAAGAATTTGAAACTGCGAAAGGAACATGCCGTGTTTGAACGGATTTCCGGCTCACTCCTTGACCCTGAGTCGCTCTACGCGAGCAACATCGAGCTCTTCCACAGCCCGGAAATCAGGGGCCTCAACATGCTGATGGGCTTCACGGGATTCGCTGATGCCGGCCACGTGGTCCAGCAGATCAACCGGGAACTGCTGGATACGCTCGAAGTCGAAACGGTGGCTGTGTTCGACGCCGACCAGCTCATCGACTACCGCACGCGCCGTCCCCACATCAGCTTTGTCGAAGACCACCTTGAGGACTACAAAGCACCCCAACTGGCGCTTTACAAGCTGAATGACGGCTTGGGCGAGCCGTTCCTGTTGCTTGCCGGTTTTGAACCGGACCTCCAATGGGAGCGTTTCGCGCGCGCCGTCGTCGGGATCGTGGAGAAACTGGACGTCAACCTGGTGACCTGGATCCACTCCATTCCCATGCCGGTTCCGCACACCCGCCCGGTCGGCGTAACCGTGCACGGAAACCGCCCGGAACTCATCGAGGGCATTTCCACATGGAAGCCGACTGTCGAGGTTCCTTCGGCCATTGGCCACATCCTGGAACTGAGGCTCATCGAAGCCGGGCGGAAAGTGGCCGGGTACGTCATCCACGTTCCGCACTACCTCGCGGATGCCGAGTACCCGCCCGCTGCGGTGGCGGGACTGGAATACCTGGGGGCGGCCACGTCCCTGATGCTGCCGACGGACCGCCTTCGTGAGGCCGGCAGGGAAGTGGGCAGGCAGATCGCAGAACAAGTGGAAGCATCCGAGGACGTCCAACAGGTGGTTTCAAAGCTGGAGTCCCGCTACGACGACAAGGCCGAGGGAACCGTGCGCCGTTCCCTGCTCGCCGACGAGAACGACGAACTGCCCAACGCCGAGGACCTGGGCGCGGCGGTTGAGGCGTATCTCGCGCGTAAAGATGCGCGCCCATAAAGCAGCTTTAATGCAGCCCCGGGCATAATGGAAGGGTGAACGCACCCCGCGCCTGGCTCATTTGGACGATAGGGGTGCTTGCCTACCTCGTGGCAGTCGCCCAGCGCACATCCTTTGGTGTGTCCGGACTGGAGGCTACCGAACGGTTCCATGCCAGCGCGGCGGCTATTTCTTTCTTCACTGTGCTTCAGCTGCTGGTTTATGCGGGCCTCCAGATACCGGTCGGACTCTTGGTTGACCGGTTCGGCTCGCGCGCCATGATTGCCAGCGGTGCCGTGCTCATGGGCCTCGGCCAACTCCAGTTGGCTTATGCCGACGCTGTTCCGGCGGGCGTACTCGGCCGGGTTCTCGTAGGCGCCGGTGATGCGATGACCTTCGTCTCCGTGATCCGCCTCGTGCCGATCTGGTTCGCGCCGGCAAGGGTTCCGCTCGTCACACAGCTGACCGGAATGTCGGGCCAGCTCGGCCAGCTCATCAGTGTGGTGCCGTTCGCCCTGGTCCTTCATTCGGCCGGCTGGAATACGGCCTTCCTCGCGTTGAGCTCGTTGTCCGCGCTTGCGGTCGTCCTTGTCCTCGCCTTGCTCAGGGACGTTCCGCCGGGTCACCCGCCCCGGGAGAGCGCCCAAGGGCTACGCGCCACAGGGGTGACCCTGGCCCGTGCATGGCGGCAGCCCGGGACGCGTCTGGGACTTTGGTGCCATTTCACTGTCCAGTTCAGCGGTAACGTCTTCGCCATGTCCTGGGGCTACCCGTTCCTGGTGTCGGCGCAGGGCCTGAACCCGGCCACCGTGTCAGCCCTGATGGGGCTGTTCGTCGTCACCAGCATTCTTGTGGGGCCCTTGTTTGGAACCTTCGTGGCCCGGCACCCGATGCGGCGCTCGGCCATGGTCCTCCTGATTACGGCGGCTACCGCCCTTGCCTGGGCTGCGGTCCTGCTGTTGCCGAGCAGGGCGCCCCTGTGGTTGCTTGGCTTGCTGGTGGTCGCCCTGGCCATCGGTGGTCCCGGGTCCATGATCGGATTCGATTTTGCCCGGACATTCAATCCTTCCCACAGGATCGGTACCGCCACGGGAATCGTCAACGTGGGCGGCTTCGTTGCGGCGCTCCTGACGATCTACTTGGTGGGGCTCATCCTCGACATTCTCCATACCAGCGGTTTCTCGGGCGGGGAGCTGTACGGCCTGGCGTCCTTCCGCATCGCATTGAGCGTGCAGTTCGTGTTCCTGCTCGTGGGTACGGTCTTGATCCTCATGACCCGCCGCAAAGTACGCCGCCAGATGGCGGCCCAGGGCGTACACGTCCCGCCGCTCCTCGTGTCGCTGGCGAACCAGCGCCGGCGCCGCGTGGCTTTGCGCCGCGAACGGCTCGCAAAGCAGCGAAGCTCCACGCCGTAGCCTGCTTCCGCGGTGTTCCTCCACAGGCACTGACGGACACCTTTGTCCACATACGGCAATTGAGGCCTGCCGTCGCCCGCTCTTGATGCCGATGCTGGATTCATGACAGCAGACAACCGTGTGACCATCTCCCGGCCCGAGGACATCCTCGGCTTCATTCCCCACGCCTTGGGACTTTGGCCGAAGGAGAGCCTCGTCGCGATCACAATGCGCGGGCAGACGCTTGGTGCCACCCTCCGTTTGGACCTTCCTCCCGAGAGATCCGAACGTGTGCTTGCCGGGTACTCACGGAGGATCGGTGAGTATCTGGAAGCGGACCCTGACGCAGACGGCGTGCTTTTGGCAATCTTCAGCGACGACGGTTGGGACGATGACGGCGTCATGCGCGGCCACTTGCGGCTCCTGGAGGCCCTGGACCCCGTCCTGGCCCACCGAGGCGTGGCGCTGCGGGATGCCTGGTTCATCGGCTCCGACTACTGGCGGAGCGCATTCTGCACCGACCTGGAATGCTGTCCTCTTCCCGGGCGTCCCGTGGACCAGATCCTGGACAGCCGGCTCAACGCGGAAATGGTGTTCAGGGGAAGCAACGTCAGGAAATCGCCCCGGTTGCTGGGGCCAGGGGACCAACCTGTCCATGATCCGGAGTTTATGCGAGTGGAAGCCGCCGTGCTTGAGGAGTTGCTCCGGCGGTGGCGGAGCCGGAAGGCATTCGCAGAAATGCTGGATGTGTGGACGTGGGTCCTCGATTCGAGCTGTCGAGGGGAGTTCGACGGCGAGGCTGCGGCGTTCCTCCGGGCGAGCCTGCGGGTCCCCGCCTGGCGGGACGCCGTGGTGGTCCTGGCTGCTGCCGGGAAAGCTGTCGCGTGCGGCGGCGCGGAAGCCTTCGGCTTCTTTGACCATGTGGACGATGGAGAGGGCGATGAAGAGGATGCCTTGGTCATTCCGCCGGGGCTCCGTTCCCCGTCGCCGGCGGTGGCCGGCAAGCCGACTGAGGCGGAGGATCTCAGTGTCTTGCGTTATGGAGACGTGCTGCTGGGGCTCTACCCGGAGAACCCTGACTGGAACCGGTTGACGAGCCTGGACCAGGTTCTGGCGAGCCTCTCCCGTCACGGCGGTGGGGAGGCACGCGCCGCTGCGCTCACGATCCGGGGATGGATTCAGTGGTGCCGGGGGAGCGGTTCGTTCGCCGACGAGCTCCTTTCGCATGCCGAAGGTGAACACCAGGGCTATCGGCTCGCGGAGCTGCTTGCCGAGGTGGTGAGGCGCGGAACGGTGTGCGGCTGGGCCAAAAGCAAGTCGTCCGCGTGGCGGAAGTTCGGCGGGGAGGTGGCGTGACCCGAAGCCTGGAGGTGACTCCGGAGCGTGCCAATGAGGGAAATCCGTGCGGTACGTAATTGTCCGCGCGGTAGCGGGATATCGACCCCCAGAATTCAAAACCGTGAGACAATGGTTGCCGAGACCCGGTTGGGTCCGTGTTTCAAGTGCCGTAAACGTCCCCTGAATTCAGGGAACATTAAGGCGCCGTCGGGAGTTTTACCTAAAGACTCTGCGGTCGGCGATGGCACTTGATGTTACAGCGGACTTGACAGGGTCATAGTGGTGTTGCCCCCATGGTGATTCCACAGACCGCCGCTAGAAAGGTTTTCTGTGACCCCGTCTTCCGCCGAGAAGGAACCCGCCGCCCTGGCCGAACTGTCCGCCGAAGAAAAGAAGGCGGCTCCAGCTGCGAAGCGTGCGGCAACGCGTGCTGCCAACACTTCGACTGCAGGTGCAGAGAAGCCGGCACCCAAGAAGCGCGGGCCCAAGCCCGGCGCCAAGGCCGCTGCCGAAGCAGCCAACAAGTCCGCCGGCGCCGACGAGGACTCCGAAGAAGAAGTCGAGGATTTTGACGCCGTCGTTCCCGACGAAGCAGAGCTCACTGAGGAAGTCGAAGAAGGCGAAGAGGGCAAGAAGCCGGCCGCGACCGGTTCCGGCTTTGTCTACTCGGATGCCGACGACGACGACGCGCCTGTCCAGCAGGTCATGTCTGCAGGCGCCACGGCCGACCCCGTCAAGGACTATCTGAAGCAGATCGGCAAGGTTGCCCTGCTGAATGCGGAGCAGGAAGTCGACCTTGCGCTCCGCATTGAAGCCGGCCTCTTCGCCGAAGAGAAGATCAACGCCGATGACGGCTCCATGGACCCGAAGCTCAAGCGTGAGCTCGAGTTCATCATCCACGACGGCAAGAGGGCCAAGAACCACCTCCTCGAAGCCAACCTGCGCCTTGTGGTCTCCCTGGCCAAGCGCTATACCGGCCGCGGCATGCTGTTCCTGGACCTCATCCAGGAAGGCAACCTGGGCCTGATCCGTGCAGTGGAGAAGTTCGATTACACCAAGGGCTTCAAGTTCTCCACCTACGCCACATGGTGGATCCGCCAGGCCATCACCCGCGCCATGGCTGACCAGGCCCGTACCATCCGCATCCCCGTGCACATGGTCGAAGTCATCAACAAGCTGGCACGCGTTCAGCGCCAGATGCTGCAGGACCTTGGACGTGAACCTACGCCTGAGGAACTGGCCCTCGAACTGGACATGACTCCCGAGAAGGTCGTTGAAGTCCAGAAGTACGGCCGCGAGCCCATCTCGCTGCACACCCCGCTTGGCGAAGACGGCGATTCCGAATTCGGCGACCTCATCGAGGACTCCGAAGCCGTTGTACCGGCAGACGCCGTGAGCTTTACGCTCCTCCAGGAGCAGTTGCACTCGGTGCTCGATACCCTGTCCGAGCGTGAAGCAGGCGTCGTCGCGATGCGATTCGGCCTTACCGACGGCCAGCCGAAGACTTTAGACGAAATCGGCAAGGTCTATGGAGTCACCCGCGAACGCATCCGTCAGATCGAATCGAAGACGATGTCCAAGCTGCGCCACCCCTCGCGGTCGCAGGTCCTGCGCGACTACCTTGACTAAAGCAAGGGACGTGCCTTAACCGGCACAGCCCGTCAAAAAAGTGGACCTCCGGAATTCCCGGGGGTCCACTTTTTGCATCTAAGGGCTGTTCCGTTCGAGCGCTTGGCCGAGGATGCGGGCACCTTCCGGGAAGGCGGAGGGGTTGGGTCCTGCGTAGTTGAGACGGATGAACGGGCCCGCCGATTCGGCCGGGAACCATTCGGTACCGACCGCGATCATCACCCCGGCGCTCTCGCAATCACGGGTCAGCTTTTCGAGGTCCGTGCCGTCGGGCAGGCGTGCCCAGAGGTTCAGCCCTCCCTTGGGGATGAGGCTGAGGTGCGCCTGCGGCACGTGCTCGCGCAGGCTCGTGACAAGGAGGTCGCGGCGTGACTGGAGCTGATGGCGGAGGCTGCGCAGATGCGTCTGCCAGGCCGGCTGTGTGACGACATCGAGTGCCGCGGCCTGCAGCAATCCGCTGACATACATCGACTCGGCCGCGCGGTCCGCAAGGATGCGTTCGCGGGCGGGGCCGCGCGCGATGACGGCGGCAACGCGGATGGCGGGTGAAACACTTTTCGTGAGGGAACGTAGATAGACCACGTGGCCGGAGTCGTCACGTGCGGCGATGGGAACGGGCGTCGACGTGATGCCGAAGTCGTGGGCCCAGTCGTCCTCGACGAGGAACGCGCCGTACTCCCGGACGACGTCCAGGACTTCCTCACCCCGACGGGTGGACCATTGCGCTCCGGTGGGATTGGCATAGTTCGGCTGGGCGTAGAACAACCGTGCGCCCGTCTCCTCAAAGGCCCTGGCCAATTCTTCCGGGTCCGGCCCATCGGCTCCGCTGGGCACCGGGACGATGCGGACTCCGGCTTGCGTCGCGGCCAGGATGGCTCCCCAGTAGCTCGGGGATTCCATCAGGAGGGGCTGCCCATGGCCGACCAACGCGGTGAAGATGGAGCTGAGGCCGCCTTGGCTACCCGGCAGCACGATGACGTCGCTCGGTGTCGGCGGGGTGAGCCCTGCCGGCGTCGCGGTGCCGAGTTCGTGCGCGAACCAGGACTGCAACTCGGGAAGCCCTGCAGCGGGTGGCCGGGACAAAGCAGCATCGCCCCGGGCCGCCCGGGCGAGAGCGGCCCGCACAAGCCGCTCCGGCAGGAGTTCGCGGTCAGGGTATCCGGAGTGGAAGGCGATGGTGTCATTTGAGGTGTTGCGCATCGTGCTAGAGGCCGAGCGGGGAGGCGCCTGCGGTGCTCGGAGCGCCGCAGTCTGCCAGCCGTAGTCCGAGGGGCGGGCCGTCCGGACGGCTCGTACGAAGGTCCCGACGCCGGGCCGGCTCTCGATCAAGCCCTGCGAAGTGAGCGCTTGCAAGGCTTTCTGCACCGTCACGGGACTGGCCTGGTACTCGGCAACGAGAGACCGTGTGGACGGCAAGCGGGATCCCGGCGCGGCCCGGGCGATCCATTCACGCAGTCGCGCCGCAATCCTGGAACTGCTATCGTTGTTCATGAGAGACAATAGTAGCGCTACTACGCTTATTCGCCCAGTGATACCGTCCAGCTCCGCCACGGGCCTTTGGTGGGGCCTCCTGGGAGTAGCGGCGTTCTCGTTCACCGTTCCCTTCACCCGTGTGGCGGTTGGTGGCTTGTCGCCCCTGTTCATCGGCTCCGGCCGTGCCGTCGTCGCGGCGATACTCGCTGCATTCGCCCTCTCGCTCACCAGGCAGCGCCTTCCGCGAGGCAAGCAATGGGCGCGGCTCGCGGTGGTCGCCGCCGGTATTGTTATCGGCTTTCCGTTGCTCACGTCGTTCGCGCTGACGACGGCGCCGGCCAGTCATGGTGCCGTCGTCATCGCCCTGCTGCCGGCAGCAACGGCAACCGCCGCAGTGCTTCGCGGGCGTGAGCATCCGCCTGTCGCTTTCTGGCTGGTCACAGCCGTAGGGGCCGTTGCGGCCATTGCATTCGCATTTGCCCAGTCCGGTGGGTTCGGGCAACTCAACTGGGCGGATGTGCTGCTCCTCGGTGCTGTCATTGCCGCGGCGATCGGTTACGCGGAGGGTGGGCTGCTCGCCCGCGAACTAGGTGCATGGCAGACCGTATCTTGGGCGCTTGTCCTGGCGTTGCCGTTGATGGACGGCCTGACAGCGCTCTCCATGGCCCAGCAGCCGCCGTCAGCCTCGCCGGTCCAGTGGGCTGCTTTTGCATACCTCGGAGTCGTCAGCATGTTCTTCGGCTTCTTCGCCTGGTACCGAGGCCTCGCCATTGGACCCATGGCCAAGGTCAGCCAGGTACAACTCATCCAGCCCGTGCTGAGCATTCTTTGGGCAGGGCTGCTGCTCGGCGAATCCCTGGGCTGGGCCACGATTATCGGTGGGCTGGCTGTCATCGTCTGCGCCGGCGTCGCTGTCCGGGTCCGGCTCAATCCGCAGCCCGCGGAACAAAGCCGCTGAAGCCCAACAGAACCCCAAAACCGCACGTCACATAACCGCTCGTCACAAAATAGGAAGAATAGAACCCATGTACATCCCAGCGCATTTCGCGGCCGGTCCTGACGTGATCCACGACCTCCTGACGCGGCCAAGTGCGGCGAATCTGGTCACCATGTCGCCGCAGGGCCTGCTTGCCACGTTCCTGCCGCTCATCTACGATCCCGCGATCGGTGAACACGGTGCACTCCACGGACATCTCGCCCGGACCAACCCGCAATGGTCCGAGCCGGCGATCGGGGAATCGCTCGTGATCATCCAGGGTGCGGACGCCTACATCTCGCCCTCTTGGTACGCATCGAAGGAAGAACATGGACGCGTCGTCCCGACCTGGAATTACTCCACGGCGCACGTCTACGGCAAGCTTGCCGTCCACGATGATGCGGCGTGGCTCGGGAACCATGTCAGGCGCCTGACCGAGCTCAACGAAGCCCGTTCCGAGCGGCCGTGGTCCGTGGACGACGCGCCGGAGCGCTACGTCTCCGGCCAGTTGCGTGCCATCGTCGGCATAGAACTGGTGATCACCCGCATCGAAGCGAAAGCCAAACTGAGCCAGAACCGGCCGGACGCGGACATCGACGGGGTCGTGGCAGGGCTCGACGCCCAAGGCCACAAGGAGATCGCAGCCGACGTTGCCCGCGCCCGGCAGGTAAGACCGCGCCGGGACGCCGGCCGCGTCTAGGCAACGCCCTCCGCCTAGGCAATTCCCTCGCCTAGGCGGGGAGCTCCCGTTAACGGAGCTCCCCCTTAACGCAACGGCCCCCTCCGTCCGGAGGGGGCCGTTGTCTCTATGAAGTTTTGTCAGCCGGGTGGCCGTTGGGGCCAGCCATTTAGGCTAGTCAGCCAGGACGGGTTCCTTCTCCTGAAGGCGACTCGTCTCGTCGTGCCAGTCCGAGGTCATCGGCCGCAGCGTGGCCTCTACTGCACGTGCGTGGTGGCCGCAGAACAGCAGCTCACCGCCGGAGGACTCGAGTACAACGCGGACATATGCCTGGGCCCCGCAACGGTCGCACCGGTCGAGTGCATTGAGTGTGCGGTCTGCAACTGCTGTTGTCATGTTCGGCCTCCTTAGTAGTTCTGTGTATCCATATAACCAGCATTCGAAGCAAAACCATGGCAAGGATGGGTCACGTTCGCTGTCCGCGTATCACATGTGCGTAACACCGGGAAGTGGCGTCCAGCACGATTGGGAGTGGCAGCTCTCGTCCGGGCTCCGGGGCAGCTAGCCTAGGAGGAGTGTTTTTTGCCTCTGTTACACCCCCGAAGGAGCGCCCCGCCTGTGGCACCGAGTTCTGAATACAACGCCCGGCACCTTTCAGTTTTGGAAGGCCTGGAGGCCGTCCGCAAGCGTCCGGGCATGTACATCGGTTCCACCGACTCACGCGGCCTCATGCACTGCTTGTGGGAGATCATCGACAACTCCGTGGACGAAGCGCTGGCGGGCTTCGGGCACGACATCCAGATCATCCTCCACGCGGACAATTCGGTGGAAATCCACGACGACGGCCGCGGCATCCCGGTGGACCTGGAACCCAAGACCGGGCTCACCGGCGTCGAAGTTGTCTTCACGAAACTTCACGCGGGCGGAAAGTTCGGTGGCGGTTCCTACACGGCGTCCGGCGGTCTGCACGGCGTTGGCGCGTCCGTGGTGAACGCGCTCTCGGCCCGTCTGGACGTGCAGGTGGACCGCGGCGGAAAGACATACCAGATGTCTTTCCGCCGGGGCGAGCCCGGACGATTCAAGGACATCGGCTCGAAGCCCAGCCCGACGTCCGTCTTCGAACCGTTCGTCGAGAACTCGGTGCTCGACGTCGTGGGCAAGGCCAAGCGGGGCGTCACCGGCACCCGCATCCGCTACTGGGCGGACCGGCAGATCTTCACCCCGGATGCGAAGTTTGCCTACGAGGATCTGGCGGCGCGCGCCCGCCAAACGTCTTTCCTTGTTCCGGGACTCAAGCTCACGGTCCGTGACGAGCGCCGGCTCCCCGGCACGCCCGGCGAGAGCGGCCCGCACCAAGAGGTCTTCCACCACGACGGCGGCATTTCCGAATTCGTCGACTTCCTCGCCGCGGATTCGGGCGTCACGGATATTTGGCGGCTCCATGGCGCGGGCAAGTTCAAGGAAACAGTTCCGGTCCTTGACGAAAACGGGCACAGCAAGATCGCCGAAGTGGAACGCGACTGTGAAGTGGACATCGCGCTCCGCTGGGGGATCGGCTACGAAACCACCATGCGGAGCTTCGTCAACATCATCGCCACGCCCAAGGGCGGCACGCACCAGGCAGGCTTCGAACAGGCCCTCCTGAAGACCTTCCGCAAGGCAGTCGAAACGAACGCACGCAAGCTCAAAGCGGGCAACGACAAGATTGAGAAGGACGACGTCCTCGCCGGCCTCACGGCAGTCCTGACGGTCCGCTTGGCGGAGCCGCAATTCGAGGGCCAGACCAAGGAAATCCTGGGCACTTCGGCCGTCAGGGCGATCGTTGCCAAGGTGGTCGAGGATGAGATCACCGCGCGCCTGAACTCGGCGAACCGCAACGACAAAGCCCAATCCGCCCTGCTGCTCGAGAAAATCGTCAGCGAGATGAAGTCCCGCATCTCGGCACGCGTCCACAAGGAGACGCAGCGCCGGAAGAATGCGCTGGAAACCTCGTCGATGCCCACCAAGCTGGCAGATTGCCGCACGGACGACGTCGGGCGCTCCGAGTTGTTCATCGTGGAAGGTGACTCTGCCCTCGGCACCGCCAAGCTGGCGCGGTCCTCAGACTTCCAAGCTCTGTTGCCGATCCGTGGCAAGATCCTGAACGTGCAGAAAGCCTCGGTGGGTGACATGCTCTCCAACGCGGAGTGCGCAGCGCTCATCCAGGTGGTGGGTGCCGGTTCGGGCCGGAGCTTCGACATCGATGCCGCCCGGTACGGCAAGGTGATCCTGATGACCGATGCAGACGTCGACGGCGCCCACATCCGTACGCTGCTGCTCACCTTGTTCTTCCGGTACATGCGTCCCATGATCGACGAGGGCCGGGTATACGCGGCAGTGCCGCCGCTGCACCGGGTGGAAGTCATCAACGCGGGCCAGAAGGCCAACGAGATGATCTACACGTACTCGGAAGCCGAACTGCACGTTCTGCTGGCCAGGCTCGCCAAGGACGGCAAGCGCTACAAGGAGCCGATCCAGCGCTACAAGGGCCTCGGTGAAATGGATGCCGAGCAGCTCGCCGAGACCACCATGGACCCGCGCCACCGCACCCTCCGCAAGGTGGGCATCGAGAACGCCAAGATGGCCGAGGACACCTTCGACCTGCTGATGGGATCGGACGTCGCCCCGCGCAAGGACTTCATTATCGCCGGCGCTGCGGACCTGGACCGGGAACGCATCGACGCCTGATCCAGCTGGCCTGCGTTCAGCAGGCTCACCGAGCCCTTCAGGCCTGCAGGGCGTTCAGCCGAGCAAGCCCGGCACAATCAGCAGGCCTGTCGGCACGGCGAGCAACATGGCCGACGCCGCAAGGACCAGGGCGCGCTGGGCTGCCGGAAGCGGCGGCTTGGGTGAGAGCAGCCGGCTGACGCGCGACGCCGTCGTGCGGGGTGAATCGGCACCGCCCGTGCCGCTCAAGGTGCTGTCTTCGGGGGAAGCGTCCTGACCGCTTGTTCGGGGAGGCGCGAATTGCTCCACGGGACGGGCGGAACCGCTGGCCACGATCGCGATCGCTTTGATGAGTGTCCCCTTGCTCTCGGTGCGCAGGGCCACGTCATCGGCGAGCATTTCGATCAAGGAGTTGACCGCGACCTGGGCGAGGCGCGTGGTGGGGAACCAAGGCAGTGCCTGGCGCCACGCCGCGAAGGCCCACAAGAGAAGGTCGTGGCGTTGCGAGAGGTGGGCATTCTCGTGGATGAGGACGGCCCGGAGTTCGGCAGGCTCCAGGGCAGCCATCAGGCCGTCGGACAAGACGGTCACGGACCTTGCGCCGCCGGGCAGGCAGTAGGCAACGGGGGAGTCGTGGTTGATGACCACGGTGCCGGTGCCGTCGTCGGACGGTGAGGCCAGAAGCGCGAGGAGTTCGCGGTGCCTCCGCCGCTGCCGTTCGATCTTGACGTAGGTGAGCAGCAGGGTGAAGACGAGATGGGCGCTCAGTAGCGCCGCGGCGGACAAAGCGAACAAGTGCCAGAAGCCCAGTGCCGTGGTGGGCTCGTTGTGAAGCACCATGCCGGCCAGGGAACGCAGGCCCGCAATGAGGTTGTCGCCGATAGGCTCAAGCCCGTAGACGAGCATGGCCCCGATCATGGACAGGCCACCGGCGAGTGCGATGGCTTGCCAGAGGACCATGGCCATGAAAGGCGCGCGCGACGGCCATTCGGCGCGCGACAAGAGGACAGGAACCGGCCAGGCCAGCACCAAAGCAAGGACCGCCAGAAAATATGAGGTCCAGAACATGGGTGGTTAGTTTTTGCCGAGCAGCTTGCGCAGCGTGGCAGCTTCACTCTCGCTCACGGAACCGATGAACCGGGCCAGCACGGCCTCGCGGTCCGGGGCGGAGCCGAGGGCCTCGTGCATGAGGTCCGCTGTGTGGTCCGCGCGGCTCGAAACAGCCTGGTAGCGGTGCGGGCGGGTGCCGCGTTCGCGCTCCACGAGGCCCTTCTTCTCAAGGCGGGACAACACCGTCAGCACTGTGGTGACTGCGAGGTCCTTGCCTTGGTGTCCTGCAATGCCATCCGTGGCGGCAGAATCCTGCGCCAGCAGATCACGAAGTTTGTTGGCTGTCGCAGCCTCCTGGCCCGCCCAAAGGAGATCCATGACCGCCCGTTCCAGTTCGCCAAGACTTGCCATCAATGCATCCCTACTTTCCGCACTTGCCGCCCGTCGTATGGGCCGGGGGAAGTGCGATGATCCAACATTCCACCCTCAATCTACCGCTTTTTAGGCGACGATTCTACGTGAGGTAGAACATGCGGCGCGTCGTGTCCTTGCGGCACTGTGACGCCACTGGAAGAGTGGTGAGCACATCGCAAGGGAGTGTTCTACACTGTGTAGAAGTAGTTGTTTCTACGCAACGTAGAAAATGGACGCCGCAAGCGGGCGGCGGGACAATAAGGACAGCCATGGACGCCTTGGAAATCGCACGCTGGCAATTCGGAATCACCACGGTCTACCACTTCATGATGGTGCCGTTGACCATCGGGCTGGGGCTTGTCGTGGCAGTCATCCAGACTCTTTGGTATCGCACGGGCAAGGTTGAATACCTGCGGATGACCAAGTTCTGGGGCAAGCTCTTCCTCATCAACTTCATCATGGGCGTGGCCACGGGCATCGTGCAGGAATTCCAATTCGGCATGGCCTGGAGCGAATACAGCCGATTCGTCGGTGACGTGTTCGGTGCGCCCCTGGCCCTGGAGGCGCTGCTGGCCTTCTTCGTGGAATCGACCTTCCTGGGACTCTGGATCTTCGGCTGGAAGCAACTCAAGCGTGGCGTCCACCTCGCGTGCCTCTGGATCGCCGTGATCGGCTCGGTCTTCTCGGCGTACTTCATCATCGTGGCCAACTCCTGGATGCAGCACCCCGTCGGCGTCACGATGGTCAACGGGCGTCCCGTCATGACCGACGCGTGGGCAGTCTTCACCAACAACACCGCCATGGTGGCCGTACCCCACACGCTCTTCGGCGCGCTGGCGGTTGCCGGTGCGTTCCTTCTGGGCATCGCCTGGTACCACCTCTGGCGCCGCCGGCACGACGGTATCGACACCGTCGGAGCGGATGGCCGGGCCGTCGCGGGCGAAGCCGACATTCCCGGACGCGACAAGGCCGACTACAAGGTGTGGATCACCTCCCTGCGGATCGGCGCCGT
The DNA here is from genome assembly GCF_056397865.1 of Arthrobacter sp. 05L417. Classification (NCBI taxonomy): domain Bacteria; kingdom Bacillati; phylum Actinomycetota; class Actinomycetes; order Micrococcales; family Micrococcaceae; genus Arthrobacter; species Arthrobacter sp. 05L417. The sequence continues at coordinate 27,284 of NZ_JBFTOG010000004.1, forward strand.
CGTCGCCATGATCTCCTTCGCCGGAACCGCCATCACCGGCGATCTGCAAGGCAAACTGATGTTCGAACAACAGCCCATGAAGATGGCCGCGGCCGAGGCCGCCTGCCACGACGGAACCGGCTTCTCCGTGCTGAGCATCGGCAACCTCGGGTCCAAGAACTGCAACGACATCGTGGCCGTGATCGAGGTCCCCGGCATCCTTTCCTTCCTGGCCAAGGGCGATTTCACCACGGAAGTGAAGGGCGTCAACAGCCTCCTGGACGAATACAAGGCCAAGTACGGCACCCACCTGCCGGACAATCCCCTCTACGGCGATCGGGCAGGCCAGGACATCCAGTACGTACCGGTCATGGAAGTCACCTACTGGGGCTTCCGGATGATGATCGGCTTCGGCGGGATCGCTGCCCTTGCCGCTTTGCTCGCCCTATGGGTCACGCGCAAGGGCATGGTCCCGCAATCCCGCTGGATCATGCGCCTGGCGGTGTTCGGCATCCTGGCTCCCTTCGGCGCCAACGCCGCCGGCTGGATCTTCACCGAAATGGGCCGGCAGCCGTTCGTCGTCGCGCCCAATCCGGACGCCAGCGGAATCGACCAAGTGTTCATGTTCACGGCCGCCGCCGTCTCACCAGGCGTCTCCGCCGCCGAGCTCATCACCTCGCTGGTGGTGTTGGCCTCCATCTACGCGGTCCTGCTGGTGGTGGAAGTCCGGCTACTGGTCAAATACGCCCGCGGAGGCGTGGTGTCCGCGATGCCGGAGCTCGCCGAAGCGCATGACAAGAAAAAGAAGGACGACGACGGCGGGACCCCGGGTGCACCGGGCCAGCCCGGCGACAGCGACGACGTCCTGGCATTCGCCTACTAGGAAGCAGAGGGATCTTTCGAATGGAACTGTTGCCTACCGTCTGGTTCGTCGCCATCGCCGTGCTGTGGACGGGTTACCTCTTCCTGGAGGGCTTCGACCTCGGCGTCGGAATGCTCATGAAGCTCTTCGCCCGGAACAACACTGACCGCCGGGTGCTGCTGAACACGATCGGCCCGGTGTGGGACGGGAACGAAGTGTGGCTGCTGACCGCGGCCGGTGCCACCTTCGCGGCCTTCCCGCTGTGGTACGCCTCGCTGTTTTCGGCGCTCTACCTGCCGCTGCTGATTGTCCTGGTGGCCCTGATCCTCCGGGCGGTGGCTTTCGAGTACAGGGGCAAAGTTGACACCGCGCGCTGGCGGACCGTCTGGGACTGGGCCATCGCCTTGGGCTCGTTCACGGCCGCGTTCGGCATCGGCGCCGCGCTGGCGTTGACCACTACCGGGCTGCCGATCGACTCGAACGGCGACCGCCAGGGCGGCCCCTTTGCCTGGTTCAGCGGATATGCCGTGCTGGGCGGTATCGCCGTCGTCGCGTTCGCCCTGGTGCACGCACTGGCGTTCCTGGCCCTGAAGACCGACGGCGAAGTGCGCCACCGTGCGCGCCGCTGGTTCGTGCGACTCGCCCCGTTGTCCCTCCTGCCGCTGCTGGCATGGATGGTGGCCGTGCAGCTGCTCAGCGGCAAGCCGTTGACGTGGATCCTGGTGGTCCTCGGAGTCGTGGCGGCGGCAGGGGCATGGGTCCTCGCCCGCAAGGGTGCTGAGGGCAAGGCGTTCGGAGCCCTAGGTGCGTTCCTGGTGTGCGCCACTGCTTCCATCTTCGGCGCGGCGTTCCCCGTGGTCATCCCGTCCACTTTGAACCCTGCCTTCAACCTCACCATTTCCAACGCCTCGTCCTCCGCCTACACCCTGGGGCTGATGAGCATCGTGGCCGCCGTCGGCTTGCCCCTCGTCATCGCCTACCAGGCCTGGACCTACTGGGTGTTCCGCCGCCGCGTAAGTGCCGCACATATTCCCGCCGCACATGGTTTCCTCCCGGCCATCGCGGCCAAGGTCCTGGTGGGCCATGCGGCGTCGGGCGGACCAGCTGCCAAACACGCACCCCACGACGCCGGCGAGTAACGGATGAAGCCCCAGCTGCCCGCAGGACCCGCCACCCGATCCGCCTTGTACTTCCTTGGCCTGCTGTCCGCACTCAAGGCTTTGTCCCTGGTCCTGATTGCGCAGGCCATCGCGGAGATGCTGTCCGGACTTGCGGCGGGCGGCATGGGGTGGCGCGAAGGACTCCTGTGGGGTGCCGCTGGAGCGGTCCTGCGGTCCCTGACGGTCTGGGGCCAGGGAGTCGCGGCGCGCCGCGCGGCCCTCGGGGTCAAGGAAGAGCTGAGGTCCAGGCTGCTGGGACGCGCCCTCGGCCCCGGTGCTGCGGGACGAGTCGGCGAAGTGAACGACGGCGGGCTCGCCGTGCTTGCCACCCGCGGACTTGACGCATTGGACAACTATTACACCCAGTTCCTGCCCGCCTTGGTCAATTGCGCCGCTCTGCCTTTGCTCCTCGGCGCGCGGATCCTCTTTGCGGACTGGGTCAGTGCCGTGGTCGTGGTGCTGACCTTGCCACTGGTCCCGCTGTTCATGGTCCTGATCGGCCGCCATACCGAGGACAGGGTCCACGAAGCCCAATCCTCGCTGCGGAAGCTCTCGGGGCACATCCTGGAGTTGGCCAAGGGACTTCCCGTGCTGGTGGGGCTGGGCCGCGCGGGAGAACAGCGCGCAGCCCTCGAGGACCTCTCCGAGGAATACCGCTCGCGCACCATGGGAACCCTGCGGACTGCCTTCTTGTCCGCCCTCGCCCTTGAGCTGATAGCCACCATCTCCGTAGCCGTCGTGGCCGTCTTCATCGGTGTGCGACTTGTGGCGGGCGACATGGGCCTGGAAGCAGGCCTGCTGGCCCTCATCCTCGCCCCCGATTGCTATCTTCCCCTGCGCGAGCTGGGCACGGCCCACCACGCCAGCGACGACGGGCGCGAAGCGTTGGCAGCAGCCAACGCCGTGCTTGACTCGCCTGCGGGACGCCCGCTGAATGACGGGTACGACGCCACCGCGCCGGCCAGCAACGCCGCGCCAGCCGGCAGCGGGGCGCCAGCCAGCAACGCCGCGCCAGCCGGCAACGGCGGGCCAGCCGGCAGCGGGGCGCCGGCCGGCGTCGTGGTCACCGGACTGACGGTGACGTACGCGGTAAGGGTGGCTGCCGCCGTCGGGCCCATCGACTTCAAGGCTCCGGCCGGGCAGATCACCGCGCTTGACGGCCGCAGCGGTTCGGGCAAGAGCACCATCCTGGGTGTCCTCGCCGGCACGATCGGCGACGGTCCGCTGGCAACCATCGAAGGTTCCGTCACCGGCGTGGGCGCCGGCGCGGTGGCTTGGGTTCCGCAACATCCCGTCATGGTTGCCGGCACGGTGCTGGACGAGGTGGTCCTTTACCTGAACGGCCGCAATCCCGGCCCCGGGTCCCAGGTCGATGCGTCGATGGACCCCGGATCCACCGCCGATGCGGACACCGCGCGGGCCATGAGCTGCCTGGAGCAGGCCGCCGCGGAGCACCTCGCGTTCAAACATCCCGCCGAGTTGAGCCCCGGCGAAGTGCGTCGGGTGGCCGTGGCGCGCGGCTTGGCGCGCGTCGACGCGGGTGCCACGGTCCTGCTGCTCGACGAACCCACCGCACACCTGGACGTCGCGTCCGCGGACGCCATCCGTTCGGCCATCTCGGGGCTGCGGGGGGCCGCGACTGTCATCCTGGTGGCCCACGACGCCGCCACCCGGAAGCTGGCGGACAACGTAGTGAAGGTCGACGGCGGGAACGTCGGCGGCGGGGAGATCGACCGAAGGGCGGCGCAGGAGCAAGCAGGCCCCGCAGGGCTGGAATCCGCCGCACCCGCGTCAGCTCCGCTTCCACGGGACACGAATCCCGCAACCGCACCGGCGGGGGGAATTGAACCCCCCACCGGCATCTCCACGCTCAAGGCCCTGGCGCGGATCCTGGCGCCCGTCCGCTACAAGTTCGCATGTGCCACGCTCCTCGCGGCGCTCGCAGCCTTGTTTGCCGTGGCGTTGTCCGGGCTCTCCGGCTGGCTCATTATCCGGGCCAGCGAACAACCGCCCATCCTGTACTTGCTTGGAGCGATCGTTGGAGTCAGGTTCTTCGGCATAGGCCGGGCGGTGCTGCGGTACGCCGAACGCCTCGTCGTCCACGACACAGTCTTCGCCGCGATGACAAGGCTCCGGGGCGCGCTCTGGGCGAATCTCAGCGCGCGCGCCCTGTCCTTGCGACGGCTCCTGCAGGGCGGCAATGTCCTCGGAGCGGTGGTGGACGACGTCGACACGCTGCGGGACGTGCTGCCGCGCGTCGTGCTTCCCCCGCTGTCCGCACTCGCCGTCGCGGTGTCGGCGGTGGTCGCCTCGGCGGTGCTGGTTCCCGCCACCGTACCGGCGGTTGCCGCGACCGCCGTGGTTGGCCTGGTCCTGGCTCCTCTTCTTGCACTGGTGGCGGACCGGAACGCGGCACGCGCCGAGCAGCAACTGCGCTCACTCGTGCTGCGCGACGTTGCCCTGGCCCTCGACGCGCGCGCGGAGCTCAGCGCCAACGGCGTCGCCGGCCCGGTCCTGTCATCCCTGACCCGGAGGGACACTGCGGCCACGGCGGCCGCGCAGCGTTCCGCGTGGGCTGACGGAATCGGCCAAGGGTTGACCGTGCTTGCCTGCACCCTGGGAGCCCTGGCGGCCGGCCTTCTCGCCGCACCTTCGGTGCAAGCCGGAACTGTCGCGCCGGCCGTCCTGGCCGTCGTCGTCCTTGTTCAGCTGGCCCTCGCGGAACCCTACGGGGCGGCAGTGTCCGCCGTGCGGCAGGGTCCGGCTTTGGCCGCGGTACTGCGGCGGATCGCCCGGTCAGGGGCCTTCGATACGCCGGAAGCCGACGGCGGTGTGCTGACGTTGCCGGAGCGACCCGACGGCTCCGCGGGGATGCTGCTGGATGGCCTCGAAGCGTCCTGGCCCGGCGGCGCGCCGGTGTTCAGCGGGCTCAGCGCCGAAGCGGCCCCCGGACACTGGCTCGCGGTCACCGGCCCCTCCGGCTCGGGGAAATCCACGCTGCTCTCCGTGCTTCTTGGCTTCCTGCCGGCATCATCCGGGAGGGCCAGCGTCAGCGGGAGGGCCGCTTGGTGTCCCCAAGAGGCCCACCTCTTCGACTCCACGATTCGCGGCAATTTGCTGCTCGCCCGCCCGGCCGGCAGCAAGCCTTCCGAAGCGGACATGTACAAGGCCTTGGGCGCCGTCGGGCTTTCCGGAGTGGTATCCGGGCTCCCCGGTGGCCTCGATAGCCGCATAGGTCCCTCGGGTTCGTTCCTGAGCGGCGGCGAACGCCAACGGCTCGCCATGGCCCGCACGCTCCTCACCGGGGCAGCTGTCCTGCTCCTGGACGAGCCAACTGCCCATCTCGACGCCGAGGCCGGGCGCCTCATGATGGCGGAGCTGCGCGCCGGGCTAAAAGACGTCACAGTGGTCTTGGTTACCCACAACCCGGCCGACATCGCCGGGGGAGATTCCCGGCTGGATCTCGGCTCGCCGTCGGCGCTCCCGGAGCTGGTGCGCGGGAGCTAGCCCGAAGTTACGTTTGTCCGAGCCGCCCGAGGGTGGCGTCCACCGACTCGACGATATTGTCCACGAGTTTCCGCGCGTCGTCCTCCCGGATGAGCGGCGTGGATTGGCCGGCCCACAGCGACATCAGGTCCGGGATTCCCTGTTCGGCCGCGGCGGGCCGGAATTTGCCGGTCAGCCAGTTCTGGATCGGGAACGGGGCATGCGCGGAAGGATCGGCGAGCTCCGCGATGATCCGGTTGGGGATGCCACGTGCCAAGCGGCCGCTGAGGGCGCGGGTCAGGACGGTGTGGGCGGCGTCGGGTCCGCGCATCGCGGCCAGGTGTGCGGGACTGATGGCTGACTGCCGCGTGGCCAGGAAGGCCGAACCGATCTGGACCGCGTCCGCGCCAAGCGCCAAGGCTGCAGCGACCCCACGGCCGTCGGAGATGCCGCCAGCGGCGATGACCGGGACCGAGACGGCATCCACCACCTGAGGTACCAGGGCCATGGTCCCCACGAGCGAGTCCTCCGGGGCGCGCAGGAAGGAAACCCGGTGTCCGCCCGCCTCCATCCCCGTGGCGACGATGGCGTCCACGCCGCCGGCATCCAAGGCCACGGCTTCGTCAACCGTGGTTGCAGTACCGACCACCACGATGCCGTTCTTGTGAGCCTCCTCGATGACAGCCCCGGACGGAACACCGAACACGAAGCTCAGCACACCCGGGCGGGCGTCGACGGCCGCTTGAATCTGTTCCTGCAGATCGGGCAGGTAGGTTTCCGGTTGCGCGGGTGGCTCCACGCCCACCAGCTCGAAATACGGCCGGAGGATGTCCACAAAGGCGGCGAACTGCCGGGCATCCGCGGTTGGCGGCTCTTCGCCCTCGATGGGGAGCCAGAGATTCAGTGCGAACGGTTTCCCGGTGGCCGCCCTGAGGTCGCGGGCCGTGGCGGCAATCCGTCCCGCATCGTATCCGTAGAGGCCGTAGGAACCCAGCCCGCCCGCCTCGCTGACCGTGGCCGATAGCTCCACCGACGACAGGCCACCGAAAGGACCGAGGACGATGGGCAGGTCAATATTGAAGAGGCGGGTTGCCCGCGTGTCTTTCCACGACATCGCGGCGCCTAGCCGTCCACGTCGTGCAGGTGATGGACGACGTCGTGCAGGAAGTACTGGGCAAACGTCAACACGGTGAACGTCGAGCCGTTGCTCCGGACCCCCGTGCGGGGCCACTCGTCTTCGTGGACAGCGGCGAAGGAGTTGGCAATTTGAGTGCCCTCGGTGGCCAGCTGCGCAGTGACTTCCGCGGGGTCCGCATTGGCGTAGTCGCCGTCGATCGCGGCCTTGTCCTGGTCCCAGTTGGCGAAGTGCGCGTCGTCCTCCCGCAGCATCAGGTTCAGGCGCTGGTCGAAGAGGCTAAAGACGTCCCGCACGTGGCAGGCATACTCCAAGGGCGACCACGTGTGCTCGTCCGGGCGCGTGGACGCGTCTTCCCGGCGCAGAACGGCCCGCCAACGCGGCAGCATGTTGAGGACTGTCCCCGGGACAGTGGACGGGGTCACAGTGGCGGCGTCGAAGCCGCATTCGGGACAGGGCGTGGACAGGACCCAGGTCCAGTCCTTGTCATCGGGAATGATCGGCATGGCAGTAGTCTAGGGCCCGGATTACCGATCCGGGCACACTGCCCGGCGAGCGGTCCATCCCAGGTCTGATCAGACCGATCAGGAGTAAAGTTTGTGCTGGGGAAGCCTGGAAAGTGAAATTGCCATGCTTAAGGATCTAAACGTCGCCGGAGTGCTCCCTGCCAGCGATATCGCCCGCGCCCGCGACTTCTACCGCGACAAGCTCGGCCTCGAACCGGACAACCCGGAGGCCACAGACAACCTGATGTACAAGTGCGCCAACGGCACCGCGTTCCTGCTCTACGAGACGCCGAACGCCGGGACCGCCAAGAACACCCAGTTGGGATTCCAGAGCACGGACCTGGACCAGGACATGGCCGACCTCAGGGAACGCGGAGTTGTCTTCGAAGAGTACGACTTCCCGGGCCTGAAAACCGAAAACGGCGTAGCCACCATGCCGAGCGGAGAACGGGGAGCCTGGTTCCTCGACACGGAAGGAAACATCCTCAGCATCTCGACGATGTAGCCCGGCATAGTCAGGACCAAGCACAGTCGCGACGTAACAGTCAAAGCCTACTTCCGGTCAATTTTCCCCGGGGTTCCCTTCTTCCCACGCCATGCTCGCACCGATGGCATCTACAGGCTGGGAGAGGGGAACGCCGGAGCCGTCGCGGCGGCCGTGCTCCTGTGGGAGGGCCCGGGCAACGCCGGCGCTGGATGACGCCTTCGCCGGGCCGTGGCCCGCCCACCCGAGCAGGAGCGTGTCTTCACCCTTGAGGAAACGGTGGGCCCGCACGCCTCCCGTCGCCCGGCCCTTGGCCGGATACTCCTCGAACGGGGTGATCTTCGCCGTGCCCGGAGCGGTCCCCGGCAGAGCGCCGTTGCTGCCCGCGATCGTCACGACGACGGCGGCAGGGTCGTTGGCGCGCACCGCGCCGAAGTGGATGACGTCGTCGCCGTCCCCCAGCTTGATACCCGCCATGCCGCCCGCGGTGCGGCCCTGCGGCCGAACGGCGGAGGCGCTGAAACGCAGTAGCTGCGCAAGCCGGGTCACGAAGACCAGGTCGACGTCGTCGTCCTGGGCCGGCTCCACGCCCACCACAGTGTCCTTGTCCTTGAGCGCGATGACTTCCCAGTCTTCGCGGTTCAGCGGGTAGTCGGGCTGGACGCGCTTGACGACGCCCTGGACCGTGCCGATGGCCAACACGGCATCCAGCGGCACGAACGCCACGAGCGATTCGCCCTTGAGCAGGGTGATGAAGTCCTTTGCCGCGACGCCCCCGGCAAGATTGGGCAGGCCGGAAACGGGCGGCAGCGCCGGCATGTCCATGACCTGTACCCGGAGCATGCGTCCCTGCGAGGTGACCGCGCCGATCTCGCCGCGCGCGGTTGTCTTGACCACAGAGCGGTAGACATCATGCTTGCTCCGCGGCCCGGATTCGGCCAGCGGCTCCTGGTTGGAGGTCCGCGCGATCTGGCCGGAAGTGCTGAGGAGCGCCCAGCAGGGGTCGTCGGGGATCTCGAGCGGGAGCGCGGCGGCCTTGCCCTTGCCCGCCGGGACGGCTGCCGCGAGCGCTGCGGCGACGGTGGGGGAGACTGCCTCGGACTCGAGGAGAACCGTGCGCCGCGGTGTGCCGTACTTCTCAGCCACCTCGGCCAATTCCCCGGATACCAGCTCGCGCAGGAGCACGTCGGACGCGAGGATCGCCTCGAGCTCGGCGATCTCCCGGCGAAGTTCTTCCTGCTCTTTCTCGAGTTCGATGCGCGAGTATTTGGTCAGTTGGCGCAGGCGGAGTTCCAGGATGTAGTTGGCCTGGATCTCGGACAGGTCGTAGATGGACATCAGCCGTTCGCGGGCCGCCGATGCCTCGTCGGAGGAGCGGATGATCTGGATGACCTCGTCGATATCGACGATCGCGATCAACAGGCCCTCCACCAGGTGGAGGCGGTCCTTTTTCTTGCCCAAGCGGAAGGCCGTGCGACGGCGTACGACGGACAGGCGGTGGCCGACGTAGACCTGCAGGAGCTGGAGCAAGCCCAAGGTCTGCGGCTGCCCATCCACCAGGGTCACATTGTTGATGCCGAAGGAGTCTTCCATCGGGGTGAACCGGTAGAGCTGCTGCAGCACGGCGTTGGGGTTGAAGCCGTTCTTGATCTCGATCACGAGGCGCAGCCCGTGCTTGCGGTCCGTGAGGTCCATGACATCGCTGATACCTGTCAGCTTTTTGGCGTTGACGGCATCCTTGATCTTCTCGATGACCTTCTCCGGGCCCACCATGTAGGGGAGTTCGGTCACCACCAAGCCGGTGCGGCGGGCGGTCAGCTGTTCGATTTCCACCTTGGCGCGGGTCTTGAACGAACCGCGACCCGTGGCATAGGCATCACGGATTCCGTCCAGCCCCACGATCCGGCCGCCTGTGGGCAAGTCCGGGCCGGGCACGAACCGCATGACGTCTTCCAGCGTGGCGTCCGGATTGGCGATGAGGTACCGGGCGGCCGCGATGACTTCCACGAGGTTGTGGGGAGCCATGTTGGTGGCCATGCCGACTGCAATGCCCGTGGTGCCGTTGACGAGCAAATTGGGGAAGGCCGCGGGCAGGACGTCCGGCTGGGTGAGTTGGTTGTCGTAGTTGGGGACGAAGTCCACCACGTCTTCGTCGAGGTGCTCGGTCATCGTCATCGCAGCCGCGGCGAGCCGGGCTTCCGTGTAACGCGGTGCTGCCGGGCCGTCGTCGAGCGAACCGAAGTTGCCGTGCCCGTCAATCAGGGGCAAGCGCAGCGAGAAGTCTTGTGCCATGCGCACCATGGCGTCATAGATGGCCGCGTCACCGTGGGGGTGCAGCTTTCCCATGACTTCGCCCACCACTCGGGCGCTCTTGACGTGCCCGCGGTCCGGGCGCAGGCCCATGTCGCTCATCATGTACAAAATGCGCCGCTGGACGGGTTTGAGGCCGTCGCGCGCATCGGGGAGCGCGCGGGAATAGATCACCGAATACGCGTACTCCAGGAAGGAGCCTTCCATCTCGGAAGTGACGTCGATATCGATGATGTTCTCGGTGAAGTCCCCGTGGACGGCGGCCGGGGCCGCGTTCGAGCGGGAGGGACTTTGGCTTCGTGCCATGGAGTCGGTGGATCCTTAAACGTGTACTGCGGAAGACTTAGCTAGGCTAAGCCTATGGTGGATCAGGCCGGCGCCGGCGTATATCCGGAATATTGGGAGGCCGATGTCGTGCTTCGCGACGGCGGAACGGCCCACTTGAGACCTATCTCACCCGAAGACGCCGATGCGCTGCAGGCATTCCACACCGCGCAGTCCGAGACGTCCATCTACATGCGGTTCTTCTCGTTCAAGTCGAGGCTCTCCAGCAAGGAACTGCGCCGCTTCACCGAGGTGGACCACAAGGACCGGGTGGCGTTCGTCATCACCATCGGCGGAGAGATCGTGGGCGTCGGCCGCTACGACCGGCTCGATGATCCCGCCGAGGCCGAAGTGGCCTTCAATATTTCCGATGTCCAGCAGGGCCGCGGCATCGGCTCCATCCTGCTCGAACACTTGGCTGCGGCTGCCCGGGAGAACGGCATCCGCCGCTTCACCGCCGAGGTCCTGCCGGAGAACCGCAAAATGCTCCGGGTGTTCGCCGATGCCGGCTACGAGCTTGCGCGCAAATTCGACGACGGCGTCGTCAGCGTCGAATTCAACATCGACCCCACCGAAAAATCCCTCGCCGTCATGGAGTCGCGGGAGCACCGCGCCGAGGCCCGCAGCGTGCGGGACTTGCTGGCGCCGTCGTCGATCGCCGTGGTGGGTGCCAGCCGCCGGTGGGGGACCGTAGGGCACCAGTTGCTTGAGCACATCCTGGAGGGTGGCTTCACTGGCGCGGTCTATGCCGTCAACCCTGAAGCGTTCGAGCTGGCTGGCATGAAGTCCTTCGCCCGGATTGCCGACGTCCCCGGGCCGGTACAGCTCGCCATCATTGCCGTGCCTTACGAGGAAGTGCCGAAAGTCGTGGCCGAGTGCGGAGCGGCCGGGGTCAAAGGCCTTGTGGTCGCCACCGCCGGGTATGCCGACGACGGCGAGCGGGGGCTGCGGAGGCAGCGGGAGCTGGTGCGCCGGGCCAGATCCTATGGGATGCGCGTGATCGGCCCCGAATCGTTGGGGATTGTGAATACGAACCCGGACGTTTCCCTCAATGCCTCCATGGCCCCGAGCCTGCCCCGGCGCGGGGGACTGGGGCTGTTCACGCAGTCAGCGGCCATTGGGGTTTCCGTCTACGCCGCCGCGAGCCGCCGCGGCCTGGGCATTTCCTCGTTCCTCTCCGCAGGCAACCGCGCCGATGTCTCAGGCAACGACGTCATGCAGTTCTGGGAGGACGACCCCGATACTGTCGCCGTCGGGCTCTACCTGGAGTCGATCGGCAACCCGCGCAAGTTCTCCCGACTGGCCCGCCGCTTGTCGCGCAGCAAGCCGGTCATCGTTGCCAAATCGGATGTCACCGGGCTGCGCCTTCCGCCGGGGCATGTGGTGAGGACCACGTTGGCGCCCGCCGCCGCGTTGGACGCGATGATGCGCCAAGCCGGGGTCATCGCCGTCGAAACCATTGAACAGCTCATGGACGTGGCGCAGATCGTCTCCAGCCAGCCTTTGCCCAAGGGCCCGGCGCTCGCCGTCTACAGCAATTCCGCGGCCTTCGGGAAGGTCGTGGCGGACAACGCGGCGCCCCAAGGACTCGTCGTCGACAGGATCGTCACCGACGTGGACCTCGACGCGGGGATGTCCGCAGCGCAGGAGCAGCTGCGGAGCAGCCTCCGGAAGAATCTCGCGGACGATTCCGTGCATGCGGTGGTGGCGGCCATGGTGCCGTCCCGCAGCCTCACGATGGAAGCGATCGCCGGAGTGCTTGCCGAATGCGCAGCGGAGGCCGGCAAGCCCGTCGTAGCGGCCTTCACGGGGATCCTTGACGCTTCCGTGCAGCTGGATGGCGTGCTTGCTCCAAACGGCGAGTCCGGGCCATCCCTTCCTTGCTACTCGAGCGCGGGCAGCGCAGTGGCGGCCCTGGCGGCAGTGGTCCGATACGCGAAGTGGCTGGACCGGGACCAGGGCATGTTCGTGGAGCCTCCGGGTTGCGACCGCGAGGGTACCCGCCAACACATCGAACGGCTCCTGGCTTCCGTCACGGGGGAGCAATTGGTGCGGCTCGACGACGGCGAAGGTGCGGCCTTGCTGTCACGCTACGGCATCCCAGTGGTGCCGTCGGTTGCGTTCGAGAACGACGACGACGCCGTGGCCGCGGCTGAACTGCTCGGCTGGCCCGTGGTGCTCAAGACCACGGATCCCGCCCTCCGACACCGACTGGACCTCGGGGGTGTGCGGTTGGACATCGAGGATGCGGACTCGCTGCGTCGCAACATCGCGCAGATGCGTCACGCCCTTGAGCCTTACGGTTCGCCCGCCATCGAGGTCCAGGCGATGGCTCCCGTGGGTCAGGCCTGCACGTTCCGCGCCATCGAGGATCCGCTCCTGGGGCCGGTGGTGTCCTTCGGATTGGCGGGAGACGCCGTGAACCTCTTGGACGATTGGGCGCACCGGGTACCTCCGTTGTCCTCTGCCGATCTCCACGACTTCATCAGGGCCCCTCGCGCTTCCCTTAAATTGTTCGGCTACCAAGGGCTGCCTGCCGTGGACGTGGCTGCCCTCGAGGACCTGGGGGCACGGCTGGTCCGCCTCAAGGATGAACACCCTGAGATTGCCTTGGTGGAGTTCAATCCCGTCCTGGCCGGGACCCGGGGCGCGAAAATCCTTGCAGCCGAAGTGTGGATCGGGAACGCCGCACATCGCACGGACAGTGCCCGCCGTGCGATGCTCAGCTGAGCTGACGGTTGACCGCCAGAGGGCCGGACGGTTATGAAGTCCCCAGCCGATCTGTGAAAATGGGGGAATGAGCTCGAAGTCCCCGACGCCTCCGTCCGGTCCGGCTACCACCGGGCACCACGCAGCACACAACCACAGCTCGCAGGGGCAGAGCCTGGACCAGGCACTTCAACGGGCCGGTTTCTATCCTGTCCTTGTTGCCGATGTTGTGGCCGATGCCTTGGACGGGCGTGACTGCCTTGCGCACCTGGTGCATTTGGAAACACATTTCGACCGGGCCGAGGTCCGGCGGCACATCACGGTCCTGGTCCTCACCGAGGACATGCTGGTGATCACCCACGTCGATGACCAGCAGCTTGACGAAGCCGGCGAGCAGATCGTCGCCCAGATTTCCACGGAGTCCGTGCCCGTGGCACAGATCCGCTCGGTGGTCCTCAGCTACATGTATGCCCAGCCGCAGAACTACACTCCAAGCGACCCCGTCAGGGAGCTGACCCTGTCCATTGCCTGGTCCGGAGGCCAGCGTTTGGATGTCGGACCCGCCAGCTGCGGCGATCCCCAGTGCGAAGCCGACCATGGGTACACGGGCACCATCTCCCAGGAGGACATCGTGCTGCGGATCAGCTCCGAGGCCGACGGACCCAGGGCTGTCCAGGACGCGAAGATCTTCGCCCGCGCGCTGCGGGCAGTGAACACCGGCGCTCCCGGCCCTTCGGTCCACACCGGTTCCATCTCGGCTCCGCGACTCCGCTCGGGCGTTTTCGGCAACCGGCTGAGCCGCGGGCACCAGCGCTGATGGCGACGTCGGAACCCGTCGCCCAGGACACCGTCCCCGTTTCCAGCACCGTCCCTGAGCTTCCCGGCGCGCCGCTTTATGGAAGCAAGTCGATCGCCGAGGTCTTCACGAGCGCTGCGGCGAGCATGGGCCTGCCCGGTTTCGAAAACAAACTGCAATTGCCTGCATCGCAACGCGTGTGCGTCGTTCTCGCTGATGGACTGGGACGCAACCTCCTGAAGCAGAAGGCTGCCCACACCCCGTTTCTGAGGTCAATTGCGAATGCGGGCCAGGGAGCTGTTCCCGTGTGGCTTGATTCGGCTTTTCCTTCCACCACGGCATCGTCCTTGGCCAGCCTTGGAACCGGCCGTACGCCCGGTGAACACGGCATGGTGGGCTATGACGTCCTGGATCCTGCCCAGGACAAGGTGGTCAACCTGCTCGGCAATTGGGACGCCGGAGTCGACCCCCTGCGCTGGCAGCCGTTCCCGACAATTTTCGAACGCGTTGCTGCCGACGCCGACGTCGTCACGGTGAGCCTGCCCCAGTTCGGCGCGTCACCGATGACCCGCGCGGCGCTCCGCGGAAGCCGGTTCGTAGGCGGCACCTCGCTCCATGCCCGAACGGCAACGGCGGGGGAGGAAATGGCCGCAGGGACCCGCTCGCTCATGTACTTCTACGTCAACGAACTGGACAAGGCCGGGCACCGCTACGGCTGCCAGTCCGATCGCTGGGAGCACCAGCTCGAAGAAATCGATTCGACGGTCAAGAGGCTCTCTGCGTCACTGCCGGCGGGGACAACCATCCTGCTCACCGGCGACCATGGAATGCTGGACGTCCCGGAGTCACAGCGCATCGACTACTCCGCCGATCCTGCCCTTATTGCCGGGGTCCGGCATACGGCGGGCGAGCCACGCATGGTCCACCTGTACCTCGAACCCGACGCCGGACAGCGTCACCGGGGAGCCCTGTTGGATGCCTGGCGCACCCGCTTCGGCGAGCGGATCTGGGCCTTCACCCGCGAGCAGGCCCTTGAGGCAGGTCTCTTCGGGGACCTGCGAGCTGAGGTTTCCCCCCGGATCGGGGATGTCATGATCGCCGCCCGCGACGCTTTGGCGCTCTACGATGTCCGCCGCGTCCGTCCGACTGCCTTGGAAGTGGTGGGGCAGCACGGTTCGCTGACCAAGTCGGAGCGCGAAGTTCCGCTGCTTTGCTTCCAAGCCGGAGGTCCCAAGGGCCGCCGTGGCTGAACTCATTTTCTTCTCCGGAACCATGGACTGCGGCAAGTCCACCCTCGCTTTGCAGATGGACTACAACCACCGTGCGCGCGGGCGGGGCGGGGTGCGCTTCAGTTGCAACGACCGGGCCGGCGGTTCCGTCATTTCCAGCCGGCTCGGGCTCCAGACGGATGCGGTGGAGGTCATTGACACTACCGATTTCTGGGACGAGGTTGTCCGACGCAGGACGACCGGCCTCAAGGTGGACTACCTGATTTGTGATGAAGCCCAGTTCTACTCACCCGAACAAGTGGAACAGCTGGCGCGGGTGGTCGATGAGATGGGCGTAGACGTATTCGCTTTCGGAATCACCTCCGACTTCCGTACCCGGCTGTTCCCCGGATCCCAGCGTCTGGTGGAGCTCGCGGACAGGGTGCAGGTCCTGCAGGTCGAAGCGCTTTGCTGGTGCGGCCGCCGGGCAACACACAATGCGCGGACCGTGGACGGCATCATGGTGGTCGAAGGCGAGCAGGTCGTGGTGGGAGACGTTGCCATGGAGGCCGGCCGGGTGGAGGCTACCCCGGAGCACATCCAAGCGTCGCAACCGGTCGTCGGGTACGAGACCCTATGCCGCAGGCACTACATGCGCCGGGTCACGGCACACGGGGCCAACCTCATGGCGAGCCGGGACCAGTTGCTGCCGTTCGACGTCGACGCTTGCCTTTGGCACGGCGCCAGCTGAAGCTGCCGGGAACTGGAAGCTTCCTAGTCCCCGCGGGTTCCGAACAGGATGTCATCCCAGCTCGGGATGCTGGAGCGCTTTGGCCTTGACGGCTGGCGCTCGGCCGCCGCCGCATCTGAAGGTTCTTCATCCTTCTGGCCGGAAGGGGTTGGCCTCGGCTCTTCGCGTTCCCGCCGGGGAGCTCCGCCAAGCAGTTCGTCCAGGCCTGCCCGCGGTGCTGTTGCTTCCCGGGCCGTGGATTCGTCGTGGCCGGTCTGGGCATCATTGTCGGTCCGGGCGTCGTTGTCGTTCCTGCCGCGCAGCACGGTCACGGGGCGCAGCGGACCTGGGATCACCGTGATCTCCCGCGTATCCGTGCTCACGCCATCGTGAAGATGGAGGGAGTCGTTTTCCTCGTCGTCGTGCTTCGGGGCCAGGCTTAGCCGCGAGAGCATGGACGCACGCGCATCACGGCGGCTGGCGGCGGGTTCGGATTCCACCTGCTCGTCGGTGTCCGTGTCGGCTGACTCTTTGTCAGCTGTTTCCGTGTCCCCGGGTCCGTCTTCGATGTCGCCGTGCCGCGGATGCGCAGCCGGAACGCCGCTGCTGAGCAGCAGCGCCAAAGCGTCGTCGCTGTCCTCGTCAAGTCCCAGCCTCTGTCCGCGACGTGAGCGCAGCATGTCGAGGAGCCCGTCGGCTTCCCTGGTGGCAGCGGCAGCGGCCACACGGGCGGCGGTCCCGGCGTCGGCCTCGAAGTCAAAGGGCCGGTCGGAGACGGCCGCGAGTCGCCGTGCCGGTACTGGGCCGTCGAGGGGTTCCAGTTCGCTCAGCTGCTGGGCCCAGCGGTTGGCGTTCTGGATTGATTTGCGGGCGGGATGGAACGTCCACATCGCGGGTGGCTCTTCGCCGATGGTCTCCAGGCTGCCCGGCTTGGTTTCGAAGCGTGCGACGACGGTCCACGAGCCATCCGTCCGACGCCAGGAGTCCCATTCCACCGCAGAGGAATCGATCCCGTGGGCCGTGAGCCGGTGTGCGACCATCTCTCCCAGGCTTGCAGGTTCGTCGCCGAACGCCGCGCGGTAGGCGTCCTGGCCGGGGGCCGGGGCGGCGACTTCGACTTTGCGGGCTTGCTGGGCGATGTACTCGCGCTCGGCAAGCACAGGCCCCTCATACCGCTGCACGTTGGCGAGCGGCAGCCCTGAGAGCTCCGCCACCTCCGCGGCCGTAGCGCCGCTGCGGATACGTGACTGAATGTCACGGGGGGACATGGCGACGGGCGTGATCGAGGCACGTGCGGCCACCTGGGCAGGTGTCCGGCTCGCTGCAACGCGCAACGCCTCATCAATCGGAAGCTGGAACATCTCGCCGCCGGTACCGCTCAACAGGAGATGTCCGCCGTCGTCGTGGACGCCAACCAGCCGTAGATCCCGCATAAAATCCTCCACCATGGCCTATCTGACATTCGAAACTCTGCCACCCGGTAGGGCCTTTTCCTACTAGGACAAAGGGCGCGCCGCGATATTCCGCGATTTTCCGGCATTCGCTTGCGTGGGCGATCGTTGCCGGGGGTATGGACATTCGAGTCTGCCGGGAGGACAATCTGCCCGATATCGGGCACAAAAATGCGGCCTGCTGCGTTACATCCTTAGACCGGAGCAGGTTCTGGTCGACAGGACCGCAAGCCCTGCGTGGAGCACAAGGGAGAACGAAGAAGGGACCATGGCAACGGACTACGATGCCCCTCGGAAGACGGAAGAAGACACCGAGGACTCGATCGAGGAACTCAAGTCGCATCGCACCGAGAAACAGTCATCATCGGCTGTTGACATCGATGAGACTGATTTGGCCGATGCCTACGAGCTCCCCGGGGCGGACTTGTCTGGCGAAGAGCTGCTGGTCCGCGTCCTGCCTCCGCAGGCGGACGAATTTACTTGCTTCAATTGCTTCCTGGTCAAACACCGCTCCCAGATTGCGCGGGAGAAAGACGGGCATTTGTACTGCAAGGAATGCGAAAGCTAGCCTCGGGAGGCCTGCTCGGACAGCGCTGCCAGCAGTTCGTCGGGGCGGCGCGTTGACGTCAGCCAGTACGGAGTGCGGTCCGCCGGGTCGGTGATTTCAATGCGAACCACGGGATCAATCCAGCCGCGGAGGCACAGGAACGCCAGCCCGTGGAGCCGGGTACCGCGCTCCGCGGTGGCTTCGTCCTTGCGATAGGCGGTGACTGCGCCGACAAATTCGCGCTGGATAGTGGCACGTCCTACTTGGACAGTGTCCTGGTCCACCACAATCGCAGGAGTGGACAACACCAGCATGGTGGTCATGACCGCGAAGAGGACCAGCGCGGCGATAATGCCCGCGGTAATGCTGATCGGCGCGAACATCAGGATGCCCGCGGCGGACAAGCCGACCACGACAATCCAGATCCAAAGGGAGGGCCAGAGCTTTTCCGTAAACAGGACGCCCGTTCCACTCGAGGAATGGTGCGGCACGGGTACGGAAGCAGTCGATTCAGGCATACCACCAGCTTATCGGGACTGTGGCCCCTGGAATTAACCCGCCTGATGCCCTGCGACTGCAACGGTGGCAGTACCCCGCGGACGATAGAATATGTGACTGTGAGCCACGAAACAGCAGTAGCCAACCCCGCAGACACCTTCGCCGAATACGGTGCGCCGACCCTTCAGGTCCAACTGAAAATGCTCGACGCCGGTTTGGAAGCGCCGTCGTACGCCCACCCCGGTGATGCCGGTGCGGACTTGCGGGCCCGCGCGGACGTATCACTCGCCCCGGGAGAGCGGAAGCTCGTTCCTACGGGCGTCTCAATCGCGTTGCCAAACGGCTTTGTCGCCTTGATACACCCGCGGTCAGGGCTGGCCACCAAGCACGGACTCACTGTGGTGAACGCTCCCGGGACGGTTGATGCCGGCTACCGAGGTGAAATTTCCGTGACGCTTTTGAATACGGACAAAAACCAGGCAATCGAACTCAAGCGCGGCGATAGAATTGCTCAAATGGTGATCCAGCGCGTCGAGTACGCGCAGTTCGTTTCCGTGGAGGAGTTGTCCGACACCTCGCGCGGCACCGGCGGCTTTGGATCCACCGGAGGCTTCGCGCCGGCCGTGAGCTAGCAACAACCCCCGACAATCTGCACCGTACAGAGCTGATTGCCATGCTGCCCGCGAGTTGACGGGCAGTCTGCGGTTTACTGGGGGGTAGACCACTACTAAGGAGACAACCCGATGCTTTTTGGGCGCGGAAAGAAGTCCAAGGCCGAGCAGCCGAAAGACAACGGTACTGAGCAGGCCGATGCCGCGACGACGCGGCAGGACGCGGGCACGGTAACCACCGGAGCCGCCAAGGGCGACTTCCGTCTATCCAAGGGGCCGTTGGATGCCAGCGAAATCGATAGCCAAGATGGCTACGTGGACCTTGGCGCCCTGCTGATCGAACCTTCCGAGGGCCTTCAACTGCGCCTTGAGGTAGAAGAGGCAACCCAGCGGGTAGTAGCGGTCACCATGGACCTCGATGGCTCGAGCCTCCAGCTCCAGGCGTTTGCCGCTCCACGTTCCGAAGGGCTGTGGGACGAGATCCGCGAACAAATCGGCCAGTCCGTAGCCAGCCAGGGAGGCGAAGTCGAGGAAATCGTCGGCACCTTCGGCACGGAACTCATCGCCAAACTTCCTACCGAATCCGCCGACGGCGGACGTGGCTTCCGGGCTGCCCGGTTCATGGGCGTGGATGGACCCCGTTGGTTCCTCCGCGGCGTCATCGGCGGCCAGGCGGCTTTGGACAGGGACGCGGCCGAAGGACTTGAGAACCTCTTCCGCAAGGTTGTGGTCATTCGCGGAGACAACCCCATGCCGCCCCGCGAGTTGCTTCAGCTGAAGCTCCCCAAGGACGCCGTAGCCCCCGGGCAGCACGGAGCTCCCCAAGAAACGCCGGAGCTTCAGCGGCCCGAACGCGGCCCGGAGATCACCCAGATTGGCTGACAAAGCGGCCCAAGCCGCTGCCGCCCAGGGCGGCCCGGCGCCCCTGCCCCTTACTGAGCTCCCCATCCGGGGACGGGTCGACTGCACGGGTTTCATCGAGTCGGTGACCTACCAGCCGGCCAACGAGCAAGCACACTTCTCGGCGATCGTCGTCGACCGGATTGCGCACAGGGGCGACACTGGTCCGTTGACCCGCTTGCGCGTCATCTGGCTCGGGCGCCGCAAAGTGCCAGGCATCGAACCCGGGACTGTCCTGCGGCTCGAAGGCATGGTTACCCAGCGGGACGGGATGCCCACCATGTTCAATCCGCGCTACGAAATCCTCTCCCGGCAGGAGCACCAATGACCGTCGCCAACGGATCCGACCCCCAGGAAAAGCCAATCCAGGAAAAGCCCGGCCCGGCAGGGGATTCCGGGCAGGGAACCCAGGGGCCGAGCATTGCGGACCTCGCCGCAGGCTATGCCGAAAAAGCCGGGCTCCAACGCAACAGCCACGGACACGTCGACATCCTCAAATCGGCCGGGGGTATCCAGGGGATCGCCGAGAGCATCGTGCCCGGCCTCGTCTTCCTGATCGCTTTCATGGTCACCCGCAACCTTCCGGCCTCCCTGATTGCCTCCCTCGCGGCGGCAGCCGTCTTCACCGTGGTCCGCCTGGTCCAACGGCGCCCGTTGACCCAGGCGCTTGCCGGGATCGCCGGCGTCGCCATCTCCGCTTGGCTGGCGAACACCACCGGCAAGGCCGAGGATTTCTATGTCCTGGGCTTCTATACGAATATCGCGTACATCGTGGGAATGGTGCTGTCGATCCTGCTCAAGTGGCCGATCGCCGGTCTGCTGTTCGGATTCGTCCGCAACGAAGGCTTCGAATGGCGGAAGAACCCGGAGCGCTTGCGGGCCTATGCCATCGGCACGTGGGTGGTCATTGGGGTACTGGCACTACGGCTTGTGGTCCAGGTGCCCTTGTATTTCATGGGCGACCCGGGCCTCGCCGCGCTCGCTACCATGAGGCTGATCATGGGCGCTCCGCTATACATCCTGGGTCTCTGGATTGCCTGGCTCCTGACCCGGCCGACGCCAGGCCAGAAGCCGAACAAGGATCCTCAGCCGTCGAAGCCGTCGTCGTCGGACTGATCCGCAAACTCTTCCTCGACCTCAACTGAGCCGTGGTCGGCCGCGGACGGGGACAACAAGGCCCTGAGCCCGTCTTCGGCGGCAATGGTCGTGACGAAGAACAGTTCGTCGCCGCCGTCGATCACGTCGTCGCGGCTCGGGGTGATGGGGGCATGGTCCCGCAGGATCGCCACCAGGGTGGCGTCTTCGGGCCATTCGGTGCCGCCAACGGTGCTGCCGATGATGTGCGAGTCGTGGGGAACCGTGAATTCCACGAGCGAGGACACGCCCGTCTGCAAGGTCAGCAAGCGGACGAGGTCACCGATTTCCACGGCTTCTTCCACGAGCGCCGTCATGAGCTGCGGAGTGTTGACAGCGACGTCGACGCCCCACGAATCGTTGAACATCCAGTCGTTCTTGGGATTGTTCACGCGGCCCACCGTGCGGCCCACGCCGAACTCGGTCTTGGCCAGCAAGGACACCACAAGGTTGACTTTGTCGTCGCCGGTCGCCGACACGACGACGTCGGCCCCTTCCAACTTCGCCTCCTGCAGCGTGCTCAATTCGCATGCATCGCCCACGAGCCAGCGGGCCCCACGGAGCCCGCTGCGCCCAATGACCTCCGGTTTGAGGTCGATCAGCATGATCTCGTGTTTGTGGGCGAGCAGTTCCCGCGCGATCGATGAACCGACGCTGCCTGCGCCGACAATAACGACTTTCACTCAGACTCCTTGGCAGGTGCGCTGGAAAGGATGCGCGCCACCTCGGCGCTGCGGTCCAGATTCAACATGGCGTGCACGGTGTCGCCCTCCTGGTACGCCGTTCCGGCCTGGGGCAGGACGCCCTCACCAAAGCGGGTGAGGAAAGCGATGCGGATTCCGGACGCTGCTTCGATGGCAGTCAACGGGTGCCCGATCCAGCCTTGGTCAAGGTCGACTTCGGACAAAACAAGCCGGCCGGAGGGTTCGCGGTAATCGCCTGCCAGGTGTTGTTCGGGCAGGATCCGGCGCAGGACCTGGTCCGCGCTCCAACGCACGGCGGCCACCGTGGGGATGCCCAGGCGCTGGTAGATTTCGGCGCGGCCGGGATCGTAGATGCGGGCTACAACATGCGAAACATGGAAAGTCTCACGGGCTACCCGGGTGGCGAGGATATTGGAGTTGTCACCGCTGGAGACGGCGGCGAAGGCGTACGCTTCCTCGCAACCTGCCTGCTTGAGGGTGTCCCGGTCAAAGCCGACGCCGGTGACTTTCCTGCCGGTGAATCCGCTGCGCAAGCGGCGGAAGGCACGGTCGTCCTGGTCGATGATTGCCACTGAATGGCCGGCGTCTTCCAAGGTGTGCGCCAACGTTGCGCCAACTCGTCCGCAACCCATGATCACAAAGTGAGCCACGGTTTCTCCTTCACTCTTATGCATGCCGCTCGGTAAGACTCTACCGGGGCAAGTCGCGGAAGCCAGTCCGCCGTCATGACATCGCGTTCGATTCAGAGTAGCTTTGCGGAGTGCTGACAATTCTCAACGCCGCGAAGCGGGTTTTGGTGGGGCGGCCGTTCCGGAACGACCGTCTGGCCCACACCCTGCTTCCCAAGCGCATTGCGCTGCCGATTTTCGCCTCGGACGCCCTGTCCTCCGTGGCGTACGCCCCTGACGAAATCCTGCTGACGCTGGCCCTCGCGGGTGTGAGTGCCGTGGCCATTTCGCCGCTCGTAGGCCTCGCGGTCATGGTGGTCTTGCTCACGGTAGTTGCCTCGTACCGGCAGAATGTCCACGCTTACCCTTCCGGTGGCGGAGACTACGAAATCGCCAACGTCAACCTGGGGAAGTTCGCGGGCCTGACCGTCGCCGCTGCCTTGTTGGTGGACTACGTCCTCACCGTCGCCGTGTCGATGTCCTCCGCAGCGGCGTACCTGACCACCGCGATCCCGTCGATGCATGGGCAGCAGGCGCTCATCGCCACTGTCGGCGTCGTCATCCTGGCCCTCGTGAACCTGCGCGGAATCAAGGAAGCGGGCAGTGTCTTCGCAGTTCCCACGTACATCTTCATGTTCTCCATCCTGGGCATGACGGCCGTCGGTATCTTCCAGGCGGCCACAGGCCAACTCGGCCAGGCTCCCTCGGCGGCCTTCACGATCGTCCCGCAAGAGGGATTCGACCAGGGACTCGTGGGCCTGGCCGGGGCGTTCCTGCTCCTGCGGGCCTTCTCCTCCGGCGCGGCCGCACTGACCGGCGTGGAGGCCATCAGCAACGGTGTGCCGAACTTCAAGAAGCCCAAGAGCAAGAACGCGGCCACCACTCTGTTGCTGCTCGGAGTCATCGCCTCGGCGATGCTCGCAGGCATCATCTACCTTGCCAACGCCACCAAGGTCCACATCGTGCTGGATCCTGCCAAAGAATTCCTCCTGCATGGCCAGCCGCTGCCGGACGACTACATCCAGAATCCGGCCATCAGCCAGATTGCGCAGACCATCTTTGGAGCAGGGTCCATCCCGTTCTATATCGTGGTCGCCGCCACGGGTGTCATCTTGGTCTTCGCATCCAACACGGCATTCAACGGATTTCCCGTCCTCGGCTCGATCCTCGCCCAGGACGGCTACCTTCCCCGCCAGCTCCGGACCCGCGGAGACCGCCTGGCCTTCAGCAACGGCGTCCTGGCCCTTGCGGCCGGGGCCCTGGTCCTCATCATTTCGTTCAACGCCGATGTCACCAAGCTCATCCAGCTGTACATCGTTGGCGTCTTCATTTCCTTCACGATGAGCCAGCTGGGCATGGTGCGGCACTGGGGCAGGGAACTCAAACTCGCGCAGGACAAGGCCGTCCGCCGCAGGATCGTGAAGTCCCGCACCATCAACATGCTCGGCTTCGCCATGACAGCGCTGGTGCTGACCATTGTGCTGATCACCAAGTTCGAACAAGGCGCCTGGATCGCCCTCCTGGCGATGTTCGTCCTGTTCCTCATCATGTGGAGCATCCGCGCCCATTACGACAATGTGGCGAAGGAACTGGCCGTTGACGAGGATTCGTCCCCGCGTGCGTTGCCTACCCGGGTCCACGCCGTGCTCCTGGTGTCCCATGTCCGCAAACCGGTGCTGCGGGCCCTCGCCTACGCCCGGGCGTCGAGGCCGTCGCGGCTGGACGCCATCATCGTCGACATCGACCACGAGGAAACGGCGCACACCGTCGAGGCCTGGGACAAACTGGACATTCCGGTCCCGTTGACCGTTTTGGCGAGCCCGTACCGCGAAACCGTCACGCCCATCCTGGACTACGTCAAGAACATGCGCCGCGATTCCCCGCGCGACCTGATCGTCGTATACATTCCGGAGTACGTTGTCGGCAAGTGGTGGGAACAGCTCGTCCACAACCAGACCGCATTGCGCATCAAGGCCCGGCTCCACTTTGAACCCGGCGTCATGGTGGCCAGCGTTCCATGGCAATTGAAGTCCTCCGAAGAAGCAAAGGCATTGCAGGATACCTAATGACCCACCCCAGCAACACCCAATCCAGCTCGCCGACGGCCCAGGACGGAGCTGCCACGGAGCTGGTGGTGGACGTCGGCCCCATCGCCCATGGCGGCCACTTTGTCGCACGGCACGAAGGCCGGGTCATTTTTGTCCGGCACGGCATCCCGGGGGAGAAGGTCCGGGTCCGGTTGACCGACGCGGGAGAGTCTTCCCGTTTCTGGCGCGCCGACGTCGTCGACGTCCTGGAAGCGTCCGACGACCGGACCCGCCATTTCTGGCCGCTCGCCGACTCGCTTGCGGCTTGGAGCAAGGGCGGTCCGCCCGTGGGCGGCGCCGAACTCGGGCACGTAACACTGGAACGGCAGCGCCTGCTTAAATCCGAAGTCCTCGCCGAGCAACTGAAGCGGCTCGCCGGCGTCGAACTCAATGTCGAGGTGGAGCCGGCGGACGCCGGTGACCCGGGCCCCGGCGGCGATACAGGCACCGGCGGCGATAAGGGGCTCGGATGGCGGACCCGTGCCAGCTTTGCCGTCACCCCCGAGGGCCGGCTGGGGATGCATGCCCACCGCTCCGACGTCGTCATTCCGGTCCACGAGATGCCCTTGGCACTGCCGGGCATCAACGAGTTGCGGCTTTGGGACATCGACCTGCGGGGGATATCGCGGGTGGAAGTGGCTGCGCCTGCCAATGGATCGCGTCCGCTCGTCCTTCTTGCACCGGAAGAAGGCACCGATGCCCGGCGCCTCAACCGGATCCTGGGCCAGCTCCCGCATGAGGTGTCAGTGGCATCCTTCGACCCCGTCCGCGGAGAAGTCCTGCAGCTGCGCGGCAGGACGTGGGTCCAGGAATCGGCCGCCGGTCACGAATACCGTGTGACGGGAGAAGGGTTCTGGCAGATCCACAAGGATGCGCCCGGGACCCTGGTGGGGGCGGTGACGGGATTCCTGCACGACGGCGGATACCTCCTTCCGGGATCGGCCGTGGCCGATCTTTACGCCGGAGCCGGATTGTTTACGGCGCCCTTGGCGGATGCGGTGGGGGTCACCGGTTCGGTACTGTCCGTCGAAGGATCGCCCGGGACCAGCAGGGATGCCCGCAAGAATCTGCACGGAGAGACCCAGGTGGAAATCGTCCAGGGCAGGGTGGAACGTGTCCTCCGGCAGCGCCCCCGGAGCTTCGACGCGTTGGTGATCGACCCGCCGCGGGCGGGTGCCGGCAAAGCCGTGGTCAGCCAGCTCATTGAGTCCGGGCCGCGGGCAATCGCCTATGTGTCGTGTGATCCGGCCTCTTTCGCGCGTGATCTGGGGTACTTCCGGAACGGCGGATGGCGGCTTGAATCCGTCCGGGCCTTTGACCTGTATCCGCACACGCATCATCTGGAGACCGTTGCGTTGCTGGTGCCCGCGGCATAGCCGACACTACGATGGTGGAGAAGTCCTACGTCGCGCTTCACTTCTCCACCGACCGGCACGGCGCTCAGATTAGGCTTGCCTAACTAGCTAGCGGTCAACCACGCGACAAAGATGAAAGCTGTTGCGAGAGGAGTCCTGCCATGAGCACTGTGGACAGCTTCGGTTCCAAAGGCGTACTGAATGTAGCCGGCACCGATTATGAAATTTTCCGGTTGAACTCCGTTGAGGGCGCAGACAGCCTTCCGTTCAGCCTTAAGGTATTGCTTGAAAACCTCCTGCGGACGGAAGATGGCGCCAATATCACGGCCGACCACGTCCGCGCCCTGGCCGGCTGGGATCCGAATGCCCAGCCAGACACCGAGATCCAGTTCACCCCGGCCCGAGTCATCATGCAGGACTTCACCGGGGTTCCCTGTGTGGTTGACCTTGCCACCATGCGCGAAGCCATCAAGGACCTCGGAGGCGACCCCAAGCGCGTCAACCCGCTGGCTCCTGCTGAGATGGTCATCGACCACTCCGTGCAGATCGACGCCTTCGGCAACTCCGGCGCCCTCGAGCGCAACATGGAGATCGAATACCAGCGCAACGGCGAGCGTTACCAGTTCCTGCGCTGGGGCCAGACTGCTTTCGACGACTTCAAGGTTGTTCCCCCGGGAACCGGCATCGTCCACCAGGTCAACATCGAATACCTGGCACGCACCGTCATGACCCGTGAAGTTGACGGCGTCCTCCGCGCCTACCCCGACACTTGCGTCGGCACGGACTCCCACACCACCATGGTCAACGGCTTGGGCGTGCTGGGCTGGGGCGTTGGCGGCATCGAAGCCGAGGCTGCCATGCTGGGCCAGCCGGTCTCCATGCTGATCCCGCGCGTTGTCGGTTTCAAGCTCACGGGCTCCATCCCGGCCGGCGCTACCGCAACCGACGTCGTCCTGACCATCACCGAGCAGCTGCGCAACCACGGTGTGGTCGGCAAGTTCGTGGAGTTCTACGGCGAAGGCGTTGCGGCCGTGCCGCTGGCCAACCGCGCCACCATCGGCAACATGAGCCCCGAGTTCGGTTCCACGGCAGCGATGTTCCCGATCGACGACGTCACGCTCGACTACTTGCGCCTCACCGGCCGCTCCGATCAGAACGTCGCCCTCGTCGAGGCGTACGCGAAGGAACAGGGCCTGTGGCACGACCCCTCGCACGAGATCAAGTTCTCCGAGTACCTCGAGCTCGACCTGTCCACGGTTGTTCCCTCCATCTCGGGCCCGAAGCGTCCCCAGGACCGCATCATCCTCACGGAGTCCAAGGCCCAGTTCCGCGAGGACCTGCGCAACTACGTGAAGGAAGACCTGGCCGACGGAAGCCTGGACGAAGCGATTGACGAGAGCTTCCCGGCCTCCGATTCGCCGTCGTTCACCGCCTCCGCGTCGCACTTGGCGGACGTAGCTCCGCACGCACACGGACCGAAGTCCAACGGTCGCCCGTCGAACAAGGTGGGCGTCACAACAGCTGACGGCCGCGAATTCGAACTGGACCACGGTGCCGTCTCGATCGCTTCGATCACGTCCTGCACCAACACCTCCAACCCCTCCGTGATGCTGGCTGCCGCGCTGCTCGCCCGCAACGCCGTGGACAAGGGCCTCGCCTCCAAGCCGTGGGTCAAGACTTCGGTCGCTCCCGGTTCCAAGGTTGTCACCGACTACTACGAGAAGTCCGGCCTGACTCCCTACCTGGAGAAGCTCGGCTTCTACATCGTGGGCTATGGCTGCGCAACCTGCATCGGCAACTCCGGACCGCTCGACGCCGAAATCTCCGAGGCCATCCAGGCCAACGACCTTTCCGTCACGGCTGTCCTCTCCGGCAACCGCAACTTCGAAGGCCGCATCAACCCGGACGTCAAGATGAACTACCTGGCCTCCCCGCCGCTGGTCATCGCCTACGCCCTGGCCGGAACCATGGACTTCGACTTCGACGCCGATCCCCTGGGCCAGGACCAGGACGGCAACGACGTCTTCTTGAAGGACATCTGGCCGAACCCCGTCGAGGTCCAGAAGGTCATCGATTCCTCGATCGACAAGGAAATGTTCGCCCGCGGCTACGAAGGCGTCTTCGACGGCGACGACCGCTGGAAGGCACTCGACACCCCGGCAGGCGACACCTTCGCTTGGGACGCCAAGTCCACGTACGTGCGGAAGCCCCCGTACTTCGAAGGCATGAAGGCGCAGCCGGAACCGGTAACCGACATCGCCGGAGCCCGCGTGCTGCTGAAGCTGGGCGACTCCGTCACCACGGACCACATCTCCCCGGCCGGCTCCTTCAAATCGGACACCCCGGCAGGCCAGTACCTTCTGGCCAATGGTGTGGAGCGCAAGGACTTCAACTCCTACGGTTCACGCCGTGGCAACCACGAGGTCATGATCCGCGGAACCTTCGCGAACATCCGCATCAAAAACCAGCTGCTCGCTGACTTCAACGACGGTGCGGGCGTCGAGGGTGGCTTCACCCGCGACTTCACCCAGGCGGACGGCCCCCAGGCCTACGTCTACGACGCTGCCCAGAACTACCAGGCAGCCGGCACCCCCCTGGTGGTCCTGGCCGGCAAGGAGTACGGCTCCGGCTCATCCCGTGACTGGGCTGCCAAGGGAACCGCGCTGCTGGGCGTCAAGGCTGTCATCGCCGAAAGCTACGAGCGCATCCACCGCTCCAACCTCATCGGCATGGGCGTCCTCCCGCTGCAGTACCCGGCCGGCGAATCCGCTGCGTCGCTGGGCCTGCTCGGCACGGAAACGTTCTCCGTCGAGGGCGTCACCGAGCTGAACAACGGCACGACGCCGAGGACGCTCAAGGTCAGCGCAACGGCAGAGGACGGCAGCACCAAGTCCTTTGACGCCGTGCTGCGCATCGATACCCCGGGCGAAGCGGACTACTACCGCAACGGCGGCATCCTGCAGTACGTTTTGCGCCAAATTTCGGCACACTAGCCGAAATTTGCTCAGGTTCCGCCTGAGCTGGAAGGCAACAGCTACAGCCCCGGCTGGTCATCGACCGGCCGGGGCTGTAGCCTTTCCTGCGGCTTGGTTCCGGCCAAGGCGTTAGAGTTGTATAGCACGTCAATCACCCTAAGGAGGGGCCGTTGGGACTTTTGGAGACAATCCGGAACCCGCAGGACCTGGCCAAGCTCACCAGTCAGCAGCTGGAGCAGCTTGCAGGCGAGATCAGGACTTTCCTCATCACCAACGTCGCTCAAACGGGTGGTCACCTTGGACCGAACCTTGGCGTGGTGGAACTCACCATGGCCATCCATAAGGTCTTCGATTCGCCCCGTGACAGCATCGTTTTCGATACCGGCCATCAGTCCTACGTCCACAAATTGTTGACCGGCAGGCAGGATTTCAGCACCCTCCGGCAGCAAGGGGGCATGTCCGGCTACCCCGATCGTGCGGAGTCCGAGCACGACATCGTGGAGAGTTCCCACGCGTCCTCTTCCCTGTCCTGGGCCGATGGTATCTCCCGCGCCCGCCAGCTGACCGGTGAGGGCGACCGCTGCGTTGTCGCCGTCGTCGGTGACGGCGCCCTGACGGGCGGCATGGCTTGGGAGGCGATCAACAACATCGCCGCGGACAAACGACGCCGCGTGGTGATCGTCGTCAACGACAACGGGCGCTCCTATGCCCCCACCGTCGGGGGCCTTGCCGACTATCTCGCTTCCCTCCGCCCCACGATCGATTCCTTCCGGGCAGCGCCCACCTACGAGGTGGTGTTGGACTGGTGGAAGAAGAAACTGCAGAGCGGCGGACCTATCGGCCAGTTCACCTACAGGAGCCTTCATGCCATGAAGAAGGGCATCAAGGACTGGTGGGCTCCGCAGGGCATGTTCGAAGACCTGGGCATGAAGTACATCGGCCCTGTCGACGGCCACAACATGCGGGCCCTCGAGCACGCGCTGACTACTGCCCGCAATTACGGCGGCCCCGTGATCGTCCACGCGATGACAGAAAAGGGCCACGGTTACGCACCTGCCCTCGCCAACGAGGCGGACCAGTTCCACGCCGTCGGGATCATCGATCCGGAGACTGGCGAACCCACCGAAGCCGGCGGAGCCCGCTCGTGGACATCGGTGTTCGCCGAGGAAATCGCGGACATCGCCGATGAGCGCGAAGACATCGTAGGTGTCACCGGCGCCATGCTGATCCCCGTCGGACTGCACAAGTTCGCGGAACGGCATCCACAAAGAGTGATCGACGTCGGCATCGCCGAACAGCACGCACTCACTTCGGCCGCAGGCATGGCCTTTGGCGGACTGCACCCGGTCGTGGCCGTTTACGCCACGTTCCTGAACCGTGCCTTCGACCAGCTGCTCATGGACGTCGCTCTGCACAAAGCCGGGGTGACGGTTGTGTTGGACCGCGCCGGCGTGACGGGCCCTGACGGAGCCAGCCACCACGGCATGTGGGACATGGCTATGGTCCAGATTGTGCCGGGGCTGCATCTCGCAGCTCCGCGCGATGCTAGCCGCCTGCGGGAAGAACTCCGCGAGGCGGTTGCCATCGCCGACGCACCAAGCGTGGTGCGCTTCTCCAAAGGCAGCGTGGGAAGCGAGATCGAAGCGATCGAACGGCTTTCCGACGGCGTCGACGTGCTGGCGCGCCGCCCCGAAGGCTCCACGGAGAACGATGTCCTGATTGTCAGCGTCGGCGCGATGTCCGAGCTCGCCCTCGACGTCGCGTCCCGGCTCGGATCCCAAGGCATCAGTTCAACAGTGGTGGATCCGCGGTGGGTCCTGCCTGTACGCAAGTCCATCATTGCCCTCGCCGCCCGGCACCGTTTAGTGATCTGCATCGAAGACGGCGTCCGCGCGGGCGGCGTCGGCTCCCGGATCCGCCAGGAGATGCGCGCGGCCGGCGTGGACACGGCCCTCAACGAGGTGGGGCTTCCGGTCGAATTCCTCGACCATGGAACCAGGAGCCAGGTTCTCGAGCGGGTAGGGCTCACCGCCCAACAGATAACGCACGACGTCGTCGCGCAGGTCCTGGGGACAAAGGTGCCATTCGCGCGGCCCCTGCCAGGACAGGAACATCCCAGCACAGGCAGTCTTCCCACACTGTGAGCGGGGACTCATCGCGGTTGCCGGGAGGACTCCAACCAGGCGACCTGGTGGTTGCCCGAAACCGGAAATGGGATGGCACCGCCCACTGGGTTGTCCCGGGGAGCTATCTCGGCGAAGACATCCACGGCTGGTGGATCTTCCAAGGGCAGGGTGAGTTCTGTTCCCGGCCGGGGGCGGCCTTCTACACCGCGTCCGACGCGGTGCTCATCGTGCCGCGTTCAGGCGAATATGTTGCCACCTTCTACGACGACAGCTACCCGGGGGATTTTCGGATCTACGTCGACCTCGCCACGGCACACGAGTGGAAGATCATCGAGCCTGGTGTGTCCGAATTCCACGTGATTGACATGGATCTCGATGTCATCCGCTCCGTGCACAGGGACGTCTTCATTGACGACGAGGACGAATTCGACGAGCACCGCGCCTCCATGGCTTATCCCGACGGCGTGGTCGAATCCATACGGCACGAATGTGACGAGTTGTTCCGGGCAGTATCCAAAAAACAGGCACCCTTCGACGGCACAGGTCCAAACAGCACCTGCGCGGAGTGGTTCAGAAAAGGACGGGCATGAGCGGCATTATCCGCACCTACAAGCGCGACGACGAAGCGGTCCTGCATTTCCGCGAGGCTTGGTATGACGAGGAATTCAAGCAGTTCGTCATCAACCACGGGGTCGTAGGACACCAGAGCAGCACTGACGAAACCGACGTCGAGGACGAGTCCGCCGTCGAAGGCCTCATGACGGCCTTTGCCGCGCAATGCGAAGAGGACGGCTATGCGGAGATTCCCGAGACTGAGCAGTTTTGGGTTGTCGCGCAGATCGCGCTCAAGACGAAGGACGGCACCGACCGCGACCGCTACCTTGAACGCAAGGCCAAGGCCGCGCTGACGAGCGAACTGGCCTGGCGGGGCCTGGGCACCGTGGATCGTTCCGATATCAGCGATTCGAAGCTCAACATCTTTTGCCTGTGCCCGGACGTCAACAAGGCCGTCAACGCCATCAAGGTGTGCATCAGGGGAGAAGACCTGGACTTCACCAAGCTGAGCATCGCGGCGGCGCCCCATGCCGAACCAACCGCATTCAAAGTGAAACACTCGCCGAAAACCGGTGCGGGCTTTACCCTCTAAGGACTACATCACCGCTTCGAAGGGACACGCATGGCGCCCAAGAGCAACTGGCCCGGACACACTCCGCTGCCCAAGGGTTTGTCCGCTCCGGCACGCAGGGCACTCGCCCACGAGGGGCTGGAGACCTTGGAACAGCTCGCCGAGTTCGGCGAGGGGCGGGTGGCGGCCTTGCACGGCATGGGCCCCAAGGTCATGGCCCAGTTGCACGACGCGATGGAAGAGGCAGGAATCGCCTTCGGATCCTGAGCGGCGGATTGGCCACCGCGGGCGTTGTAGGGTGAAACCATGACTGAATATCGCCGTCTTGGAAATTCCGGATTGACCGTCTCAGTAGTCGGTTTGGGGTGCAACAATCTCGGCCGGGCCAATACGGCCACGGAATCGCAAGAAGGTACCAACGCAGTAGTGCATGCTGCTTTGGATGCCGGCGTGACCCTATTCGACGTTGCAGACGTCTATGGCCGGGAGCCCGGCCTGAGCGAGACCATGCTGGGCGTCGCCCTGAAAGGTCGCAGGGACGACGCGATCGTGGCCACGAAATTCGGCATGGACATGCACGGCGCCAACGGCAACGATTTCGGTTCCCGGGGATCGCGCCGCTACATCATCCAGGCCGCCGAGGCATCGCTGCGCCGCCTCGGCACCGACTGGATTGACCTGTACCAGTACCACACCCCGGACCCTCTCACCCCCGTTGACGAGACCCTCGCAGCCCTCGATGACCTCGTGACAAGCGGCAAGGTCCGGTACATCGGCCATTCCAACCGAGCGGGCTGGCAGATCGCCGAAGCCGAATACGTCGCCCGGATGCAGGGCGGTGCGCGGTTCATTTCGACGCAAAACCACTACAACCTGCTGGACCGTCGCGCGGAACTTGAAGTGCTGCCGGCCGCCCGGGCGTTCGGTCTCGGTGTCCTGCCGTATTTCCCCTTGGCGAACGGCCTCCTGACGGGAAAATACGCTCCAGGCAGCGCCCCGCAAGGATCGCGCCTCAGCCATACGCGGACCAACATGGTCAACGACGCCGACTGGGTCCAGTTGGGCAGGTTCAGCCAATTCGCCAAGGAGCGGGACCTGAACGAACTGCAGCTGGCCTTCTCCTGGCTGGCCGCCCAGCCCGCAGTCAGCAGCGTTATTGCGGGAGCCACCCGCCCTGAGCAAATCGCAGAAAACGCGAAGGCGGTGCGTTGGGTGCCCACGGCTGAAGAACGGGACGAATTGGATGACATCTTCCCGCGTACGCCCAAGGTCGCCCTCTTCTAAGGAGCGTTCCATGAACGCGGAGCAGGCAGAGGCTTCAGGCCGGCGCGAGTCCGTGAGCTTGCTGGTGGACTGCGACACGGGAATCGACGACGCCCTCGCCCTTGCTTATCTGTGCAGCCAGGCGCATGTGGAGCTCGTAGCCGTGAGCAGTACTCCGGGCAACGTCGGGGCGGAGCAGGTTGCACGCAACAACCTATCCCTGCTCGAGTTGTGTGGCCGCCCCGATGTCCCCGTTGCGATCGGTGCGCTGGCGCCGCTGCGGATTCCGCTGACCACGACCCCGGAAACCCACGGGCCCCAAGGTGTCGGCTA
Organism: Arthrobacter sp. 05L417; assembly: GCF_056397865.1. Lineage (NCBI taxonomy): Bacteria > Bacillati > Actinomycetota > Actinomycetes > Micrococcales > Micrococcaceae > Arthrobacter > Arthrobacter sp. 05L417. The sequence goes on from NZ_JBFTOG010000004.1 coordinate 60,751, forward strand.
CGCCGAGCTGCCGGAACCGCACGGACAGGTGAACAACGCCGACGCCGTCGAACTCTGGGTCGAAGCGGTCCGGTCACGGCCGGGGGAGCTGACCGCCCTGCTGACGGCGCCCCTCACCAACTTCGCCCTTGCCCTGCGGGCCGAGCCTCGGCTGCCGGAGCTGCTGCGCGGCGTCGTGATCATGGGTGGCAGCTACTACTACCAGGGCAACACGACGCCCACCGCCGAGTGGAACACGCACGTTGATCCGCACGCAGCCGCCGAGGTGTTTGCGGCGTTCTCCGGCCTTCCCGAGGAACGCCTTCCCGTGGTGTGCGCGCTGGAGACCACGGAACGGATCGAACTGACACCCGAACACGTAGCCGCACTGGCTTCCGCGGCGGGCTGCGCGGAGCCGGAACTTGTCCTTCCGGAGCAGCCGGAGGGGCGGCGCAGCACTGCCTCCAATGAACTCGTTCGGCACCTCAGCGACATGCTGCGCTTCTATTTCGAGTTCCATCGCCACTACGACCAGGGCTATGTGGCGCACATCCACGACTACTTCGCGGCGTCCGTTGCCGCGGGAACCGCCAGGTACAGCACCCGTACGGCGACAGTGCACGTTGAGACAACGGCCCCCAGGCTTATCGGAACCACCGTGGCGGACTTCCGCGGACTGTGGGGCGAGCCGCCCAACGCCCGCATCGTCTCGGAAAACCACCCAAGCGAAGCCTTCGCCGAACTGGTGCGCTCATTGGGCGGCCTTGCCCGGAGCCTGTCGGACACCTGACGGCGGAACGCTATCCGGCCACCGGCTTCGAAGCGATCCCGGGTGCCAGGAAGCGTTTGCCGTTGACACGCTCGGAAGCGCCCACCCGGTCCAAATAGGGTGTGATCCCGCCCAGGAACATCGGCCAGCCAGCTCCGAGGATGACACAGAGGTCAATGTCTTCAGGCCCTGCCACTTCGCCTTCGGACAACATGAGTCCGATTTCCTCAGCCAGGGCGTCCTGCGTGCGACGCAGGACTTCCCCGGCTGTGGACGGCGTGGTGCCGAAGGACATGAGCGCCAACGTCTCCGCCGGGATGACCGGCTTTCCGTCAGGACCAGGAGCCCACAGTGACTTCACCCCGTTGTCGATCAGCTTCTGCAGGTTCTGAGATACCGCAAAACGTTCGCCGAAGGCAGTGTGCAGCGATTCCTGGACGTGCTGGGCGACCGGAAGGCCCACCATCGCGCTGAGGGTGAACGGACTCATCGGCAGGGCCATGGGGCGCAGCGCCGAATCGGCGACTTCCGCCGGCGTCCCTTCGTCGAACGCGGCAATGACTTCGCCCATGAGCCGCAGCAGGATCCGGTTGACGACGAAGGCGGCCGCGTCCTTGACCAGCACGGCTGTCTTCTTCAATCCCTTGGCGAGCTCGAAGGCGGTGGCCAGCACGCCGTCGTCGGTCTTCGGGGCACGCACGATCTCAAGGAGCGGCATGACAGCAACCGGGTTGAAGAAGTGGAAACCGACCAGGCGTTCCGGGTGCTGCAGATCCTCAGCCATCGCGGTTACGGAGAGCGAGGACGTGTTGGTTGCGAGGATGCATTCGGGGGAGACAATGGCCTCCACTTCAGCGAAGACCTGCTTCTTGACGTTGAGTTCTTCGAACACGGCTTCAATGACGAAGTCGGCGTCGGCGAATGCCTCTTTGGAGACGGAGCCGCTGACCAAGGCCTTGGTCCTGTTCGCGGCGTCGGAACTGATCCGCTTCTTGCCGAGCAGCTTGTCCACCTCCGCATGGACGTAGGCGACTCCCTTGTCCACGCGCTCCTGGTCGATGTCCGTCAGGACCACGGGCACTTTGAGCTGGCGCGCGAACAGCAGGGCGAGCTGGCTCGCCATCAGGCCGGCACCGACGACGCCGATCTTCGTCACCGGACGCGCGAGCTTGCGGTCGGGCGCACCGGCAGGCCGCTTGGAGCGCTTCTGCACGAGGTCCAGGAAGGCGTAGACGGTGGAACGGAACTCGTCCGTCTGCATCAACTCTGCGAGCGTCTCGCATTCCAAGGCCGCGGATTCCGCCTTGCCCATGGTCCGGTTGGCCTCGAGGATATCCAGCACCTTGGCCGGAGCCGGTGATGCGTTTGAGGTTTTGGCTTCCACGAACGCACGACCTGCTGCCACGGCGCCGGCCCAGCGTTCGGCAACGGCGGGATCCTCCGGGTCCACGGAGTTGCTCCGCTCCGGGACGGTCTCGCCCGCGATCACTTTCGCGGCCCAGGCAATGGACTGCTCCACGAAGTCCGCTGGTTCGAAGATCGCGTCGGCGATGCCGAGCTGGAAAGCCTGGGGACCGGTGAGCGTGCGGTTGTTGCTCAGCGGATTCTCGATCATGACCTTGACGGCGTTTTCCGGGCCGATGAGTCGCGGCAGGATGTAGACGCCGCCCCAACCGGGGACGAGCCCGATGAAGGCTTCCGGCAAGGCGAGGGCGCCGGCGCGCGTGGAGACCGTGCGGTACGTGGACTGGAGGGCGATTTCGAGGCCACCACCGAGCGCGAGGCCGTTGATGAAGGCGAAGCTGGGAACACCCAGATCGGCCAGCGTCGCGTAGACGTCGTGGCCCAGTTGCGCCATCCACAGCCCGTGTTCGCGCTCTTCGAGGCGCTTGACCGCCGAGAGATCCGCTCCGGCCACCAGGAAATACGGCTTGCCAGTGACACCGACACCGACGATCTCGCCGCGCGCGCAGCGAACCTTCAGGCCTTCAAGCGCCGTCCCCAGCTCGACAAGGGTATTGGGTCCAAGGGTGGTGGGCTTGGTGTGGTCCAGTCCGTTGTCCAAGGTGATCAGGGCAAACGTTCCGGCGTTGCCGGGGAGTTCGATGTCCTGGACATAGGAATGGGTCACTGTCTCGTCCGGGAACAGTCCGGCCAGTTTCTGGAATTCGGCGGCGCTCATGCTGCGGCTCCCTTGCTCTCGGTGTCGACGGCGGTCTCGGTCTCGCTGTTGTAGCTGCTGTGGCTGTTGTAGTTGGTGTAGTCCACGTGACGCGGGTTCTCCCAGATCACTGTGGCGCCCATTCCCAAGCCAATGCACATCGTGGTGATGCCGTACCGGACTGACGGGTCTTCTTCGAACTGGCGGGCCAGTTGGTTCATGAGCCGCACGCCGGACGAGGCGAGGGGATGCCCGACGGCGATTGCCCCGCCGTAGCGGTTGACGCGCGGGTCGTCGTCGGCGATTCCGAAGTGGTCCAGGAAACTCAGGACCTGAACGGCGAAGGCCTCGTTGATCTCGAAGAGGCCGATGTCCTCGATGCCGAGTCCGGCGTTCTTGAGGGCCTTCTCGGTGGCCGGGACCGGTCCGATGCCCATGACTTCGGGTTCGACGCCTGCGAAGGCATAGGAGACCAGGCGCATCTTCACGGACAAGCCGAGCTCCTCGGCGGCGTCCGCGGAAGCCAGGACTGCCGCCGTCGCGCCGTCGTTCAAGCCGGCGGCGTTGCCCGCGGTGACGCGGCCGTGGGCCCTGAACGGCGTGCGGAGCTCCGCGAGGTCATCTACCGTGGTGCCGGGGCGTGGCGGCTCGTCGATGGTGTTCACTGTCCAGCCTTGTCCGGGCTTCATGGTGGCGACCGGGACCAAGTCGGGCTGGATCTGGCCCTTGCCGTAGGCGGCAGCAAGCTTTGCCTGCGACGCCGCGGCGTAGGTATCCGTCCGCTCCTTGGTGATCGACGGGAAACGGTCGTGCAGGTTCTCGGCGGTGTTGCCCATGTTCAGGGCGGCCGGATCCACGATCCGCTCGGACATGAACCTCGGGTTGGGATCCGCACCGGCGCCCATGGGGTGGTTGCCCATGTGCTCCACACCGCCGGCAATCACGACGTCGTACGCGCCGAAACCGATGCCGCTCGCCGTCGTCGTGACCGCGGTCATTGCTCCGGCACACATGCGGTCGATCGCGAAGCCCGGTACGGTGCGGGGGAGGCCGGCCAGGAGGGCCGCGGTGCGGCCGATGGTCAAGCCTTGGTCGCCGGTCTGCGTCGTGGCGGCGATGGCAACTTCGTCAACGCGTTCGGCGGGCAGTCTAGGGTTGCGGCGCATCAGTTCGCGGATGCACTTGACCACGAGGTCGTCGGCACGTGTGCCCGCGTAGATCCCCTTTTCGCCCGCTTTGCCGAACGGCGTCCGGACACCGTCCACGAAGACGACGTCGCGGACTGCCCGCGGCTTGGCGCTGTTCCCGGTTTGGCTCATGTGTGGCTCCTCGTTGAGACATGGATGCCGGACAGCCCTCACAGGGGAAGCCGGTGTCATTTACGGCCATGTTACTCGCCGGTAACTTAGCGCGCAAGGAGATCAATACCGATCCTCGCTCACATATATCCGTCTCCCGTCGGACCCTCGCTCACATATGACGGGTTTCCGGCGGACCCTCGCTCACATGTGACGGGTTTCCGGCGGCCCCTCGCTCACATCACTAGGGAATCCACTTGGAAAAGTCCCAGATGTGGGGAGCGAGGATGTGGGGAGCGAGCGTCGGGCCGGGAGGGCTTGTTTGTGAGCGAGGGTCGGGCCGGGAGGGCTTGTTTGTGAGGGAGGGTCGGGCCGGGAGGGCTTGTTTGTGAGCGAGGGTCTCAAGGGGAGGCGGGAACCTCCTGCTAGGGGGTCGGGGCCTGTTCCTTGGAAGCCGGGTTCCTTGGCTCTTTGGGTTCCTTGGGCGGCAGTGGTTGCGGATTCAGTGACGCCTCGGCCAGGATCGGCGCCGTGATGGCGATTTGCCACTCGCGGGCGCCGAGCGCGCGCAGCTCCTCCGATACGGACTCCACGGTGATCTCCGACGGCGGGCGCCACAGCACGCGCCTCATGTAATCCGGAGTGAGGAGGTTCTCCACGGGAAGTTTGAGCCCATCGGCCGCCTCTTGAAGCCGGGGCCGGGCAGTCCCCAGGCGCGCCGCGGCTTCGGGATCGCGGTCTGTCCAGACGCGCGGCGGCGGGGGAGCGTTGGTTGGAAGATGCAGCGGTGGAAGGTCTTCGGTGTTCCGCGCGGCGGCAATGCAGCGAAGCCAGCGTGGTGCTTCGCGCTGCGCGGCCCGACCGTGGAAACCTTTGGTGGCCAGGAGCTGCGGAACGGTGGTGGGCATGGCCTTGGCGGCTGCGACCAAGGCGGAATCGGGAATGAGGCGGCTGGGAGCAACATCGCGTTTCCGCGCGAGCTGATCGCGTTCGTACCAAAGCTCGCGCACAGCGGCCAGCTGCCGGCGGTCACGGATCTGGTGCAGTCCGGAGGTCTTTCGCCACGGGTCCACCCGCGGGGCTGGAAGTCCTGCTCCGAGGATGCCGGCGAATTCCTGTTCGGCAAATTCAAGCTTGCCGTCCGCTTCCAGGAGCTCGATGAGTTCTTCCCGCAGTTCGGCGAGCACCTCGACGTCGAGGGCCGCGTACCGCAGCCAGGGTTCGGGGAGGGGCCGGGTGGACCAGTCGGCGGCCGAGTGTTCCTTGGCGAGGCCGAAGCCCAGGAGTTGCTCGATGACGGCTGCCAGGCCTACGCGGGGCAGCCCGGCAAGGCGTGCGGCCAGCTCGGTGTCGAAGAGCTTGTCGGGCCACATGCCAAGCTCGGCCAGGCAGGGAAGATCTTGCGTCGCGGCGTGCAGGATCCACTCGACGCCGCGCAGCGCCTCATTGATGATTTTCAGGTCATCGAAGGGCTCGGGGTCGATCAGCCAGGTGCCTGCTCCGTCGCGCCTGATCTGCACCAGGAAGGCACGTTGCCCGTAGCGGAAGCCGGAGGCGCGTTCGGCGTCGACCCCGGCGGGGCCGGATCCGGCGGCGATGGCAGCGGCGCAACGCTCCAAGCCGGCCATGGTGTCGATGACAAGGGGCACGCCCTCGCGTGGGGCATCCAGATCGATGATCTCGGGTATCCGGCCCTCAAAGCCGTCTACCGTGATGTGTGGTGTGGGATCAGCAGCCGGAGCGCCGGCTGTGGTGGGTTCCAGATTTTCAGGGGTCATGGTGCCTTCAGTTTACCGACTCTGTGCTCGGCCGGTCCGGCCAGGGGCTCCAGCGGACTACAAACGGCCTTCATGTGAGCCGCCGGTTCGGCAGGGGCGTGACGCCGGGAGGCAGGGGAGGGAGGCCAGCGAACGTGCAGACCATGTCGCACCATGCCTCCAGATGTGCCTGGGCATCGGAGGAGCCAGGTGTCCATGAGGCGCGGAGTTCGATGTCGATGGTTTCCGGTCTTTCGGCCAACGTCCCGAAGCTCTCGGACAGGATGCGTGTGGCCGTTCCGCCGGCCGCGCGGTACTGGGCCGAATGGTTCTCCAGGGCGTCCACGAGCCATGTCCAGGCCACCGAACCGAGCATGGCATCGTTGCCCATGTCGGCGTCCAGCTGGGCCCTGATATAGGTGACGATCCGGAATTCCCCGTCCCATACTGCAGAGCCGTCGGGGTCGTGGAGCAAGATGAACCTGCCTGTTGCGAGTTCATCGTCTTCATCATCGGCCGTACCGGGAGTGTTCTCGCTGGAAAATGCCATGGCCGCGGGGCCATGGACAGGGGTCCGGCCGGGACGGGTGGACCGGCTGAAGACCTCTGCTCCCAGGGCCACGGCGTAGGGGGCCAACCGGGAGGGTGCCGGAATTTCCGCGAGCCGCAGCTCGCTCCGGCACTTTGCTTTTCGTAGCGTTCCCAACGCATGCAAGAAATCCGGGGGAACCTGTGCGAGTGCGTTCACCTTCGCAGATTATGTGTCAGGGGCGGCGAAACCTTGAAGCCACGCCGCCCCGTCCCGTTGCCTATGCGGACGCCAGTTCGCGCTTGATTGCGGCAACGAAGGAATCGATGTCCTCTTCCGTGGTATCGAAGGAACACATCCAACGCACCTCGCGGTTCGCTTCGTTCCAGTCGTAGAACTTGAAGGAGGAGCGGAGGCGATCGGCGACGCCGGCGGGGAGTACCGCGAAGACGCCGTTGGACTCCGTGGCCTGCGTAGGCTCCACGCCCTCGATGGAGTCGACCGCCGCACGCAGCCGCGAGGCCATGGCGTTTGCGTGTTCCGCCGAGCGCAGCCACAGCCCGGACTCAAGAAGCGCGATGAACTGGGCCGAAATGAAGCGCATCTTGGAGGCCAGCTGCATGTTCATCTTGCGCAGGAACTTCAGCCCGTGGGCGGCCTCGGGATTCAGGGCGACGACTACTTCGCCGAACAGCAGCCCGTTCTTGGTGCCGCCGAAGGACAAGATGTCGACGCCGGCGTCGCAGGTGAATGTCCGCAAGGGCACGCCAAGGTGGGCGGCGGCATTGGCGAGCCGGGCGCCGTCCATGTGCAGTTTCATGCCCTTGGCATGGATGTGGTCGGCGATCGCCCGGATTTCTTCCGGCGTGTAGCACGTGCCGAGTTCCGTGGTCTGCGTGATGGAGACGGCGAGGGGCTGCGCACGGTGTTCGTCGCCCCAGCCCCAGGCTTCGCGGTCGATCAATTCCGGAGTCAGCTTGCCGTCCGGCGTCGGGACTTGGAGGAGCTTGATGCCGCCGATCCGCTCCGGCGCGCCGTTCTCGTCCATGTTGATGTGGGCGGTCGAGGCGCAGATGACTGCACCCCAGCGTGGCAGCAGCGACTGCAGGGACAACACATTGGCACCAGTGCCGTTGAAGACGGGGAAGCACTCGATGCCTGCGCCGAAGTGCTGCTCCATGACTTCCTGGAGCCGTTCCGTGTACTGGTCCTCCCCGTAAGAGACCTGGTGGCCGCCATTGGCTGCGGCCAGGGCCGCCAGGATTTCAGGGTGGACGCCGGAGTAGTTGTCCGAGGCGAAACCGCGGACGGAGGGATCGTGGAGGCGCCCAACGGCTTCCGTGTCGAGGGCAGCCGGGAATTCTTCTGTAGTGCTCGTCACTTGTTCATTCACGCTTTCAGTCTATTTGGCCAGGAGGAGGCGCTGTCCGTTCAGTTCCGATGCGGGCTGGTCGAAGAGCCCGACGGCGGCCGCCGCCAAGTCCTCGACGTCCGTGTATCCGGGGAATTTCCGCTCGGGGTGTTCCCTCCGCATCGCCGCGTCCAGGAGCGACTTGACCACAAAGACGACGGCTGCGCTGTGCTGCTCCGTGGGTTCGTCCTTGTTTCCTGATTGATCGCGGCGGAAGCCGTCAGCCACGGCCAGGGTCCAGGTTTCCGCGGCAGCCTTGGCCGCCGCGTAGGTGGCGGCCCCGGCGGTAGGTGCGGCGACCGCCGTCGAACTCACCATGGCGAATCGTCCCTTGGGGGAGGACGCGAGATCCTTGTAGAAGATCCTGGAGACGTTTCTCAGGGTGGTGATGGCGCTTTGCTCAAGGGCGGCCCAGTCTTCGTCCGGCTGGTCTTCGATTCCCTTGGCGCCGCGCCACCCTCCCACCAGGTGGATCACGCCGTCGACCCTTTCCGTGCTCGCGTGGATCTCCGAGGCGAGTTCGCGCACGGACTCCAGGCGGGAAAGATCGCACACCAGGGGAGTGACGTCGCTGCCCGCTTCGGCCGCCGCGGCTCCGATGCGGGCCTCGTTCGAGCCGATCGTGAAGACCCGGTGCCCGGCCTGGGCCAAGGCGCGGGCCACAGCGATGCCGGAGGAGTTGCTGCCACCGGTGACGACGACAGTCAGCGGCTCGCCGGTCATGAGGCTTCGGACTGCCCGGTGATACCGGTGGTTGATTCGATGATCGGACGCATTTTCTTCTCCAGTGCTTCGTAGAACATGGACAGGGGGAATTCGTCGTCGAGGACCTGGTCGGTGAGGCCGCGGGGCGGCCCATCGAGCGGCAGTGCCTCTGGGCCCTTCGCCCAGACCGATGCCGGGTGGGGAGTGACCGTACCGGAAATGAGCTTATACGCTGCGAGCCAGTGGGCGGCTTTGGGGCGGTCGATGGAGCGCCAGTACAGTTCTTCGATCCGGGCACCGAGCTCGATGACGACGTCGGCGGCCTCGTCCCAGTCGATGCTGAGCTTGCTGTCGGTCCAGTGCAGGACGTGGTGCTGGTGCATCCAGGCGAAGAGGAGCTGGCCGCCCAGGCCGTCGTAGTTGCGGACCCGGTTGCCAGTGATCGCGAAGCGGAAGATGCGGTCGAAGATGACGGCGTACTGGACGAGCTTCGCGTGGCGCCGCGCGTCGGGGGAAGCGTCCTCATCCTTCTCGATCCGGACGGATTCGCGGAAAGCTGTCAGGTCGCAGCGGAGTTCTTCGAGCGAATAGAGGAAGAACGGCATCCGCTGCTTGATCATGAACGGATCGAAGGGAAGGTCGCCGCGCATGTGGGTGCGGTCATGGATCAGGTCCCACATGACGAACGTCCGCTGCGTGAGTTCCTGGTCGTCCAGCAGCTCGGCGGCGTCTGCGGGCAGCTCAAGGGACGTCGTTGCAGCGGCTGCTTTGAGGACGCGGCGGAAGCGTGCGGCCTCGCGGTCGGCGAAGATGGCGCCCCACGTGAAGGCAGGCGTTTCCCGCACTGCGACGGTCTCGGGAAAGAGCACGGCCGAATTGGTGTCGTACCCGGGGGTGAAGTCCAGGAAACGGATGGGCACGAACAGCTTGTTGGAGTAGTCGCCGGCTTCCAACGCGCCGATGAACTCGGGCCAGATCACCTCGATCAGGACCGCTTCCACAAGACGGCTCGTGCTTCCGTTCTGGGTGTACATGGGGAACACCACGAGGTGCTGGAGCCCGTCTTCGCGGTGTTCCTGCGGCTGGAAGGCCAGCAGCGAGTCGAGGAAGTCCGGGATCCCGAAGCCGCCGCCGGCCCAACGTCCGAAGTCCTCGACCAGGAGTTCAAGATAGGGAGCGTCGTGCGGGAACGCAGGAGCCAGGCTCTTGATGGCCTCCATGATGGTGGATGTGTATGCCCGGGCAGCCTCGTGGTGGAGGGAATCCTGGATGGAACCGTCCTGGCCTTGGAAGGCCTGGAGGGCAGTGGCCGCAGCCTTCAGGGAGATCCAGTCCTGATTGTCCGACGTGATGCGCGGACGGGTGGTGCTAACGGTGGTGGTCATCGTTGACGGTGCCTTTCCTCAAGAATCATTGTTCTGAGGTGAGCGTAACAAGCGGCCAGAGTCGCTAACTCAAAAGTGGCTCGAGCATAAGAAACTCTTGTGCAAGTGGTTCCGGCAGCCCCCGGAAGATCCAGCCCGGGGAGGGCTGGCCGTGGGGGACTGCCGGTGGCTTGGCGTTACTGCCCGGCCGCGGACTCGACAAGCTTGAGCGAAACGGAGTTTATGCAATAGCGCTGGTCAGTAGGTGTGCCGTAGCCCTCACCCTCGAATACGTGTCCCAAGTGCGAATCGCAATTGGCGCAGCGGACCTCCACCCGTTCCATTCCCAAAGTGCGGTCATGCAGGTAACGGACGGTGCCTTCAGCAAGCGGTGCCCAGAAGGACGGCCAGCCGCAATGCGAATCGAATTTCTCGTTGCTGGTGAAAAGCTCTGCGCCACATGCCCGGCACTGGTACACGCCTGCTGTATGGGTGTCCCAATACTCACCCGTGTACGGGCGTTCCGTTCCGGCCTGGCGAAGGACCCTGAACTCCTCCGGGGTAAGCTCCTCGCGCCACTCCGCGTCCGTTTTCTCCACGCATTGCCCGTCCTTCGGGACATCTTGGTGGGGAACCCCGGCCAGGGGGTCTGCGGCCTGGAAGTACTTCTTGTTGTCTGCAGTGCTCATGCTCTCTCAACGCTCACGAGTCGCCGATAAATCCCGAGCCCGCATAGAGATGCAGCACGGGCAACCCCAACTGGTCCTGGGCCTTGTTCGCCCAGTCTGTATGGAAGGTGTCGGCAATCGCATGCGGGCGGGTGACCACTACGGCCTGTGCCGCATTGAGTTCCTTGACCTTGGACACCAAGCCGGCCACGGCACCGCCGTCGACGATTTCACCTGTGACTCCGCCACCCAGCCCATCCAAGGCCGTGAGGGACGCTGACAGGGCCTCTGCAGCCTGGGCCCGCTCCGACTGGGGATCCGGTGCCTCTGCGATCAGATCCCGGAATGCCTTGGCTACTTCAAGCATCGAGAGGTTCTCAAGGAAGTCCACCAGCAAGTGCCGTTCGGTGTTCGCGGGCACCAGCACCACCAAGGGCGAGTCTCCGCCGTCGAGCAGTTTGGCAATATTGACGCGGTCGTCCGGGCCGAGAGGCTCTTCGGTAAGGATGACGATTGGATCACTCATGGCTACAGCGTAGACCTGAGCCGCGCCGGGTGGCATGGTTTGGCGCGGCAATTCTGTTCTTGCCGTCCCGCGGCCTCGCGGGAGGAAACACCGTGGAGGGCGCTGTTCAGAACACGGCCCCGCAACCGGGAGAATGGTCACATGGCATCCATGACCCGAGCTGCGCCAACCGTTGAGAACGGTGCGAAAATGTCCGCCCGCGCCAAATGGGCCGTTGCGGGGATCGTTGCCGGAAGCAGCATTGCCGGCTTGCTGGGCGCAGGGTCATCTGCGCTCGCAGCCTATTTCGCCCGGCGCGTCATTACCCCCTCAGTGCGCGAGGCCGACCAGGAAGTGTTGGCGGTGGTGCGTGGTGACAATGGTCTTCAGGTCATCCTCGCAGCCACCCCGGACACCACCATCGACGGCGTGTTCAGCCTCTACTTCGCGGGCGGGACAGGGTTCGCACGGATTGGGCGGATCGTGTCCTATTCGCCCGCGGAACGGACGGTGCAGCGCGAGGTCGAGGAAGTCTACAGCGGTGATCTGGCAACGGCCCGGCGCGCATGGTGGAGCGGCGCCGTCTACGACTCCCCGGCGGCGCTTGGCCTGGATTCGGAAGACATACAGATCGACGTCGAGGGTGGCAAGGCGCCTGCGTGGCTCATTCCGTCCGGCACGGGGAAGCCCGCGAAGGTGTGGGCGATCATGGTCCACGGCCGCGGTGCCACCCGCCTCGAAGGCTTGCGGGCAGTTCACACTGCGCGCGAACTCGGACTCGACAGCCTGCTGGTTTCCTACCGGAACGACGGCCTTGCGCCGTCTGCCCCCGACGGGCGTTACGGGCTGGGGTCCACCGAATGGCACGACGTCGACGCGGCCATTGAGTACGCGCTCGCCCATGGCGCCCACGAGGTGGTCCTCTTCGGATGGTCGATGGGCGGGGCGATCTGCCTGCAGACGGCCGATCTTTCGCACCACCGCCATGTGATCAGGGCCATGGTCCTGGACGCCCCGGTGATCAACTGGGTCAACGTCCTGGCACACCATGCCCAGATCAACAGGATTCCCTACGCGGTGGGCCGCTATGGACAGTTGATGTTGGGGCACCCGTTGGGCCGGCGCCTCACCGGCCTGGCCGCTCCCGTCGACTTGAAGGCCATGGACTGGGATACCCGCGCCGTTGAACTGCGGACCCCGACGCTGGTGATCCACAGCGTGGATGATGAGTACGTTCCCTACGAACCCTCCGCCAGCCTCGCCGAAAAGAATCCGGAAATGGTCACCTTTGAGCCTTTCGAAGGCGCGCGCCACACGAAGGAGTGGAACGTGGACCCGCAGAAGTGGGAGCGGCTGGTGCGCTCATGGCTCGCTCCGCGCCTCGCGCCCCGCGGCGGGCCTGCGTCGGCCTGAGAGCCTTCGTGCCTGCGCTGCTCCCGGGGCTTGCTAGGAGCTCCCGATCGGCGCAGTCCGGGCGTTCGTGAGCCGGATGAGGTCCGCGGGGTCCAGTTCAATGTCCAAGCCGCGCCGTCCACCGGAAACAAGGACTGTTCCGAAGGCCAGGGCCGATTCGTCAAGGACGGTAGGCGATGCCTGGCGTTGCCCCAGCGGGGAAATACCGCCCAGGACGTAGCCGGTGCGTCGCTCGGCCGTTTTAGGATCGGCCATGGTGGCCTTCTTCGATCCGAGGGCCGCTGCGATTGCTTTGAGGTCCAGGGTGCCACTCACCGGAACGATGCCCACGGCGAGTTTGCCTTCAATGTCCACCATCAAGGTCTTGAACACCCGGTCGGGATCGATACCCAGGACCTCGGCCGCCTCAAGCCCGTAGCTGGCTGCCGAAGGATCATGCGCGTACGGGTGCAGGGTGAACGGAACGCCGGCCGCAGCCAGTACGGCTGTGGCCGGCGTTCCCTGTGAAGCCTGTTTCTTGGCCATTCCCGGTATCCCGGATCAGGACAACAAGCGGTCCGCTGCGGCGACCTTGCGCTTGATCCGCCCCAGCATGGCCGTCATGCCGCGCATGCGCAACGGCGTGATTGCCCGGGTGAGGCCCAGCAGTTCCGGCATGTCATCCGGAACAGCCAGGATCTCTGCGGCAGTCAGCCCATCCAGGCCTTCGTGCAGAACCCCCGCGAACCCGCGCGTGGTGGGCGCCTCCGGCGGTGCCTTGAAGAACAAACGGTAGGCGACGCCGTCGGGGTTCTTTTCCTGCTCTATGGTCAGGAACAGCGGCGACTGGCACTCCACCACTTGCTCCAGGAGTTCAGGGTGGTCCAGCAGCCGTTCCGGCAAGCCCGGGAGCCCGCGCGAGAACTCAAGCAACAGCTGAAGGCGATCGGGCTCGGTCAACGCCTGGAAGTCATCGACAATTTCCGCCAATGCGGCGGGCAAAGTATTGGTACTCATCACTTCCAGCTTACGCAAGTCCGGGCCGCTCTGGCCCCCGTTGCTTCAATATGGCAAAGCCAATATGGCAAGGCACGGAGATTCCGGACTACTTTCCGGCGAATGCGGGTACGGAGCCCCGCTCAGCGCCCTTGACGATCGGGACGCGCACTGCGTTGCCCCACTCCGTCCAGGAACCGTCGTAGTTGCGGACCGTTTCGAAACCAAGCAGGTACTTCAGGGCGAACCAGGTGTGGCTGGAACGCTCGCCGATGCGGCAGTAAGCCACGACGTCGTCGCCTTCAGTGAGGCCGGCTTCCCCGAGATAGAGGGCCTCAAGTTCGGTCCGGTTGCGGTAGGTGCCATCTTCGGCAGCGGCGCGTGCCCACGGGATGGAGGCTGCGGTGGGAATGTGGCCACCGCGCAGGGCGCCCTCTTCGGGGTAGGCGGGCATGTGGGTGCGCTGGCCGGTGTATTCCTCGGGGGATCGGACGTCGATCAGCGGCTTGCCAAAGTGAGCCAAGACGTCATCCTTGAAGGCGCGGATCGGGGCGTCGTTCCGTTCGATCACGGGGTACTCGCCCGGGGCGGGCTGGGGGACGTCGGTGGTGATCTCGCGGCCTTCTGCGATCCATTTGTCGCGGCCGCCGTCCAGGAGGCGGACGTCTTCGTGCCCGAAGAGCGTGAAAACCCAGAGCGCGTAAGCGGCCCACCAGTTGGACTTGTCGCCGTAGATCACCACGGTGGTGTCCCGCGAGATGCCTTTGGCGGCTGCCAGCGCAGCGAACGCTTCACCGTCGACATAATCCCGGGTGACTTCATCGTTCAGGTCCGTGTGCCAGTCGATCTTGACTGCGCCCGGAATGTGGCCGGTCTCGTACAGGAGGACGTCTTCGTCGGATTCGACAACAACCAGCTTGCCGTCGCCGAGCGCGCCGCCTTCAAGGGCTGCGGCGAGCCACTCGGTGGACACCAGACGTTCTGGGTGGGCGTACGCGGCGAACTTTTCGTTCTGTTCAACGGGGTAGGACATTGGCATGGCCTTTCACTGACACTTGCACTGACACCGGGCGGCGCCGGGCGAGAGGACGTGCCCGGCATTGATCCCACATTATCGAGGGCAGGGGACTAAAGCTCCTCCCCGTTCATATGGTGAAATATGGCCTTCATCACGTGTCCGCCCAGGGCACGCCATAGCCGGTATTCTTGCTGGGGACTTACGACACGAAGAACGGACCGCCTTGGTACAGATCGAACAGCTCGCCGCGCGCACGCCGGCGGTCTCAGTGGATGAGATTCTGAAGGGTTTCTACCCTTCGCCACGGTTCGGAGAGGTGTCCTTCAAAAGCTACCGGCCTGATCCGAACCAGCCCAGCCAAGCGGCGGCGGTCAAGGCCCTGGAAGCGTTCGGATCGACGGTGGGAGCCGGTGACGGAGACGGCCTGTTCAAACGCCTCTTCAGCAAGAAGGTCAACGGCAGGGCCGGGATCTACCTCGACGGCGGATTCGGAGTCGGAAAGACCCACCTGCTGGCGTCCCTGTGGCACTCGGCCCCGGGACCGAAAGCCTTTGGAACATTCGTGGAGTACACCAACCTGGTAGGTGCCCTGTCCTTCCGCAAGACCGTGGAAGCCTTGAGCAGCTACAAGCTCGTCTGCATTGACGAATTCGAGCTCGATGATCCGGGCGACACAGTGCTGATGTCCCGCCTCATGCGTGAACTGGCCGACGCCGGCGTGAAGCTCGCTGCCACGTCCAACACTCTGCCCGGGTCACTGGGCGAGGGCCGCTTTGCCGCCGTCGACTTCCAACGGGAGATCCAGGTCCTCGCGGACCAATTCGATGTTGTCAGGATCGACGGGGAAGACTTCAGGCACCGCGGCCTGCCCGCCGCTCCGGCACCCTTGAAGACCGAAGACCTCAAGCGGCAGATGCACGCCGAGTTCGATGGGCAGACCGTGGCGGTGGACGATTTCCGCGGCCTGATCGACCACCTCGCCGGCGTCCACCCCAGCCGCTATCGCAAGCTGATCGCAGGCATCGATGCGGTTGTCTGGCGGGATGTGGAAACCATCACGGAGCAGGCCGTTGCCCTTCGCTTCGTGGTGCTGGCCGACCGTTTGTACGACAAGGACGTCCCGATCCTTGCCAGCGGCGTGCCCTTCGACAAGCTGTTCACCGAGGATATGATGACCGGCGGGTACATGAAGAAGTACTTCCGCGCCGTGTCCCGGTTGACAGCGCTGGCGCGTGAGGGCCAAAACCACGAGCCCTCGTAGGGACCCGGCTGCCCCACAGATTGGGGCAGGCCCTTTCGTGTCGACTGCAAGCCACGCGGGTGAAGACTGACCCTGCTGCCCCACAGATTGGGGCAGGCCCTTTCGTGTCGACTGCGTCGCCACGTAGGGACCCTGCTACCCCACTCTATTTTTGGGGTTCCCTGTCTTTCAGGACCCAACGCACCAGGATTCCGGCGGCAAGTGCCCAGAATGCGGCGCCGATCCCTGCGAAACTGAGGCCAGAGGCTGCGATCAGGAACGTCACGGAGGCTCCGATGCGTTCCTCGGCGATAGCCAGCGCCGAAGCGATGGCGGAAGCCATCGTGCCCAGCAGGGCCAACCCCGCCACGGCCTCCAGGAGCCCGGGCGGTGCCGCCGCCACGACGGTCACCAACGCAGCGGAGAAGGCTGCCAACGCGAGGTAGGCCAGGCCTGAAGTGAAGGCCGCGATCCAGCGCCGGCTCCGGTCTTCACCCGCTTCTTCTCCGGCGGCCAGCGCAGCGCTTAACGCGGCCAGGTTGATCGCATGTCCACCAAAGGGAGCCCCAAGCGCAGTCCCTGCCCCGGTCACCAGCATCGACTGGCGCCACGGGACGGTGTAGCCGAAGGACCTCAGCACAGCCACTCCCGGAATGTTCTGGGAAGCCATGGTGACAATGAACAAGGGCAAGGCGATGCCGGCCACCGCACTGGGCGTGAAGGCCGGGGTGGTCCAATGCAACTCAGGCAACAGCCGGTTCATGGGAATGCCCACGCCGTTGACCACGATGTAGATTCCGATGACGGCGAGGGCCACCAACAGCGCAGCAGGGACCGACCAGCGGGGCGCCAGCTTCATCGTGACCAGCCAGCAGAGGATTACGGGCGCCACCAACAAAGGGGCAGTGCCCAAGGCCTTGAACGGGGCAAGGCACAGGGACAGAAGCACCCCGGCGAGCATCGCCTGCGCGAGGGCCGTGGGAATCTTCGCCATCAGCTTGCCAAGCGCCGGAATGAGTCCCGTGAGGGCGATCAGTACGCCAGCGATGAGGAAGGCGCCGACGGCGGCCGGCCACCCGCCGTCGGGCACTCCGGCTCCCGCGAGCAACGCCGCGCCGGGAGTCGACCACGCAAGCGTGACGGGCAAGCGGGACCGCCAAGACAACCAGAGCACGCCTAGCCCGAAGGTGAGGGTGAGGGCAAGGAGTCCGCTGGCGGCCTGTTCCTGTGTGGCGCCAACGGCCCGGAGACCTGCGAGCACCACCGCGAAAGATGAGGTGAAACCGACCAGAGCGGTCACAACTCCCGCCACAAGCGGACGGGAGAGCTGCCGGGAAGGGGAAGCCGGACGTGACTGTGCGGTGTGGAGAGGTGACGCTGGCATAGTCCCTCACGTTACCGGAGCAGCGGTCCGTCTGCCGAGGCGGTAGCGGTTAAACGCCAAGGGCACCGGCGGCGCCTCGCGGCGGGACCGGTGCCCCGTTGACGTAACTGTATTCGGGAGCTCTGGCCGGCGGAACCGGCTATGGAGCCTCATTGGCGGAGGGAGCTGTCCAGGCCGTAACCCTTTCAGCAAACCGTCGAGGTTGCCCACGAACTCGGAAGCGGCTCTCTGAACCGCATCTAGTCGTCGATAAATCGGCGGTCTATTCGATGCCGTCCTTGATGGCTTCTTCACTGCCACCAACGAGGTCCTGAACTTTGCCCTTCAGACCGTCAAGTAATCCCACGGGCACCTCCCTTCGATCGCGGAGCCAGTTCGCTCCTCCGTTCTCGATCCTAACCCGAGACCTTGGAGGTGCCAAGGGATAATTTGACGGGGATGTCAAACGAATCGTCGAAAAGGTTACAACCGCTGGTTCCCGGAGCCAGAAAGTTGCTGGTGGCGGGGGCTATCCGGATTCATGAGCGAATGCTTCCGGCCGTAGCTGAAGTAGATGACCAGTCCGATGACCAGCCACACCACAAAACGCAGCCAGGTTTCCCAATGGAGCTGGACCATAAGGAAGCCGGACGCCAGCATGCCGAAGGCCGGAACCACAGGCATGAACGGGAGCCGGAAGGTGCGGGGCGCGTTGGGCTTCTTGTAGCGGAAGATGATGACTGACAAGCACACCACCACAAACGCCGCGAGGATGCCGATATTGGTCAGGTCGGCGACGGCCTTGATGGGGAATACCCCGGCGAGCAAAGCCGAGGCGACGCCTGCGATCCACGTGACGCGTTGCGGGGTGCCGTGCTTGTCGGTTCCCGCAAACCAGCCTGGAAGCAGGCCGTCGCGGCTCATCGAGAACCAGACGCGGGTGACGCCCAGGAGGAAGGTCAGCATCACGGTCAGGATGGACAGCACCGCGAACACGGAAATGATGGTGGCGATAACGGGCAGACCGACGCCGGTGAAGGCCGAGGCGAAACCGGCGGTCGGATTGATGTCCTTGTAGTTCTGCATGCCGGTGAGCACCAGCGTCGCCGCAACGTAGAGGAGCATGGCGATGACAAGCGAGAGGACGATTGCCTTCGGCATGTGCTTCTTTCCGTCAGTCGCTTCCTCCGCGGCGGTACTCATCGCGTCGTAGCCGAACACGGCGAAGAAGACCGTGGCAGAGCCGGCAAGGACCGGGCCGAAGCCACTGGGCATGAACGGGTTGTAGTTGTTGGTGTTGATGTAGAAGATGCCCAGGCCGATGATGAACAGGATCAGGACAACCTTGATGGCCACCGCCACGAGTTCGAAGCGGCCAAACGCCTTGGTTCCGCGGCTCAGGATCCAGGTGACCAGCAAGCAGACCAAGATGGCCGGAAGGTTGATGACCCCGCCCTTTCCCTCGTCCACGGTGGAGGTCATCCAGGCGGGCATGTGGATGCCGATCCCGGAGAGGAACGCGTCAAAGTAGCCGGAGATGCCGATTGCGACGACGGCGACGATCGCGATGTACTCCAGCAGCAGGTCCCAGCCGATGAACCAGCCGATGACCTC
Source organism: Arthrobacter sp. 05L417 (assembly GCF_056397865.1). Taxonomy (NCBI): domain Bacteria; kingdom Bacillati; phylum Actinomycetota; class Actinomycetes; order Micrococcales; family Micrococcaceae; genus Arthrobacter; species Arthrobacter sp. 05L417. The sequence goes on from NZ_JBFTOG010000004.1 coordinate 79,520, forward strand.
GCCCAAGGCAACGTACCCATAGGTGTAGGCGGACCCGGCGCGGGGGATCATGCCGGCGAATTCCGCGTAGGAGAGTGCCGCGGCCGCTGACGCAAGGCCCGCGACCAGGAACGAGATCAGCACGGCGGGGCCGACGCCGGGGGTGTCTTTGCTCCCGTGCGCCACGAGGCCGGCCAGAGAGAAGATCCCGACGCCGATGATGCCGCCGACGCCGATGGCTGTCAGTTGCCAGAGGCCCAGGCTTTTGAAGAGTCCGCTGTGCTTGCTTTCCTCCTCGATGTCGTCAATGGGCTTCTTCCTCATGATCGAACGGACGAGTGCTTGTTGATTCACGGTGTGCTCCTGCCTTGTGGCGTGGACGAATGAGTGCCCGAAGAAAAGTATGCGATCTGAATCACATTGGATAAAGTGATTTTTGCTGAGTGGTATTGATCAGTTCTGCTGATCTTTCCGGTAGGCGTTGGCCAAAACGTGTGTATGGGAGGGGCTTGCTTCCCGGTGCTGGCGGGTGAAGTTCGGGGATGACCAGCGGACGCTGTCGGACTCTGCTGGATCATTCTCTTCGCCGAAGTTGCCGGTCCTGTGATTCCGTGGGCCCGGCATTTGTCCATTCGAATGATTGAGCAGAATCCGACATCCGAGCGACGACAATCCCGGGACGGACATGACCCGCCCGGGGCCGAGCGAGCGCTACAGCAAAAGCTGGGCGACACGCCAAATCCCTGTCGACACCTGTATTCAGGTGTCGACAGGGATCTACCGCATCCCCAGGTAATTTGCGCGTCGCGAAATAGTCCGGTTATAGGACAAAACGTGTGTATGGGAGGGGCTTGCTTCCCAGTGTTGGCGGGCGAATTTCGGGATAGCTAAGCTTTGGAAGCTTAGGGTGGATGGTAGCCAGCGGCCAGGTTACGGCCACCGTTTCGGGGTAGACGGCCCGTGTCGGGCGTCTCTGCGGGCACAAAAAAGCAGCTCACGCGGAGCTGCTTGGATGCTGTCACTGCTATCGGCCAGTGGAACTGGCCCGATATCCAGGAAATGGAGCGGACGACGAGATTCGAACTCGCGACATCCACCTTGGCAAGGTGGTGCTCTACCAGCTGAGCTACGTCCGCACATGATGGTCATCCGGCCGGGCCGGACGTTCATCAACAAGCAAGTTGCCTTGCCTTGGTGGGCGATACTGGGATCGAACCAGTGACCTCTTCCGTGTCAGGGAAGCGCGCTACCGCTGCGCCAATCGCCCAAATGCAATCCGGCCTGGACCGGAAACCAAGGTTTTCACCGAGGTGGGTACGGGATTCGAACCCGTGTATACGGCTTTGCAGGCCGCTGCCTCGCCTCTCGGCCAACCCACCGTGTAAGCACGATTCCTGGGGTTCCAAGAAGTCAATGCCGTGACAGTGTCCTGCGAGCGGACGACGAGATTCGAACTCGCGACATCCACCTTGGCAAGGTGGTGCTCTACCAGCTGAGCTACGTCCGCATTGTCTTCTTCGGCGGCCTGCCCGCAGGGGGCATTCCGTCGCTTTCCGACGAGTAAAAACTCTATAGGAGGTTCCGGGAAACTCCAAATCGATCTGTCCGAGTTGTAGGCAATAGCCGCTAGTTCCTTGAATTGGCGCGGTTTTCGTGAGTTACACCGATGTGATTCGTGGGCATTTTCCTGGTTGTTGCCTGATCCGTTGGGCCGTGACGGGCCTGAGTCCCGACGTCGAATGCGACCCGGCGATCGGTGAGTCGCAGGGGGACTTCTCCTGACGTTTTCCCGATTTTTGAATTCCGGCCGGGGTCGGTTAGTCTTCTTGTGCACGGGCGATTGGCGCAGTGGTAGCGCGCTTCGTTCACACCGAAGAGGTCACTGGTTCGAACCCAGTATCGCCCACCAAGAAGAGGTCCTGTGCGAAACATAGTTCATGTTTCGCACAGGACCTCTTGTCGTTGCTCGTGGGTTCTTCGCCCAATCATGCATGGGGCGAAGCCCTTACCACCCGGTTCCTTCCGAGCGACTTGGCTTCGTAGAGGGCAGCATCGGCGGCCGCAATCATCGCGGTGAGGTCGACGGCGTCGAACTCAGTTGCGGTGACCCCGTAACTCACCGTTGGAATGTGGATGTCGTCGACGTTTTTGGCTGTCGCCAAAGAGCGATTGATATCAGCCGCGATGATTTCAGCCCGCTCCTGACTGGCTCCCGGCAAGAGCAAGATGAACTCTTCGCCCCCATACCTTCCCACCAGGTCCGTGGATCGTACAGACTCGGTGCACGCAACCGCGAACGCCTGTAGCGCGGCGTCCCCGGCGGCATGACCGTACTCGTCATTGATCGCTTTGAAGTGGTCCAAGTCGGCCAGGATCAAGGAAGCGACGGAGTTCGTGGTGCGCAGGCGCTCGAGTTCCTTCGTTGCCAGGTCCATGAAAGTTCCGCGATTGAGAAGCCCGGTCAGGTTGTCACGGGCAGCGCGTTCACTGAGCCGGTTGATCAGTTGGTCGTTGCTCAGGGCGGTCATGCTGAAAGACACGGCAACCAGAAGTATCAGCGTGACCAGGCTGGCAATCGACGGGCCAAAATACATGCGGAAGGTCGGCCCGGTTGGACCTTCGACAAGGTACACGGCCAGGCGGCAGAAATAGTACGCGGCAAGGAATCCCGCGGCCAACGCCATCGACTTGTGCACATGGGAGTAGCTGGAATCCAGCAGCCACAGATCGCGCGACGCCAACGCGATGCCCAACGTCATGAATCCCAGATATACCAAGCCCCCGGACCAGGTGTTGTGACCGGGGCTCTCCAATACGGACGCGAGGGCCGTGATTCCACAGGCCGTAGCAAACTGCCATTTTGGCGGCGGCAACATCCTCAAAGACCGGGCGCCGGTCCACACACTCAGCGCTCCAGCCACCAAGAGGACGTTCCCCGAGGGATTTGCCCAGACTTGGTGTGGCGTCCCGTTGAGAAGGAAGGCCAGGTTTCCAGCAAGGAAAAACAAGAGGGCGATGCACCACCACCCGTTGTAGGACGACCGTGTGCGCCTGAACGATGCATAGAACAAGAGGAGCAGGGTGAGAGCGACCACGCCAAGGGCGACTCGCAGTGTTGTTATATCGAGGACCAAGATTCGCTCCCGTAGCCGAGGACGTGACCAATTATGGCATCGGGAGCGAAAGAATCCGGTACGCCATGCATGAAGGCCCTGGTTGCGGGGCGGAGCGGCGATTGCTTTTGTATTTGATCAAAGCGGATTTGTTGCTTTGGCGATTCTTCTGGGCTCAGGGCGAGATCGGCATTGAGGATTTCGAAACCAAGGATGTGTCCGTCTCTGTCCAAATCAACCACAATCTGGCCGTCCCCGCCCGGAAGGTCAATGGGGCCAAGCTGGCGTACTGATGAACCATCTTCGATCGCTCCGAGCAATGAAACATAGCCGGCCCGTGCTTCACGGTCGTAAGAAATTCGCATATTCAGATCACCCCTTGGTCACCGTGATGATGTTTCCTGTCCGGTCGTCTACGATCACCCGAATTCCGTTTGCGCCCGTTCCCTGTGTGAAGACAGCGGTGCCGCGGTTGCCTGCGGTTCTCACACCGTTTTGGATCCGGTTCATTGGCGTGAGCTACAGCTTTCGGAGATGCTTTCAGCATTTTGAGGTTGATTGCCGGGTAACGGCGAAAATGAGTGCTCTGCTCTGAAAGAAATGAGTGGTAGCGATCCGCCGGCGGCGGTCATGACCGTTGGTGGTCAGGTACGGGGGAGGGACTCACCGATCGACGGAGCGTTCTTCCGTCCGCAGCCACTAAGGCTCCGCATCTTCTTGTCAGCGGTGTGTGAAAGAGTTTTCCTATGACAGATCCACTGCTTGCCCATGCCACCGAATACGGCCGGATGTATGCCCGGTCCACGTCCGAGACCTTCTCGGTCCCTTCCATCACCACGGTGATCGGCCAGCAGGCCCACTCCCTGGACGGCTGGTTCGGCTACATGGGTGCCAGCAGCTTGGCGAAGGACCCCGAGCTACCACAACATCTGTCCAGTCCTGCCAAGATGAGGCAGGCCGTCAACAAGGCAGCCAAGGCTGCGGAGGTGTACCGGGACGACGCTGCACGCCGTGGCGACCGCGTGCATAACTACTGCGAGCAAGTGGCTCTCCGCGCCCTCGGACGCGCCCACCGCGTGAAGGAAACGCGCGACGAGCTCGCTTCGAACGGCGAGGAAGCCTTCGCGGCCCGCTTCGACGAATGGTGGGAGTTGTATCGGGTGGAGCCCATTGCGCCTGAGATCACAGTGTGGAACGCAAGCGTTGGCTACGCCGGAACCCTCGACCTCGTCGCCAAAATCAACGGCAGGATCTGCCTGATCGACTACAAGACCAAAGGCACCACTCGCGACGGAACAGTGAAACCCCTCGACGACAAGGTGGTGATGCAGCTGGTTGCGGGCATGAAGGCTGAGGAAAGCCTCGTGGATCCTGTGGCAGGGGAGTGGGAGCCCTGGAAATACGGTGAAAACCCGGTACTGCTTGCGGTGGCTATCGGCGAGACGGAAGTGCGTCCCCAGCGGGCCAACCCGGACGTCCTCAAGCACCATTGGTGGAAGTTCTGCGCCTTGAAGCGGGTGTGGGAAATGTCTGCCGACGTGGCCGCAGCCGGGACGGCGCTGCTCCCTGTAGCTCCGCCGTCGTACCCTGCCGCCGCGGCGCCCGCAGGCTCAACTAAACTGGCCTAGGCCCCTTTTGCGGGGACCGAAGCTTCGCCGATCGTGAGGAAAGACAGCACATGGCCATTTTGAGTATCCGTATCATCGGCGACCCCGTGCTCCGCACGGTTGCTGATCCAGTCACGGAATTCGGGCCTGAGCTCGCCAAACTCGTGTCGGATATGACCGAGACCATGGAAGACGTGGACGGTGCAGGGCTCGCCGCTCCGCAGATCGGCGTCAGCCAGCGGGTCTTCACTTATCGGATCGGCGGCGTGGAAGGCCACATCATCAACCCCGTACTGGAAAACAGCGATGACTTCCAGCCTGACGAAGTAGAAGGCTGCCTCTCCATTCCCGGCCTCGCGTTCCCGGTTCGCCGCCGCCGGACCACCCGCGCCACCGGCGTGGACATGAACGGCAACCCGGTGTCCGTTGAGGCGGAAGGCATGCTCGCCCGCTGCTTCCAGCACGAGACCGACCACCTGGACGGGATCCTTTTCACCGACCGGCTGGAGGGTGAGGACCGCAAAACCGCCCTCCGGGCCATCCGCGCGGCGAACTACCACTCCGTGACTGAACGGACCACCGCCAAGAGGGCCAACACCGTGGGCTCGAGCTTCGGCAGCTTCGGGGCCGCCGAATGAGGGTGCTTTTCGCCGGCACCCCGGCTGTCGCCGTCCCTTCCCTTGACGCCCTGGTCGGGGCGGGATTCGAGATCGTGGCCGTGCTGACCAGGCCGGACGCCCCGACCGGCCGCAAACGGATCCTGACACCGTCGCCCGTCGCGGCACGTGCGGCTGAACTTGGCATCGACATCATCCACGCCTCCAAGGTGGATGCCGGGACCACCGAGCGGATCGCTTCGTATGAGCCGGACGTCGCCGCGATCGTCGCCTATGGGGGCCTTGTCCCCAAGTCGGCGCTCGGAGTGCCGCGCCATGGCTGGATCAACCTCCATTTCTCCCTCCTTCCGGCCTGGCGCGGCGCCGCGCCGGTCCAGCGTTCAGTCATCGCCGGTGACGACATCACCGGAGCCGCTACCTTCCTCCTGGAAGAAGGACTCGACACCGGACCGGTCTTCGGGACGTTGACGGAAACCGTGCGCCCTGAAGATACCGCGGGCGACTTGCTGGAGCGGCTCTCGCGCAGCGGCGCGGTCCTGCTCAGCCAGACACTATCCGCCGTCGAGTCCGGCAACGCGGCCCCCATGCCCCAGCAAGGAGATGTTTCGCTAGCGCCCAAACTGACCCTCGATGACGGCCGGCTCGACTGGACGCAACCGGCCCTCGCCATCAACCGCAGGTCCCGAGGCGTCACGCCCGAACCGGGAGCGTGGACCATGCTCGACGGGCAGCGCGTCAAGCTCGAACCCGTCGGATTGCGCCCGGACATCCGGGACCTTGCACCCGGCCAGGTCCGGGTTGACGGCAAGAACGTCCTGGTCGGAACCGGATCCCATGCAGTCCAGCTCGGGCGGATCCAGCCTGCGGGCAAAAAGATGATGCCGTCGGCCGATTGGGCCCGTGGTTTGGCAACACCAGAAAGCGTGGAATTCGAATGAATGAGTCCGGCCGACGCGGCCCCAATAGCGGTGGGAACAGGGACGGCGGGGGCCACGGCAACCGCGGTCCCCGCGGCGAAAGCAACCGCAACGCCCAAGGCCGCGAACGCAACAGGGGCCCGCAACGCGGTTTCTCCGCCAACGCACCGTCCCAGCGGACGCGGCGCGCGGATCCGGCACGATTGGTGGCGTTCGAAGTCTTGCGCGCGGTCGCTTCGGAAGACGCGTATGCAAACCTCGTGCTGCCCTCACGGATCCGCCACCACCACCTCGACAAGCGCGACGCCGGATTCGCCACCGAGCTGAGCTACGGGGCACTGCGCGGCCAAGGGATGTACGACGCCGTCCTCGCCAAGTGTGTCGACCGGCCGCTCGCCCAACTCGATCCGGCAGTCCTTGATGCGTTGCGCCTTGGTGCCCACCAATTGCTCGCCATGCGCGTTCCTGCCCACGCCGCACTCGACCAGACTGTCGGGCTGGCACGCGCGGTCATCGGAGCCGGCCCGTCGTCGCTCATCAACGCCGTGCTCCGGAAAGTCACCGCCAGGACCCTCCCGGAGTGGCTCGACCACCTGCTGGAAAACGAGACCGACGAAACCAGGATCGCCTCCGTACGCCATGCGCACCCGGAATGGATTGTCCGGGCACTGCGCCAGTCGCTCGTCATGCATGGACGTCCCGCGAGCGAAATCAACGAACTTCTCGAAGCCGACAACGCGGCCCCCGTGGTGAACCTGGTTGCGCTGCCCGGCATCGGCAATCTCGATGAGGCCCTTGAGAACGGGGCCACTCCCGGTGAACTCGTCATCGACTCGGCGCTCTCCAGCGGTGGGGACCTCGGGCGTATGTCCTCCATCCGCGAAGGCACCACGCGCGTCCAGGACGTCGGATCCCAGTTGGTAGCCCGCGCCGTCGCCGGTGTGGACCTCGGACAAGCGGCCAAGGACGGCGAGAAGTGGCTGGACCTGTGCGCCGGACCCGGTGGCAAGGCCGCGCTGCTGGCCGCCCTCGCCCATCAGGAAGGCGCGACCCTCCTGGCCAATGAACCCGCGGAACACCGGGCAAAGCTGGTCAGCCAAGCACTCACCGCGGTTCCGGCGGACGCCTGGAGCGTGCGGGTAGGCGACGGTCGCGACGTCGGCAAGGAACAACCGGAAACTTTCGACCGCGTGCTGGTCGACGTTCCCTGCAGCGGCCTTGGCGCGCTGCGCCGCCGCCCCGAATCACGCTGGCGCCGGACCCCCAAGGACCTTGCCGACCTCGGTCCGTTGCAGCGGGAATTGCTCAACTCGGCCATCGACGCCGTCAAGCCGGGGGGAGTAGTGGCCTACGTGACGTGCTCCCCGCACCCGGCCGAAACCACCGCCGTCGTCAGCGATGTGCTGCGCAAGCGGGACGACCTGGAGCAGATCGACGCCGGCGCGGCCTTGGACGCAATCAGCCTGAACGGCAACCTGGGCGCCGGCCACGAGTTGACCGCCCAATTGTGGCCGCACGTGCATCAAACCGATGCGATGTTCCTGGCGCTCATCCGGAAGAAGCCGTAACCTTCGGCGCCTTTCCCCGGCTGAAAGTCCCGCGTGCCTAAGCTGGAGAGTTGCCAAAACCACTAGACCGCCACCAACACTGAGGGAACTGCCTTGACTGAGTGCTGTATCAACCCGAGCATCCTGTCCGCGGACTTCGTGAACCTGGAAGCCGAGCTGAAGAGAATCAGCAACGCCGATGCCGTCCACGTCGATGTCATGGACAATCATTTTGTCCCGAACCTGACGCTCGGGCTGCCGGTCGTGGAGCGGATCCAGGCTGTGAGCCCGGTCCCGCTCGACGCCCACCTGATGATCGCCGACGCCGACCGCTGGGCGCCGGCCTACGCCGACGCCGGTGTGGCTTCCGTGACCTTCCATGCCGAAGCGGCGATGGCTCCCATCAAGCTCGCCCGTGAGCTCCGGGCCCGCGGTTCGAAGGCAGGGATGGCCCTTCGTCCGGCCACGCCGGTGGAACCATACCTGGACATGCTCAGCGAGCTGGACATGCTCCTCATCATGACCGTGGAACCGGGCTTCGGCGGGCAATCCTTCCTGGACGTCACGCTGCCCAAGATCCGTCGGGCGCGTGCCGCGATCGACGGATCCGGTATCGGCGTCGCAATCCAGGTTGACGGCGGCGTGACGGAGGAGACCATTGTCCGGGCAGCCGAAGCCGGCGCAAATGTGTTCGTTGCCGGCTCCGCCGTTTACGGCCATGAGGACCCTGCTGCCGCTATTGAGCGGCTGCGCGCTGCCGGCCTCGCGGCAATGTGACAAGAATGACGCAATTGCCTACATATTGCTCCGGGAATACATCGGCCATTGCCCCAGTTGTGTCAGAATAGCAACACACATACGTGCTCCGGGGTCGGTGTAATTCCGAACCGGCGGTTATAGTCCGCGACCCGCGAGCCATCGCGTTTCCTTCACCGGAATCACGACGGCGGACGGTTGAACTGGTGGAATTCCAGTACCGACAGTTAAAGTCTGGATGGGAGAAGCACGTACAGTCATGCTTGGGCGCTCCGTGCGCCCGGCATCGCGCTGTCGTACACCCCCGGAGCCATCGCGGCATTCGAGGGAAGGAACGACATGGACTTTCTGCGATGGCTCTTCGAAGCACAGATTCCCGTAGGTGGATCTGTGCTTGTTCTTCGCGAAGTGCTAGGCAATATTTTCGGGCTCGCCAGCGCCCTGGGCGGCATGCGCCGCAAAGTCTGGGCATGGCCCATCGGGATCGCAGGCAACCTGCTCCTGTTGACGGTCTTCCTTGGCAACGTCTTCGGTGCCGCCTCGCCTGCAACCCTCTGGGGCCAGGCCGGACGCCAGATCATGTTCATCAGCGTCGCCGTCTACGGCTGGTACCGCTGGCGCCAAGGCCTACAAACCGGCACCCACGGCCGCGCCATTGTGCCCGGCTGGGCAAGCCCCAAAGTACGGATCGGAATGGTGGCCGCCATGATTGCGGGAACCGCCGCGCTGACTCCCGTCTTCGATTCCATGGGTTCCTACCCGCCCGTGTGGGCAGACGCATGGACCTTCATGGGCTCACTCCTGGCGACGTATGGGATGGCACGCGGCTGGACAGAATTCTGGTTGATCTGGGTTGCCGTCGACATCGTGGGAGTCCCGCTGCTTTTCAGCGCAGGCTACTTTGCCAGCGCCTTCATGTACCTCTTTTACGGATTCTTCACGCTCGCCGGATTCTTCGTCTGGTGGCGCGCAGACCGACGTGAAAGCCGGCCGCTCAGGCCAACTGCCGAGCCGGAACCTGCAGGAGCCCTCTCATGAGCGACGCCATTAACCCGGATTTCTCGGACGCTGAGTCGGCGGCCATGGAGACTGCCCTGCACGTGGCCCTCCGGGGACACCGTGGCGCCAATCCCTTGGTGGGAGCGGTTGTGCTCGGGCCTAACGGAGAGCAGCTCATCACCGGCTACCACCGCGGCGCCGGCACGCCACACGCAGAGGCGGATGCGATCGCGAAGGCGAAGGCAAAGGGCTTGGACCTCGCAGGGACAACCATGGTGGTGACCCTGGAGCCTTGCAACCACATAGGGCGCACGGGACCGTGCACCAAGGCGATCATCGACGCTGGCATATCCCGCGTGGTTTATGCCGTCGATGATCCCCACGATCCGGCCGCGGGAGGTGCCGGCACACTCCGTGCTGCCGGTGTGGACGTGCGGTCCGGGCTGGCCGCCGCCGAGGCCTTGAAGCTGAACCGCGAGTGGTTCAATGCCGTGGAGGCGAGGCGCCCGTTCGTCACGCTTCATATTGCCCAGACCCTGGACAGCAGGATCGCGGCGACCGACGGGACCAGCCAATGGATCTCCAGTCCGGAATCGCTGGCCGACAACCACGGACTGCGCCGCTTGATAGACGCCATTCTGGTGGGTACCGAAACCGTCCTGGTGGACAACCCGCGGCTGACGGCGCGGGAAGAGAACGGCGATGAATCGCAAAGCCAGCCACTCCGGGCCGTCATGGGGCTGCGGGAGGTCCCAGCGGATGCGGCGGTGCGGGGGACTGACGGCAAGTTCATCCACCTGCCAACCCGCGAGCCTTCCGAGGCTTTGGATTTGTTGTTCGCCGAAGGCGTCCGGCACGTCATGGTGGAAGGCGGCTCCCGCATCCTGAGCGCCTTCCTTGCCGCGGGTCTTGTGGATGAATTGATCGTCTATCTTGCGCCCACCCTGTTGGGTGCCGGTACACCTGCCCTGACGGATCTTGGCATCTCCACGCTCGCCGAGGCCCAGCACTGGAACTGGGACGACGCCGGCGGCGGTGCAGTCCATGCACTGGGCCGCGACCTCCGCCTGCATTTGAGGTCCGGACCATCGGACGGAAACAAACCGGCTTGGACAAAGTCACACACCGAACACCATGAACCATTTCCGGGCAAGGACGCCTCGGATACCACCACAGGAGGACACTGATGTTTACCGGAATCGTTGCCGAACAAGGCACGGTCCTGTCCGTCGAGCACGACGGCGAGGCCAGCGCCACGCTGCGCCTCATGGCCCCCAGCACCACTGAGGGGCTTGGCTTGGGGGGCTCCATCGCCGTCAACGGCGTGTGCCTCACCGCAACGGACATCGACGGCCGGGAATTCAGCGTTGACGTCATGGGCGAAACCCTCGTCCGGACCACCATCGGCGAACTGAGCGCGGGTGACACCGTGAACCTCGAGCGTTGCGTCCAGGCGGGCGGCCGCTTGGACGGCCACGTCGTGCAGGGCCACGTCGACGGCGTCGGGCAGCTTCTGGAGCGCGAGTCGCTGGGCAACTGGGACCGCCTCCGCTTCGGCGTGCCGGCCCCGCTGGCACGGTACATCGCCGAAAAGGGCTCGATCGCCGTCGACGGCGTTTCACTCACCGTCACCGCCGTCAGCCCGGCCGAAGAAGAGAACCCCTGGTTTGAAGTGGGGCTCATTCCCACCACGCTGGACGAAACCGGGCTCGGCGCCAAGGCCACGGGCGGGCGTGTCAACCTTGAGGTGGATGTTCTCGCGAAATATACCGAGCGACTGTTGTCCTTCCGCGCTCCAGCGACTTCCGGCGGGGCTGCCCAGTGAGCGCCGCACATAACGGCAGTACCACGGTGGTACGCCAGGGGCTGGACCCCGTTGAGAACGCTGTGCAGGCCATGGCAGCCGGCCGTCCCGTGATTGTTGTAGACAATGAAGACCGCGAAAACGAAGGCGACATCATCTTCGCCGCCGAACACGCGACGCCTGCCCTCATGGGCTGGACCATCCGCTACAGCTCGGGCGTCATTTGCGTTCCCCTCGAAGGGTCGCGGGCCGATGCCCTGGCGCTCCCGCCCATGGTCCTGGTCAATGAAGATGCCAAAGGCACTGCCTACACGGTGTCCTGTGATGCCGCGTTGGGCGTAAGCACCGGTATTTCCGCCACGGACAGGGCCCTGACGGCCCGGATTCTGGCTGATTCGAGCAGCACGCCGTCCTCGATCACCCGGCCCGGGCATATTTTTCCGCTCCGGGCCGTTAAGGGGGGAGTGCGTGAACGTCCGGGACACACGGAAGCGGCAGTTGATCTCTGCCGGCTTGCGGGGCTCGCCCCGGTGGGCGTGATCGCCGAGTTGGTACATGACGATGGTGAAATGATGCGCCTGGACAGCCTCCGGGAGTTCGCTGCCGAGCATGGATGTCCTCTGATTTCGATCGAGGATCTCGTGGCTTATGTTGCAGCGTCGGAGGCTGGGCACCAGGTTGCAATTCCGGCAGGAAACGAGGAGCAGCGATGACCACAGCGACAACGCACGACGGCGGCACGGCCGCGCGCGCAGTGCATCCCGTGAGCGGCGGCCCGATTGTCCAGCTACCCACCGCCTTCGGTGAGTTCGTGGCACAGGCGTGGACCGACCTTGCGACCGGCGCGGAGCACCTGGCGGTGAGTTCGCCCAAGGCGCCGCTCGCAGGCAAGGCCCCGCTGGTGCGCCTGCACTCGGAGTGCCTCACGGGGGACGTTTTCGGTTCGTACCGCTGCGATTGCGGCGAACAGCTGGCCTACGCCCTTGAGCTGATCCGTGAAGAGGGCGGTACCCTGCTCTACCTGCGCGGACAGGAAGGCCGCGGCATCGGCCTGGCAAACAAGATCAAGGCCTACGCACTGCAAGAGGCCGGATTCGACACGGTCGAGGCCAACGAGCAACTCGGGCTGCCGGTGGATGCCCGCTGCTACAAGGCGGCTGCCCAGATCCTTGCCGAAATGGGCCTTCACGAAATCCGCCTCCTGAGCAACAACCCGGACAAGCAGAACCGGCTCGCCGCGGCTGGCGTGAAGGTTGTCGAGATGGTGCCCACCGAGGTTCCGTCCCGTGAAGAAAACCTTCGGTACCTTCAGACCAAGAAGGACCGCATGGACCACCGGCTGACCCTCGGTGACACCGAACCTGCCGGTACCCATGCCGGCACTTTCGACCTCGAACAAGACTGAACTGCACCATGTCGACTGAACTGCACCAACAAGAACGGATTACCACACACCCATGAGCGGACACGGCGCCCCCACCATCGACCTCACCACCCTCAACACGGAGGAAACCCACCAGCTGAAACTCGCCATCGTGGCTGCCAGCTGGCACACCCAGATCATGGATGGGCTCCTCGACGGAGCGCTCCGTGCCGCAAAGGAAGCCGGAATCGCCGAGCCCACCGTGCTGCGCGTCCCGGGATCCTTTGAGCTTCCCGTCGCGGCGGCCAGGCTCGCGCCCCATTTCGACGCCGTCGTCGCCCTCGGCGTCGTCATCCGCGGAGGCACGCCGCACTTTGAGTACGTGTGCCAGGCGGCGACGTCGGGACTCACTGAAGTCAGCGTCCGCACAGGCGTGCCGGTGGGCTTCGGCGTGCTCACGTGCGACACCGAGCAGCAGGGCCTGGACCGCGCCGGACTGGAAGGCTCTTCCGAGGACAAAGGCCACGAAGCCGTGACCGCCGCGCTCGCCACGGCACTGACTCTCAAGCAGTACACCTAGCAAATCGACGAAAAGGGATGTGGGCGGGCCCGCGCACTTTGTGCGTTCGCTCACATCCCTTCCGTCATGCAATGACCCGACAGGCGGTCACCGGCCCTGAGCAAGTAGGCTGTAGGGCGTGAAGAATTTCGAGACGCTGTTCGCAGAACTGAGCGAAAAGGCAGCGACCCGTCCGGCAGGCTCCCGCACCGTCGCCGAATTGGACTCCGGAATCCACGGCATCGGCAAGAAAGTCGTGGAGGAAGCCGCCGAAGTCTGGATGGCTGCAGAGTATGAATCCGATGAAGCCGCGGCAGAGGAAATCTCCCAGTTGCTCTACCACCTGCAGGTCCTGATGCTCGCCAAGGGTCTGGGCCTGGAAGACGTTTACAAGCATCTCTAGCCACGTCCGCTGCGCCCGGACCTGAAGAGGTCTTGGCGCTGCCCCAGCGTGGCCCCCGCGCTCACTGCACGTTCCCTCCGAGAAAAGTCGCCTCTGGGAACAGCGCCGTGAGCACAATGCCTGAAACAATTACCTTCCACCCCAAGAAAGTCCCAAATGCTGCGAGTAGCCGTCCCCAACAAGGGATCTTTGTCCGAAGCCGCCTCCGCGATGTTGTCCGAGGCGGGATACCGCCAGCGCCGCGATACCCGCGAACTGGTCATGGTCGATCCCGACAACGACATTGAGTTCTTCTTCCTCCGCCCCCGCGACATCGCCGTGTATGTCGGTCAGGGAACGCTCGACGTCGGCATCACCGGCCGCGACCTCCTGCTGGATGCGCAGGTCGAAGCGGAAGAGCTGCTTCCCCTCGGCTTCGCCGCGTCCACCTTCCGTTTCGCCGGCCCCGTCGGCGACTTCTCCGGCGTCGAGCAGCTTGAAGGCAAGCGCCTCGCCACGAGCTACGACGGCCTCCTGCGCGATTACCTCGCCGAGCGCGGCGTCAAAGCCAAGGTGGTCCGTCTCGACGGCGCCGTTGAGTCTTCCGTGCGTCTCGGCGTCGCCGACGCGATCGCCGACGTCGTCGAGACCGGCAACACGCTCAAAGCTGCCGGAATGGAGATATTCGGCGAGCCCATCCTCAAGTCCGAAGCCGTCCTGATCCGCCGCACCGGCGAGGGTGGTGCCGCAAACGGCACCGCGAAGGAGATCGAGGTCCTCATCCGCCGCCTGCAGGGCGTGCTCGTGGCCCGTCAGTACGTCCTCATGGACTACGACATCCGCAAGGACCTCGTGGAAGAAGCCGCCACCCTCACCCCGGGCCTCGAATCGCCCACGGTGTCGCCGCTGCGAGACTCGGACTGGGTTGCCGTCCGCTCCATGGTTCCGAAAAAGGAAACCAACCGGATCATGGACGAGCTGTACGACCTCGGCGCCCGCGCCATCCTGGTCAGCAGCATCCACGCCTGCCGCATCTGACACGAGACAATTCCAGGAGTAGCTATGGCTGTAGCAGTACGGGTCATCCCTTGCCTAGATGTCGACGCCGGCCGTGTGGTGAAGGGCATCAACTTCGAGGGTCTTCGCGACGCCGGAGACCCCGTCGAGCTGGCTCATCGCTACGACAACGCCGGGGCGGACGAACTCACGTTCCTCGACGTCACGGCGTCCTCCGGCAACCGGGAAACCACGTTCGACGTCGTTCGCCGCACCGCCGAGGAAGTCTTCATCCCGTTGACCGTCGGCGGTGGCGTCCGCGGCGTGGCCGAAGTGGACAAGCTCCTGCGTTTCGGCGCGGACAAGGCCTCCATCAACACGGCCGCCGTCGCGCGCCCGGACGTCATCGACGAGATCACCCGGCACTTCGGATCTCAGGTGCTGGTCCTGTCGGTCGACGCGCGGCGGACCAGGCCCGGCTCGGAGCCCACGGCTTCCGGCTTCGAGGTGACCACCCACGGTGGACGCCAGGGCACCGGCATCGACGCCATTGCCTGGGCCAAGGAAGCCGCGGACCGCGGTGTGGGGGAGATCCTCCTGAACTCCATTGACGCCGACGGCACCAAGGACGGCTTCGACCTCGAACTCATCCGCCTGGTCCGCGCGGCCGTCCACATCCCGATCATCGCTTCCGGCGGCGCTGGAAAACCGGCGCATTTCCCGCCAGCAGTGGAGGCAGGTGCCGACGCAGTGTTGGCAGCTTCGGTGTTCCACTTCGGCCCGGACGACATGATCGCCCGGGTCAAAACAGCGATCCGTGAAGCAGGCTTCCTGGTCCGCTAACGGGCCCAACCCCGTCCGACCCAACTAACTTGCAGTTGTTGTCGTTTTGAGCCTTCATAACGACAACAACTGCGTGGGCCCACACCGCCAGGGTTCCCTGGCCGAGGGGCCACACCGGCGAGGGCCCCGGCCTGAGCTTGCGAAGGCTGGGAGCCGGTGGGGACTTGCGAGGCGAGGGCGGCGGTGGGGACTAGTTGGGTTAACGGGAGGCGTTGGGGTTGACGCGGGGGAAGCTTAGAGGCCGACTTCGGCTGACTGGAGAAGCGCGACGGCGTCCGGCTGGCCTTCGAAGGTGACCAGCGCGTGATGCGTGCGGCCGTGGGCGTGCATCAGGAGTTCACCGGGCTCACCCACAATGGCGACGGATACGGGAGCGCGCTTGGCAACATGGCGGGGTCCGGTGGGGCGCACCAACACGATCCCGAGATCCACGCCGCGGTAGAGAATGGCAGCGCGCTTGATCAATTCATCCCACAAGGCGTCCGAGTATTCCTCGTCCAGGGCTCGTGGAGCCCAGCGGTCTCCCGCCCGGCGGATGTCTTCCGTGTGCACGAAATATTCAATGAGGTTGGAGGACTCGTCGAGGGCCTTGATCTTCAGGGGAGACAAGGCGGGCGGCCCTGAACGGAAGGTATTCACCAGCTCGGCGTAATCTTCCGTGGTCTTGAGCTTGGAGGCCAGTTTGGCCGTGGCTTTGTCCGAGGCCCGGGCGAGGCTCTTGACGAGCAAGCCGATACCAACAGCCGCTTTGCGCTCCCGCAAGTACAAGTGCGCCGCGAGGTCCCTAGTCAGCCACCCTTCGCAGAGCGTGGGGGAGTCAGGTCCGGCCGCCAGGAGTGTTTCGGCCAGTACTTCGCGGGAGGGATCGACGAAATGCATCACTTGTGAAACTAGCACGAGACGCGCTCTGTTGCGCAGTGGAACCGCCGCTGAATTTCGGCTCCACGCGAGGCACTAGACTTGATCTGATGTCTGAGCAGTCAACACCCCCAGCCACGCCCGCTGCCGCTTTCGCCGCGGAAGCCGCCGTCGTGCCCGCAAGTCCGCTCCCGCACGAGTTGGCCGCCGCGCTGAAGCGCGATTCCGCCGGCCTGGTGGCAGCGATCATCCAGCAATTCGACACCGACGAAGTACTGATGCTCGGCTGGATGGACGACGAGGCGTTGCACCGCACCCTGACCACCGGACGCGTGACGTTCTTCTCCCGCTCCCGCCAGGAATACTGGCGCAAGGGAGACACTTCCGGGCACGTCCAATTCGTGAAATCGGTCGCCCTGGACTGCGACGGCGATACCCTCCTGGTCCGCGTCGACCAAGTAGGCGCCGCCTGCCACACCGGTACACGCACATGCTTCGATGACCGGAGCCTCGCCGCCGTGACAGGCGCGCGGGACTAGCCCACCCCACCCCATCCACTGAGGCAAGCACACAAGAAGAGGCGGAGAACACAAACCATGCAGGACCTTGGAATCATCAGCCCGGGCCTGGAGGAGTTCCGCGAACTCGCCGCACACAGCCGGGTCATCCCGGTGCGGCTCAGGGTACTGGCCGACGCCGAAACTCCCATCGGGCTCTACCGCAAGCTGGCCCAAGGCCAGCCCGGCACCTTCCTCCTGGAATCGGCAGCCGTCGGCGGAGCATGGTCACGCTATTCCTTCATTGGCTCCCGTTCGCGTGCCACCCTGACCAGCAAGGACGGCCAGGCCCATTGGATCGGCGAGCCTCCCGTTGGCGTGCCGGTAGACGGCAGCCCCGTCGACGCCCTCCGCGACACCATTGCGGCCCTGCAAACCGACCGCTTCCCGGACCTTCCTCCCTTCACCTCCGGCCTTGTAGGCTTCCTCGGATGGGAAACCGTCCGGCACTGGGAGAAGCTGACCAGCCCCCCGGAGGATGATCTCCACCTGCCGGAACTCGCCCTGAACCTCGTGACGGACATGGCTGTCCACGACAACATGGACGGCACCGTCCTATTGATTGCCAACGCCATCAATTTCGACAACAGTTCCGAACGCGTCGACGAAGCCTGGCACGACGCCGTCGCCCGGGTGAAGCGACTGCTGGATCAGATCAGCACGCCCGTGAAGCAGCCCGTATCGGTGTTGCAGTCTGAAGCACTCGACTTCGCGTCCAGTGTCCAGGAGCGCTGGAACGAGCAGGAGTACCTAGACGCGATCGATCGCGGCAAGGAAGCGATCGTCGACGGCGAGGTCTTCCAGGTGGTCATTTCGCGGCGCTTCGAAATGGAGTGTGCGGCGGACCCGCTGGATGTCTACCGCGTGCTGCGCAACACGAACCCGAGCCCGTACATGTACCTCTTCAGCCTCGAAGACCCCGACGGCCGCGAATACACGATTGTCGGTTCCTCTCCCGAGGCCCTCGTGACGGTCACGGGCAATGAGGTCATCACCCACCCGATTGCCGGATCGCGGCCGCGCGGCAAGACCGTTGAAGCCGACAAGGCGCTGGCCACCGAGTTGCTCGCGGACCAGAAGGAACGCGCCGAGCACCTCATGCTCGTGGATTTGTCCCGCAACGACCTCTCCAAGGTCTGCGTGGCAGGAACCGTGGACGTCACGCAGTTCATGGAGGTGGAACGCTTCAGCCACATCATGCACCTCGTGTCCACAGTGGTTGGAGAGTTGGCGCCCGGGGCGAAGGCATACGACGTGCTCAAGGCGACCTTCCCTGCAGGCACGCTGTCCGGTGCCCCCAAGCCGCGCGCGCTGCGCCTCCTGGACGAACTCGAGCCGCACCGGCGTGGCATCTACGGCGGTGTGGTGGGTTACCTGGACTTCGCAGGAGATATGGACATGGCGATCGCCATCCGTTCGGCACTGTTGCGTGAGGGCCGGGCCTACGTCCAGGCCGGCGGCGGCATCGTGGCCGATTCCCATAAACCTTCCGAAGCGCTCGAGACTGTCAACAAGGCGGCCGCCCCCTTGCGTGCCGTGCACACCGCAGGATCGCTTCACAACATTTCCCCGGACGCGGTTTCCGCGGAGACGGTCGACGACGGGACCCCCACCCCGTGAGCGCTGCCCACCCCCAGACGGCCACCAGAAAGCCTCCCGTGTGGGCACGGAAGGGCAACGTTGTGCTAGCCATGGCAATTTTTGCCCTCGCCGTTTTCGGGACCACGACACAGACCTGGATCAACGTCCGGCTCGATCCCGCTGCCGCGGCGAATGCCGATCTCCACGTTCAAGGGAGCAAGGCGGCAACGGCGGTGACCGCACTCGCGCTCGTCGCCCTTGCCGGGGGACTGGCATCATCCATTGCGGGCAAGGTTTCGCGCTGGATCATCGCAACGATCATCGTGCTTGCCTCGGCAGGCATCATCATTGCCGCGGTGACGGTCCTGGCGGACCCCCTCGGTGCGGCGCAAGGAACCATTGCGGCGACCACCGGCATTTCGGGTGGTCAGGCAGCTGCGTCGTCCACCGTGTTTCCGGTACTCGCCGTCGTGGCTGCAGGCTTGCTGGCTTTGTGCGGTGCCCTGCTGCCGCTCGCGGGCCGGCACTGGAAGGCGCGCACCAAGTACGACGTCGCCAGCCGGGCGGCCCTCGCGGGGTCCGGTCCCGTCGATGAGATCGATAGCTGGGACAGCCTCTCGCGCGGAGAAGACCCCACGTAGGACCCGACTGTCCGGACGTCGGACGATGTCCCGGGTGCGGTCAATAAATGGCAGAATGTAAGCAGTATTCATCCTGAGGAGATTTTCACATGAGCAAAACCACAGTGTCCGCGAGCAAGGCCCCTGTGACCGCTGCGAGCCACAGCGACGCCATCGGCCACGGCAACAGCCCGGCCGCGTGGACCTGCGTGATTGTCATGCTGGTAGGGGCCTTGGTGTCCTCCATCGCCTTTGTTATCGCCAGCACCCCCATTTTCATCGCCGGCATCGTCGTCATGTTCGCCGGCCTGATTGCCGGCTGGGCCATGCGCAAGGCGGGCTACGGCGTCGACGGCAGCAAGCTGAAGAACGCCGGCCACTGACTGTGACCGTTCTTGATGACATCATCGTCGGCGTCAGGGAGGACATGGAGGCTCGGCGCCGCCTTGTTGGCCTTGACGAGCTGAAAGAGCGCGCTGCGGCCACAGCGCCAGCGCTGGACGCGTGGGCCGCCTTGGGCGGTCCGTCGGCCAGCCGCGACGAACTGAAGGTCATCGCGGAAATCAAGCGCCGCAGCCCCTCCAAAGGCGATCTCGCGAGCATCGTCGACCCTGCGGCACTTGCGGTGCAGTACGCCGACGGCGGCGCCTCCGTGATCAGCGTCCTCACCGAACAGCGGCGCTTCAACGGGTCCCTGGCGGACCTCGACGCGGTGCGTGCCGCCGTCGACATTCCGTTGCTGCGCAAGGACTTCACGGTTGACGAGTACCAGATCTGGGAAGCCCGTGCCCATGGCGCGGACCTGATCCTGCTGATCGTCGCGGCGCTTTCCGATGCACAGCTGCGGGAATTCAGCGCGTTGAGCCACGAGCTCGGCATGAACGTCCTGGTGGAAACCCACACTCCCGAGGAAATCGAGCGTGCGGCCGCAGCCCAGGCACGGATCATCGGAGTGAACGTCCGCAACCTCAAGACGCTCGACGTCGACCGCTCCTTGTTCGCCTCGCTCGCCGGAAGCATTCCGGCGGGGGCGGTTGTGGTGGCCGAGTCCGGCGTGCGGAACGCCGACGACGTCGCGCATTATGCCGGGAACGGTGCCCACGCAATCCTTGTGGGCGAAGCCCTTGTGAGCGACTCCACCCCGCGTGAGCGGATCAGTGAATTCAAGGCGGCCGGAGCTGCCGCCATCGCCGTCAGGACCTGAGACAGGCCTGAATCCACGGCGTGGACCGGGACAGCAGCAGACAACGCGGCTGCTTGCTGTCCTGTGGCTCCTGGAAAACCCAACTACCAACTGAACAGGACGGTGAGACTGATGGTGGACGCATCAACAGCCAACTCGGAAGAGAATGTGGCCGGCGCATTCCTACAGGGCGGAGCTTCGCTCCGCAACGCCCCGGGGCCGTACTTCGGCTCATACGGCGGACGCTGGATGCCCGAGTCCCTCATTGCCGCCCTGGACGAAGTCGAGGACACGTTCGAGAAGGCCAAAGCCGATCCTGAGTTCCTTGCCCAGTTGAAGGACCTCAACAAGAACTACTCGGGCCGTCCGTCGCTGCTCACAGAAGCCAAGCGTTTCTCCCAGCACGCCGGCGGGGCGCGCATCTTCCTCAAGCGCGAAGACCTGAACCACACCGGATCCCATAAGATCAACAACGTCCTCGGCCAGGCTTTGCTCGCGAAGCGCATGGGCAAGACCCGTGTCATCGCCGAGACCGGCGCCGGCCAGCACGGAGTTGCCAGCGCCACCGCTGCAGCCTTGCTCGGCCTTGAATGCGTTGTCTACATGGGCGCAGAGGATTGCCGCCGCCAAGCACTCAACGTGGCCCGCATGCAACTCCTGGGCGCCACCGTGGTTCCCGTGACCAACGGATCACAGACGCTCAAGGACGCCATCAACGACGCCCTCCGCGACTGGGTTTCCAATGTGGACAACACCCACTACCTGCTGGGCACCGCGGCAGGGGCGCACCCGTTCCCGGCGATGGTGCGTTTCTTCCACGAGGTCATCGGGGAGGAAGCCCGCGCCCAGATCCTGGAGCAGACCGGCAAACTTCCGGACGCCGTCTGTGCCTGCATCGGCGGCGGTTCCAATGCCATCGGCATCTTCCACAGCTTCCTGGATGACCCCTCCGTGAAGATCTACGGCTTTGAAGCCGGCGGCGACGGCGTCGAAACCGGACGCCATGCGGCCGCGATCACCCTCGGACGTCCCGGCGTGCTGCACGGTGCACGGTCATACCTCATGCAAGACGAAGACGGCCAGACCATCGAGTCCCACTCGATTTCCGCAGGCCTGGATTACCCGAGCGTCGGTCCGGAGCACTCCTACCTCGCGGACATCGGCCGCGTCACATACGAGCCCATCACGGACACCGAGGCCATGGACGCGTTCCGCCTGCTCTGCCGGACCGAAGGCATCATCCCCGCCATCGAGTCCTCGCACGCCCTCGCCGGTGCCATCAAGGTGGGCAAACAGCTCACTGAAGGCAAGGAAAACCCGGCCGACACGATCATCATCGTGAACCTTTCCGGGCGCGGCGACAAGGACGTGGAAACGGCCGCGGCATGGTTCGACATGCTGGATGAAAACGGCAACGTCAAGGGCACCACCCTCTCCACGCGCAAGCCCAAGGGACCGTCCGAACGCAGCAACCTTGAGATCAGCACTGAAGAAGCAAGCGAGGACCAGAACTGATGACTGAACAGATGAGCAGTAAGTCCGCAGCAGCGATCGACCGGGCGAAGGCGCAAGGCCGGGCTGCGTTGATCGGCTACCTGCCAGCAGGCTACCCGGACGTTCAGTCAAGCATCGACGCCGGCATTGCCATGGCCCGCAACGGTGCGGACCTCATTGAAATCGGCATCCCGTATTCGGACCCCGTCATGGACGGCGCTGTCATCCAGGCTGCAACCACAGAGGCAATCGCCAACGGGTTCCGCGTCGCCAGCGTCTTCGACGTCGTAGCGGGCATCACTGCAGCCACCGACGCCGCCGTGCTGGTCATGACCTACTGGAACCCCGTCATGCGCATGGGCGTCGACGAGTTCTCACGCAGGCTGGCCGAGGCCGGAGGAGCCGGACTCATCACGCCGGACCTCATTCCGGACGAGGCAGCCGAATGGTTTGCCGCATCCGACAAATACGGACTAGACCGGGTGTTCCTCGTGGCGCCCTCGTCTACGCCGGAACGTTTGGCCATGACCGTGGAGGCGAGCCGCGGCTTCGTCTACGCTGTATCCATCATGGGCGTCACGGGAGCCCGCCAGTCCGTCAGCAGCGCCGCGGAAAAAGTTGTGGCAGACACCCATGCGGCTGGCGCCGAGCGGGTGTGCGTCGGGCTCGGCGTCTCCACCGCGGACCATGTCCGCGAGATTGCGGCATACGCCGACGGCGTGATCGTCGGTACCGCCTTAGTTGCGGCCATCCGCGACGGCGGCGTTGACGCCGTCGCGCAACTCACCAAGAACCTCAGTGCCGGCCTCGGCCGGGACACAGCGCAAGCCCACAACACAGCGCAGGCCTAGAAAAGGAAACGCGTAGACAATGCAGAGTCTCCTCCACGTCGCGGCAATGGCTCCCATGAGCATTCCGAGCCCCTCATGGTCCGGATTTGATATTCCGCTTCCGTGGGGGACTCTCCGCATCCATGCGTACGCCCTGTGCATCCTTCTGGGCATCATCGTGGGCTTGTGGCTCACCGCCGTGCGCTGGAAGCGTCGCGGCACACCCGAAGGCAGCCTGTGGGACATCGCTATCTGGGCTATCCCCTTCGGCATTGTGGGCGGCCGTCTCTACCACGTGATCTCCTCACCGGACGCGTACTTCGGCCCGGGCTTCAACGGCACCGGCGACCTCTCCCTGATCCCGCAGATCTGGCGGGGTGGCCTGGGCATCTGGGGTGCCGTGGTTCTCGGCGTTATCGGTGCGTGGCTCGGCTGCCGCCGCTCCGGCGTCAAGCTCACGGCCTTCCTCGACGCTGCAGCCCCCGGGCTCTTGCTGGCACAAGCGATCGGACGTTGGGGAAACTGGTTCAACCAGGAACTCTTCGGTGGCCCCACCACGTTGCCATGGGGCCTCCAAATAGACCCCAACAGCCCCAATTTTCCGGCCGGCATGCCTAGTGACACGCTGTTCCACCCGACGTTCCTCTACGAATCCCTCTGGAACATCATCGGCGTCGTGGTCCTCCTTGTCCTGGACCGCCGCTTCCATTTCCGCCGAGGCAGACTCTTCTGGCTATACGCCATCTACTACACACTTGGTCGGGTCTGGATCGAAGCGTTGCGTATTGACGATGCCGAACAGATCAACCTCTTCGGCATCACTACACGTCTCAATGTATGGACCAGCATCTTCGTCTTCGTCGCGGCGCTCATCATTTTCATCGCACTGAGCCTGCGCGGCAGGCCCGAGCCGGACACGGCGTACCTTCCCGGCAAGGAACCCGCTGCGGTGACCGCCGAAGCGGATGAGTCCGCCACCGATGTCTCAAGTGCCGGGGACGATGAGACGACTGCTGCCGGTGAGACGAACAGCACAATTGTGACCGGTGCGAAGGGCCATGATACGGACGGATCTGTCTCAGATACCGGTGCTCATGGTAATCTCCGGAATAACCAAAGCGATCTGGGCCATACTGCTGAGCCTACGGAAACGGCCGAGGAGTCACATGCCGGCGTCACGTCGGATTCCGGCTCCGCGTCCACCGAAACCACCGCCAGCAGCGCCCCCGGATCCGGGCCGGAAGCTGGCAGCACCAAGTAGCCAGCGCTACGGCACAGGGGAACCGGGCTACCGCCCAGAGGCCCCCGGCCACAGCGTCGTGGCACCCTTGGCAGTCGCCCGGCAGCACACAGAGGCTCCGCGGTCAAGCTTGGGTCAGGGACATGCGTAACTGTTCGTTGCGTCTTGCCCGCTGACCTACAATTTCAAGTAACTAGCGCTTTGTTATGCCCGTCACACGGCAGGCAAGGTGGGGCCAACGTTGTCCCTTCCATTCGCACGATCTCGAGGAAGGACGTCTTCAATGACCCGTCTTCATAACCCAAGCTGGTCCGAATCAGTCGAACCGCAGGGGGCCATCTCGCCCTTCAAGCGTTTCGCTGCGCTCCCGGAAGCCCAGGGACTCTACAACCCTGAGCAGGAGAAGGACGCTTGTGGCCTGGCCATTATTGCCACGCTGCGTGGTGAACCCGGCTATGACATCGTGGAAGCGGCCCTGACTGCCCTGCGCAATCTTGAGCACCGGGGCGCCGTTGGCGCCGACGAAGGCACGGGCGACGGTGCCGGGCTCCTCATGCAGGTCCCGGACGAGTTCTTCCGGGCCATCACTGAGTTCGAGCTCCCCGCACCCGGCCAGTACGTGGTTGGTACCGCCTTCCTGCCGGCTGAAACCCGCGAGGCAGAGACCGCAAAGGCCGGCATCGAGGCGCTTGCAGCCGATGAGGGCCTGACGGTTCTTGGCTGGCGTGAAGTGCCGGTCGTCGGGGACCTGGTCGGTGCCATGGCCCGAGCCTGCATGCCCTACTTCGCCCAGCCCTTCCTCGCTTCCGCCACGGGCGAAGTGCTCGACAGGAATGAACTCGACTCCCGGGCCTGGCGTGTCCGCAAGCGCGCGCAGAACAAGTTCGGCGTCTACTTCCCGTCGCTGTCCTCGCGCACCATCGTGTACAAGGGCATGTTGACAACCGCCCAGCTGGAGCCGTTCTACCCGGATCTCTCGGACAAGCGCTTCAAGACCAAGCTGGCCATCGTGCACTCGCGCTTCTCGACGAACACCTTCCCGTCGTGGCCGCTTGCCCAGCCCTTCCGCACCATCGCCCACAACGGTGAAATCAACACCGTGAAGGGCAACCGGAACTGGATGCGGGCGCGCCAGTCCCAGCTCGCGAACCCGCTGCTGGGCGATTCCCCGGAGGAGCTGTACCCCATCTGCACCCCGGGTGCATCGGACTCCGCTTCATTCGACGAGGTTGCCGAGCTGCTCTGGCTTTCCGGGCGGCCCATCACGCACTCGATCATGATGATGATCCCCGAGGCGTGGGAAAACCACGCCACGATGGATCCGGCCCGCCGCGCTTTCTACGAGTACCACTCGCTGCTCATGGAACCGTGGGACGGTCCGGCAGCAGTGTCCTTCACCGACGGCAACCTTGTTGGTGCGACCCTTGACCGCAATGGCTTGCGCCCCGGCCGTTACTGGATCACCGAGGATGGCCTGATCGTCTTCGCCTCCGAGGTCGGCGTGATAGATGTCGAGGCCGCCAAGGTGGTCAAGAAGGGCCGTGTTTCGCCGGGCAAGATGTTCCTGGTGGACACCGAAGCCGGTCGCATCATCGACGACGCCGAGGTCAAGGCCGAGGTGGCCGCGGCCAACCCGTGGGCTGAATGGGTCAAGGACAACTTGATCGACCTCAACGACCTTCCGGAGCGCGAACACGTTCTGCACACGGCTGCGTCCGTGAACATCCGCCAGCGGACTTTCGGGTACACCACCGAGGAATTGAAGATCCTCCTTGGGCCGATGGCCCGCACCGGGGCCGAACCTCTCGGCGCCATGGGCTCCGACACTCCGGTTGCCGTGCTGTCCAAGCGTCCGCGTTTGCTGTTCGACTACTTCGTGCAGTCTTTCGCCCAGGTCACCAACCCGCCCCTGGACGCGATCCGCGAAGAGCTTGTCACCTCGCTGAAGTGTGCCATCGGTCCCAACGGCAACCTTCTCGACGTCGGGCAGGTGCGCCAGCCGCAGATCTCCCTGCCGTTCCCGGTGATCAACAACGATCAACTCGCTAAGATCGCCAACATCGAGAACGCCGACGGCGACAAAGTCGCCATGAAGGTCCGCGGACTGTACCGCCCGGAGGGCGGCGAAGCGGCCCTGCGGAGCCGCCTGACCGAAATCTGCGAGCAGGTTTCCGGCGCGATCAACCGTGGTGTGCAGTACATCGTGCTGTCCGACCGCGACTCCAACGCGCAGTGGGCTCCGATCCCGTCCCTGCTGCTTGTCAGCGCGGTACACCACCACTTGCTCCGCAGCGCCAACCGCACCAAGACCGCCCTGGTGGTCGAGGCCGGCGACGTCCGCGAAACGCACCACGTGGCTGTGCTGGTGGGCTTCGGCGCTTCCGCCGTGAACCCGTACCTGGCAATGGAATCCGTGGAGCAGCTCATCAGCACTGGCGAAGTCGTTGGTGTGACTGCCGAAGACGGCGTCTACAACCTCATCAAGGGCCTCGGCAAGGGTGTCCTGAAGATCATGTCCAAGATGGGCATTTCCACGGTGGCCTCCTACACCGGCGCCCAGACTTTCGAAGCCCTGGGCCTGTCCCAGGACCTCGTGGACGAATTCTTCTCCGGCACCCACTCGCAGTTGGGTGGCGTCGGCCTGGACGTCATCGCCGCCGAAGTTTCCGCGCGCCACCAGATGGCGTACCCGGAAGGCGGCATCGAGCTGCCGCACCGTCCGTTGCTCGGTGGCGGCGAATACCAGTGGCGCCGCGATGGCGAACCCCACTTGTTCAATCCGGAGACCGTCTTCCGCCTGCAGCACGCCACGCGCGAACGCCGCTACGACATCTTCAAGTCCTACACCAAGGGAATTGACGACCAGTCCGAGAACCTCATGACCCTGCGCGGGCTCTTGAAGTTCAAGGACACCCTGCGCCCCGCAGTGCCGCTTGAGGAAGTCGAACCGGTTTCCAGCATCGTGAAGCGGTTCTCCACCGGAGCGATGAGCTACGGCTCGATCTCCAAGGAAGCCCACGAAACGCTCGCAATCGCCATGAACCGGCTGGGCGCCAAGTCCAACACCGGCGAAGGCGGCGAAGACGTGGACCGCCTGCTGGACCCGGAGCGCCGCTCCGCGATCAAGCAAATTGCCTCCGGCCGTTTCGGCGTGACCAGCCTGTACCTGACCAACGCCGAAGATATCCAGATCAAGATGGCCCAGGGCGCCAAGCCCGGTGAAGGTGGCCAGCTGATGGCGCAGAAGGTCTACCCCTGGGTAGCCCGGACCCGCCACTCAACCCCCGGCGTCGGGCTCATTTCCCCGCCTCCCCACCACGACATCTACTCGATCGAGGACCTCGCGCAGCTCATCTACGACGCCAAGCGGGCCAACCCCTCGGCGCGAGTGCACGTGAAGCTTGTGTCCGAAGTCGGGATCGGCACGGTGGCGTCCGGCGTCACCAAGGCGAAGGCCGACGTCGTGCTTGTTTCAGGGCACGACGGCGGAACCGGCGCCTCGCCGCTGAACTCGCTCAAGCATGCGGGTGTCCCGTGGGAGCTCGGCCTCGCTGAGACCCAGCAGACGCTCATGCTCAACGGGCTCCGCGACCGCGTCGTGGTCCAGGTGGACGGCCAGCTTAAGACGGGCCGCGACGTCGTCATCGCTGCGCTGCTGGGTGCCGAGGAGTACGGTTTCGCGACCGCGCCCCTCGTGGTTTCCGGCTGCATCATGATGCGCGTCTGCCACCTCGATACCTGCCCGGTCGGCGTCGCAACCCAGAACCCGGAGCTTCGTTCGCGCTTCACAGGCAAGCCCGAATTCGTGGTCAACTTCTTCGAATTCCTTGCCGAGGAAGTCCGCGAGCTGCTTGCCGAACTCGGTTTCCGCAGCCTCGAAGAAGCCATCGGCCACGCCGAGGTCCTTGACACCCGCGAAGCGGTCGACCACTGGAAGGCCGACGGACTGGACCTGGACCCGATCCTGCACGGACTCGAGTTCGACGACGACGTTCCCTTGCGGAACCTCACCGGCCAGAACCACGAGCTCGACAAGCACTTCGACCAGCGCCTCATCGGCATGGCCGCCGAGGCCTTGAGCGACCGCACGCCGGTGAAGATCGCCGTCGACGTCATCAACACGGACCGTTCCGTGGGCACCATGCTGGGGCACGTCGTGACCAAGACGTTCGGCATCGATGTCCTCGCCACCGACACTATCGACATCACGCTGAAGGGCACCGCCGGGCAGTCGCTGGGCGCCTTCCTTCCGGCGGGCATCACCCTGCGCATGTTCGGTGACTCCAACGACTACGTCGGCAAGGGCCTCTCCGGTGGACGGATCATCGTCCGGCCGGACCGCACCAACGTTTTCCAGGCGGAACGCAACGTCATCGCCGGCAACGTGATCGGTTACGGGGCTACGAGCGGCGAAATGTTCCTTCGTGGCCAGGTGGGCGAACGCTTCCTGGTGCGCAACTCGGGGGCCACCGCCGTCGTCGAAGGCATCGGTGACCATGGCTGCGAGTACATGACCGGCGGCCAGACGCTCATCATCGGCCGCACCGGACGCAACTTCGGTGCCGGCATGTCCGGTGGTACCGCGTACGTGCTGGACCTCCAGCCTGCCCGCGTGAACAAGCAGGCCTTGGATTCCGGCGAACTGCAGCTGCGTGAGCTCGACGACGAGGACCGCACCATCGTCCACGGCCTCCTGGTCAAGCATGTGGAAGAAACCGAATCCGTCCTCGCAGGCCGCTTGCTCGAAAACTTCGATGACACAGCCGCCCGCATCACCAAAGTTCTGCCGCGCGACTACGCCGCAGTCCTGCAAACCCGTCTCGACGCCATCGAAGAGGGCCTTGATCCCGATGGCGAAGAAGTATGGTCCCGAATCCTGGAGGTAACCGGTGGCTGATCCACGCGGATTTCTGAAAGTCCGGCAGCGCGAGACGCAGCCACGCCGTCCCGTTCCCGTCCGCATCATGGACTGGAAAGAAGTCTACGAAGCCCAGGACAAGGGTGTGCTCAAGAGCCAGGCCGGCCGCTGCATGGACTGCGGCGTGCCGTTCTGCCACCAAGGCTGCCCGCTGGGGAACCTCATCCCGGAGTGGAACGACCTTACCTGGCGCGGAAAGGGCGAGGAAGCGATTGAGCGCTTGCACGCGACCAACAACTTCCCGGAGTTCACGGGCCGCTTGTGTCCCGCGCCGTGTGAAGCATCCTGCGTCCTGGGCATCAACCAGCCCGCTGTGACCATCAAGCAGGTTGAAGTTTCGATCATCGACGACGCCTTCGAAAACGGCTGGGTACAACCCCTTCCGCCGACGCGTCTCTCCGGGAAGACGGTCGCCGTCGTCGGCTCCGGCCCCGCGGGGCTTGCAGTCGCACAGCAGCTGACGCGCGTCGGACACACCGTGGCCGTCTACGAGCGCGACGACAAGATCGGGGGACTGCTGCGCTATGGCATCCCCGACTTCAAGATGGAGAAGGAACAGGTCGACCGCCGCGTCGAGCAAATGAAGGCCGAGGGCACGCGGTTCCGCACGGGTGTCGCGGTCGGAAGCGACGTGACCTGGGAGCAGTTGCGCCGCCGGTACGACTCCGTGGTGATCGCCACCGGTGCTACCGTTCCGCGCGACCTTCCCATCCCGGGCCGCGAGCTTGAAGGCATCCACTTCGCCATGGACTACCTGGTGCCCGCCAACCGCGTGGTTGCCGGTGAAACCGTGGAGGGCCAGATCGATGCCAAGGGCAAGCACGTGATCATCCTCGGCGGCGGCGACACCGGCGCCGACTGCCTCGGCACGGCACACCGCCACGGCGCCGCCTCGGTCACCACCCTCGCGATCGGCAAGCAGCCGCCGCTCGAGCGCGCCTCGCACCAGCCGTGGCCGACGTTCCCCACGCTCTTCGAGGTTGCCAGCGCACACGAAGAGGGCGGCGAACGCACCTACCTTGCCTCGACCGTTGAATTTGTCGGCGAAAACGGCAAGCTCACTGGCGTCAAGGTCGCCGAGACCGAGTTCGTGGACGGCAAGCGCCTGCCGAAGGCCGGTACAGAGCGCGTGATTCCGGCCGATCTGGTCTTCCTGTCGCTCGGCTTCACGGGCGCGGAACCTGCCGGTATCACCGAACAGGTCAGCGCAGAATTCGACGGCCGCGGCAACGTGGCCCGAGATGGGTACTACATGACCAACACCGAGGGCGTTTTCGTGGCAGGCGATGCAGGCCGCGGGCAGTCCTTGATTGTCTGGGCGATCGCCGAAGGCCGCGCCTGCGCTGCCGCCGTCGACAAGTACCTCATGGGCAGCACCATTCTCCCCGCGCCGGTGGCTCCCACCGACCGGGCTATATCGGTCCTCTAAGGACCGGCGCACGACGCTTTCCCAACTCCAACTGCAGCACACTACTAGGGTAGGTATATGAGACGCGCAAAAATCGTGGCAACGTTCGGACCGGCAATTTCCAGCTTTGACAACACCCTCGCGGTGCTGGAGGCCGGCGTCGACGTCGCCCGCATGAACATGAGCCACGGCGACTACTCAGTACACGACAACACGTACGAGAACGTCCGCAAGGCTTCCGCCCAGCTCCACAAGCCCGTTGCCATCATGGCCGACTTGCAGGGCCCGAAGATCCGCCTGGGTCGATTTGTCGACGGCCCCCACGAGCTCGCCGTCGGTGACACTTTCACCATCACCACCGAGGACGTCCCCGGTACCAAGGACATCTGCTCCACCACGCTCAAGAGCCTGACCGAAGACGTCAACGTCGGCGACGCACTGCTGATCGACGACGGCAAGGTTGCCTTGCGCGCCATCGAGGTTGACGACGTCAAGGTGGTCGCCACGGTGACCGTCGGTGGCTGGGTCTCCAACAACAAGGGCATCAACCTGCCCGGCGTCGCCGTCAACGTCCCCGCACTGAGCGAAAAGGACGAGGACGATCTCCGCTGGGCCATGAAGCGCGGTGTCGACATGGTCGCACTGTCCTTCGTCCGCGATGCCTCCGACATCAAGCGCGTGCACGAAATCATGGACGAAGAAGGCCGTCGCGTGCCGGTCATCGCCAAGATCGAGAAGCCGCAGGCAGTGGACCAGCTCCACGAAATCATCGACGCCTTCGACGCCATCATGGTTGCCCGTGGCGACCTCGGCGTGGAACTCCCGCTCGAGGAAGTGCCGATCGTCCAGAAGCGCGCCATCGAACTGGCACGCCGCTGGGCCAAGCCGGTCATCGTGGCCACCCAGGTTCTCGAATCGATGATCGACAACCCGCGCCCGACCCGCGCCGAGGCTTCGGACTGCGCGAACGCAGTGCTGGACGGCGCCGACGCAGTCATGCTCTCCGGCGAGACCAGCGTGGGCAAGTACCCGATCGAGACGGTCAAGACCATGGCCCGGATCATCGAGTCCACCGAAGAACACGGACTTGAGCGCGTTCCCCCGCTGGGTACCAAGCCCAAGACCCGCGGAGGCGCCATCACGCGTGCCGCCGTCGAAATCGCCGACCAGCTGGACGCAAAGTACATCTGTACGTTCACCCAGTCCGGTGACTCGGCCCGCCGACTGTCCCGCCTGCGTCCCGTCAAGCCGGTATTCGCCTTCACCCCCGTGGAGCACGTCTGGAACCAGCTGGCTCTGACCTGGGGCATCCAGCCCGTCCTGGTCCCCATGGTGGGCCACACCGATGCCATGACGGCCCAGGTGGACCGCAGCCTCCTCGAGATGAAGATCGTCGAGAACGGCGACCTCGTGGTCATCGCTGCCGGTTCCCCTCCCGGACAGGCTGGTTCCACGAACTCGCTCAAGGTGCACAGGGTAGGAGACCTCGCGGACACGTCCCGTGTGGAAGAAGCCGCAGCCCGCAAGGAAAAGCTGGGACCGTGGCCGGAAAAGAAGAAGAAGGCCAAGTCCAAGGCCTGATCTTTCCGCGCTGTTCAGGAGGCTCCGCCGTTTGGCGGGGCCTCCTTTGTCTTGTTTTGCGGCTGGGTGGTTTGCGGGGGCGAGCTGGTTCGGGCGGCGGGCCGCGGGCGCTGTCCCGGGGGCGAGTGGCGGTGTCGGGTTCTGGGGGCACGAAGGACGCCCAGGCGTGTCCGGAGACGACGAAAGGGCGCCGCTTCCCGTGGGAGCGGCGCCCTTCGCGGGTAGTGCTAGTTGACCTGGTTGATGATGGTCTCGGCGACCTCGCGCATGCTGAGGCGACGGTCCATAGAGGTCTTCTGGATCCAGCGGAATGCTTCCGGCTCCGTGAGGCCCATCTTCGTGGTCAGGAGGCTCTTTGCCCGCTCCACAAGCTTCCGCGTGGCGAACTGCTCCTGGAGGTCGGACACCTCGTTCTCGAGGGCCTTGATCTCCTCGTGGCGGGACAGTGCGATCTCGATAGCCGGGATCAAGTCGGCTGGAGTGAAAGGCTTGACGACGTAGGCCATGGCCCCGGCGTCGCGGGCGCGCTCCACGAGTTCCTTCTGGCTGAACGCTGTCAGCAGGACAACGGGGGCGATCCTCGCCTTGACGATCTTCTCCGCGGCGGAGATGCCGTCCATGACCGGCATCTTGACGTCCATGAGGACCAGATCCGGCTTCAGTTCCTCGGCCAGCTGAACGGCCTTCTCACCGTTGTCGGCCTCACCGACAACGTCGTAGCCTTCGCCCTTCAAGATCTCGATGATGTCCAGGCGGATGAGGGTTTCATCTTCTGCGACAACTACTCGGCGTGCCGGCTGGGATGCGGGCTTGGACTCCGTCTGTTCTGACACGGGATCTCCTTCAAGACGTACGGCGGGTTCTCAACCATCTTAGTTGCACCCGGTCGCTGCGTATGATTTATTGCTCGGCCGCGCCGGTTCTGAAAATTAGCCTATCTGCATGTAGAGTAGTTTCGCGCACTGCAACAGGGAGCGTTGAGTTCTGTGAAGAGCTCGACGTCGGTTAGTCTTGTTTCGGTGTTTCCGCGCCCGAGTGGCGGAATTGGCAGACGCGCCGCACTCAAAATGCGGTATCGAAAGGTGTGTGGGTTCGAGTCCCACCTCGGGCACGGCATACCCCCTCGTCAGAGGGGGTATTTGCTTTAACGTGTGTACAAATTAGGTGGTCAGTTCCCTCTGACATTGACCGCGGGGTGTGCCTGGCGCCGCGGTTCGCCTGTTTTGTTGTGGGGGAGCGGGTTCAGGGTCGTGGCTGGTTGGCCCTCCGCGTGCTGTGAGCTGGGGTTATATGTTCCTCTCTTGGTTCGTTCGGTAGGTCGTGGTTGGCCTACACCTCTTCATGGGTAGGGGTACTGAGCGCGACATGACTTCGAGAGCCTGCGTCAAAGTTCTTCAGTTCTGGCTCATTGCCGGAGCGGAGAGCCTTAGCTGGGGACGGCTTTGTCAGGCCAAAGGGGGTGTGTACATTGTCCACACTTAAATCCGCTTTTTCGTAGCTGTTCGCAGCCATTTGCCTAGTCCTCCTTCGGCCCACATTCTGCTCATCGCATGCGCGTGCAATGACGACATGACGCCGGTCTTGAATTTCATTGCGTGCGCGGTTCCGTCGCTGAGCCGACCGAGGGCATTCAGGCCGGATTTATCCGTTTAGTCGATGCGGCACTACGAATGCAAGGGGGGCGGCGCGGGCTCTTAGTCGTTGGCAGGGGCTGTGGAGGTTTGCCGGATCACGCGCTTGACGGCCGAGCGTGCGGAAGCGGCCAGTCTGCCGATAAGTGCCCTGTCGTCAAGCTAAGGAAGAGGGGACCGTCAGGGGCGTTGATTTCTCAGACTCGCCTTGGAACTCGGCCGACAGGGAAACCCCGAGGACGAATGCGGCACCATCGAAGACGTTCGTTTCGACGACCGCGCCCATGTTCGAGTCGGTGATAATGCGGACAAGCAGGATCACGAACACGACGGCGCTGAGGACCGCTACGATGTGGGAGAACTTATGGATGCAGCGGTAGCCGATGATCGCCAAGGTTGCCGACATGAGGGCAACGTCGAAGTACCCACGGGACACAGAGACCGGGAGCATTGACAGCACGCGGCGAGGTTCTTGATGAGGATTGCCGTCGAAAATGCACAAACCCACTAGTAGCAGGTTTGTCTTTTCGGCCGATTTGAACCGGGAGTTAGACTAGGAGCTGGCGGAGAAACAGAACCTGCTTTATCCAGTGGTGTTCCTGCCCTCCTTCATGGTTGTTGAACCTGTACACCTCCATCTCCTTCGTTGGGCCGGGACGGGACGCGTCAGAAGTGCCCGAGCCGTACGCGTTGAAGCTGGCGAAGACAGTAGAGGGCGGGCAGATGTCGTCACTTTGCGCTGCCGAGTAGAGCGCAGGCGCCGTAGCCCATCGTCCGAGGTTGACGCCGTCGAAATAGCGCAGGACGTCAAGTACTTGCTCATACCGGTCCCGATGACGGGCAAGGAAGGCGGCGATTTCCGGGTACGGGCCACGCGGGGCGATGTCGATAGCGCGCGGAAAATCCTGCAGGAACGGGACGTCGGGCAAAGCTGCCACGACGCCGTCGAGCCGACCGGCCACCAGCCCGGAGACAGCTACCACAATGCCGCCGCCCTGACTTCCGCCGGCGAGGACGACTCGTGCCGCATCCACCTCAGGGTGGGATTGTGCTGCCTCCACTGCCCGGAAGGCATCCGTGTACACCCGCCGGTAGTAGTAGTCTTCGCGGCTGCCGACGCCCCGGGTCATGAAGCCGGCATAACCCACGCCGCCAGCCGACGGATGGGGATCAGCAGTCTCACCCACAGCAAAACCGTAACCCTGGCCACGGGTGTCCATGATGAAATGCGCGTACCCCGCCTGCGCCCACCCTGTTTCCTGGTTCGCCAGTCCCCGCCCACCGGAGTAGCCGACGTAGTGGACCACCACAGGCAGCCTGGAACCTGAGTCCCTGGTGGCAGGGAGGTGCAGCCATCCCTTGATGGGTTCCCCACCGTACCCTGCGAAGGTCACGTCAAAGGTGTCGATCACAGAAAGGTAGTTCTCGACGGGCTCAAACCGGGCGTTCAGGGGGTAGGCTCTGGCATCCGCGATCGTGGCATCCCAGAATTCGCGAAGGTCTTCCGGCATCGTCACATCGGAGGTATAGCTGCGGAGCTGGGCCAACGGGAGGTCAAAAAGTGGCATCGCGTCCGATTCTGTTGTTTTCTGGAGGGGCTGGCTGGATCTGGCTTGGCATTTCCGTACCAGGAGCAGCTCCGAGGGCGGCTGCGGCGGAGAAGGCACCATCGATGGACCAGGAGTGGAGGACGGCGGCCACGTCCTGCCGCTTCTCGTCCCGGACAGCCTCTTCATAGGAACGTTCCAGTAGTGCGTCGATCTGCACCCGCCAGCCGGTGGCTGCGCTTTCGATGGCTGCTTCCACCATGGCCAGGCTGAGGATGTTCGCGTGAACCTGACCCATGGGCGGAGTTCCTGTTCGGAGCGCTGAAACGAACTCGTGCAAGGATCCGTGGACGTCCGGGCCCGGCTCCTCCACCACTCTCCGGCCCGGGTGAACGGGGGCATGCACCTGAACAGTATCCTCTACAGCAATGTCAGCAGCGGCGTCTGCGGGGGAGGATGGGGTCACGGTCGGGGGATTATCACCGTCCCACACGACAGTCCCGTTTTCGCCGCCGAGCCGCCAGGCTGCGTTCCAGGAGGTTTCCCGCCCGGGGCTGCACCAGCTTCCGTTGAACACGAACCGCTCGCCGCCGGACATTTCGAAGGACGCTACGGCTGCCGCGTCCCCTCGATACCAGCTCCAAGCAGGGTTGTATTCCTCGCAGAATACGGAGACGGGGTCCGCGTCCAGGAGGAAGCGCGCCATGTCGAACTGGTGGATGGCCATGTCCAGCAGTAGCGGGTGCTCCATCTGGTCGCGGTATCCGCCGAAATGCGGTGCCTTGAAGAAATCGGCGGACAGCGTGCCCAGCCGGCCGAGCCCGCCGGCGAGAGCCTTGCCGGCGAACAGGTCGCGGTTGTAGCGGCGGGACTGGCTGACCATGAACAACTGGCCGGTGAGCTCGGCGGCAGCGACCAGGCTCAGGCCCTGAGCCACGGTGGACGCAACCGGCTTTTCGCCCAGCACGGGAAGCCCGGCGAAGAGCGCCTCGGCGGATACGGGGTGGTGGGCGGCCGGAACCGTGACGTTGATGACCGCCTGGGCGCCGACGTCGGACGCCAGTTGCGCTGTTCCCCTCCCCACTGGAAGGTCAGGTTTGCCGATCGAGGCGGCGCTGGCACGCGCGGCGTCCAGGTTAAGGTCAACGATGCCGCTGAGCTCCACGAGCGGCGAGGCCTCCACCGCCCCCAGCCAGGTGTGGCCCATGGCTCCGGCGCCGACCAGCAGCACTTTTAGCGGACCCCGATCGTCCTCAATTGTCGCGAACGGGCGGCTCATGCCGTGGTTTCCTCGTAGATCGCGGTGGCGCCCTTGTAGTCGGCGCCCTTGTAGAACTCATCGGTGTCATATTGCAGCAGTTCCGGAAGTTCCCGGCGCGACCGGTCGGTGAATGCCCACTGGACGGCGTTGGAGATGACCCGGCGGATGTCCTTGTGGTGATACACCGGGAAGTCCTGATCGCCGGGGCTGAAGTAGAAGATCTTGCCGTGGCCGCGTCGGAAAGTGCAGCCGGAGCGGAAGACTTCGCCGCCGCTGAACGAACTGATGAAGACCAGTTCCTCCGGCCCAGGGATGTCGAAGAATTCGCCGTACATTTCCTGCTCATCAATGATGATGGGGTGCGGAACGCCCTTGGCGATGGGGTGGGTGGGGTCCACGGTCCACACCAGCTCGCGGTCCTGCTCGCTCCGCCAGCGCAGGGTGCACGTGGTGCCCATGAGCTTGGTGAAGATCTTGGACCAGTGGCCTGAGTGGAGCACGATCAGCCCCATTCCCGAGAGCACGTGGCGGTGCACCCGCTCCACGATCTCGTCATCGACATCGGCGTGGGACATGTGCCCCCACCAGGTCAGGACGTCCGTGGTGGCCAGGACCTCTTCGGTAAGGCCGTGCTCCGGCTCGTCCAGGGTGGCGGTGCGGACGACGACGGCGGCACCCAGGTTCTCCTCGATACCCTCCTTCACTGCGCCGTGAATGCCGCGGGGGTAGAGTTTTGCCACCTGCTCGTGTTCCTGCTCATGCCGGTTTTCGTTCCAAACTGTGACCCGGATCGGGGTGCTTTTACTCATTGAAGCTCCTTGTACTTCTGTCATCGCCGGACTCCACGGGAAAGTAGACGGTGTAGTCGCCTTCAGTTAGGTCGGAAAGGGGTACGAATTGTATGTCAGGGGTGCGGATGGTGCGGTACGTGCCTGCATTCCACCAGTGATGCGTCCTGGTCTCATCCGGCGCGAGAATAGTGGTGGCGTCCCCGCCATGTGCGCGTTCGACTGGCACGCGCCGTGAGGTCAATCCAGCGAGAACATAGGGTCCGTCTTCGAAGGACAGTACGCCAGGGTTCTCGGGAGCCGGGATGGCGCGAACCCGGGTCGGGAATTCGACGCGTAGGAGATCTCCCGCCGACCAGTCGCGATCGACGAGAACCCACCCTTCTTCCTCGACGTAAGCAAGCTCATTCCCGTTGCAATACACGCGAAGTGGGGCACGGACCCAATCTGGTATTCGTAGTCGCAAGGTGAATCGCGTCGTTTGGTCTGGACGCACCTTGATATCGAAGACCATTCGGTCGGGGCGTTCGGTCGGCAGATCCGGCTCCAGACGTTGGATAGCGTTTAGACCGTCCAGGGTTTCAGTTTGTCCGAACACCACACCGTCGAGAGGATCCTGCTGAATCCGAATGGCGACGCTTGTGTCGGCGACATCGTCCCAACGTGTGTCCGAGGGTATGTATTGGCTGATGCGGAGACCATCCTCGTCCCGCTGCACGGCAGCCGTCGCGTGGTGAGAGTGCGCTTGCAGGAGGGTGCCGTGGCAGCACCAGAAGTCGTTGGTGCGCGAACCCCATTGTTTCTCACTGCCAGGCGCGAGGGGAAGAAAGTAGGTCACCATGCCTGTCCTCTGATTTTGCTGCGCAAAAATTCCGTTTACGAGGTTCCGTTCCCAGTAGTCCGCATAGCTCTTTTCGCCCGTCCAGCTATACAAGGTTTGCGCCAAACGCATCATGTTGTAAACAGTGCAATGCTCCTGCACGCGGTGCAAACGCGAAAGTACAATTTTCGAAGGTTGCCAGACCTCTCCCGATGTAGACCCACCCGTACAGTAAGTGCCACGGGAAGTAACGGCCTGAAACCAAAACGCTTCGACGATGTCACGCCAGCGCCGGTCTCCCGTAACCTCCCACGCTCGGGCAGCGCCCAGTATTTCAGGGATTTGCGTATTGGCGTGCCTGTTGGTCAACACGTCCTCACCGCTGAGCAGACGATCGAAGAAGCGTGGGCGGTCGTAGCGGCTCATCAACACTGAGTATTTATTCTCGCCCGTTTCGCCGTAGAGATTCGCCCAAATCTCCAGCATCCCCCCGGTCTCCACATCCAGAACATCGTCAAGCTGCCCGCGGCTCAAATGATCCGTCCACTGCACGAACCAATCAGCGAAGTTCGTGAGCAGCTTCAGCGCTGCGGCGCTGCCTCCGATCGCGTACATGTCCCACAGCCCCATGAGGATCTTGTGAACCGTATATTGGGGTGCCCACACCTCCTGACCCTGCACAACCCGGTCCATATATCCGCGCGGAATCCCAGCCACCCACTGACCGCCATTCGCCTCCTGGCATCTGACCAGCTCTTTGACAATGTGGTTGGCTCGCGCTCGTACTTCCTCGTCGTGTGTTGACAGGTAGGCTGCGGCCGACAACCAGTGACCGAGGATATGTCCGCGAAGGTCACTCGTGGGCGATTCCCATCCCCAGTGCCAGTTTTCGGGGCCGTCGGCTGCAGTTTCTCCGACAGTTGTCCCTACAGAGCCGGAGTATCGCCACAACCCCGCCTCCATGCGATAGGGGCGAAGTAAGTTCTCAGCGGTGAGACTCATCAAATATTCGCGATTCACCTGTGCTCTGGACAGCGCGGGACCCTCAAGTAGTTCAGCATCACGAGGTCCTACGAAGCCAACGGAAATTCTCTGATTCACAAGATCTCCCGATCAGTTCAAAAAAGGACACTAAGGAAAGGTCGCCCGGCTAAGCCACTGAGGCGATTGTTTTGTTTAGTTGGAATAGTCGTCATTTGGAGCTGGGACCCGGTAGATCCCGTTGGTTTCGGCCACGCATCGGATCGTAAGCCTCTCAAAGGTCAGTTCATTGGGCTGGTGAAACACCAGAAAGCGGCTATTTCGTGTTGTGAGCAGCATTGCGTGTCCGCCATCAGATCCAACGAGGGGTTGCGATTCGTGCACCCAAGGTCCGGTGATGAGTCCGGTGGAGCTGCGGGCCACTCCGACTGAATAGCCTCCTTCGCCGCCGCTGGACCAGAGGAGTGCAAGCCCCGCGTCATCGTGGATCACGAAGGGACCATCAGTGATGAACGCGATGTCGTCGTAACCCGTTTCCTCATTGCGAAAGGGTCGTGTCCAGGGCGCCTCGGAGGCCGTGAACAGGAGAATCGGATCCCCTCTCGAGGTTCGCAAGTCGTCACTGAGACGCTGCGCATAAATTGCGCCATCCCCTGCCTGAAGCCATTCATGACAGAAGACCAGCCATGGCGCACCGGAGCGATCCTGGTACAGGGTGCCATCAAGACACATCCATCCACTCGGTGTGACAGGTCCGTCACTCCATGGTTGGAACAGCCCATCTGGGGCTGCTGCTGCCAGCACCTGGGTGCCGCGGCGGCCCGCGCGGTCGGCGAAGGTCGCAAACATCCACCATGTGCCGTTGTAGTAATGCACTTCTGGCGCCCAAAATTGGGTCTCGCCCCAGAATCCAGGACCCGGACGAAAGGCAGGGAAGGGTCCACTCCACTGCTCGAGGTCATCGCTCTCGTAACGGTCGAACCCGGCCCCCGGCCCGTGCCAGGGGCTCGGATCCGTCGTCCCGAAGAGCAGGTAGCGGTCCTCGTACTCCACGATGTACGGGTCTCGGATGCGCAATTCGGACCGTTCGATCGTGGCGTGGCGTGGGTTCGTTGTTTGGAGAGCGGTTGCCTGTTGTAAGTTGTTGTTCGCCATTGTCAGGACTTCACGGCACCCATCGTGAGTCCGCTTACGATTTGCCGTTGCAAGAAGGCAAACACGATGAGTAGGGGCGCGACGCCGAGCAACGCGGCGGGGAAGAGCAAACTCGGGTCCAGGGTGTAGCTGCCAACAAGGGAGTAGGCATTCACCATCACCGTTTTCAACGATGGATCCTGCACGAAGACCAGCGGAATGAGCAGGTCATTCCAGACACTGAGAGTCAGGAACGTGGCAAGGGTCGCAGTGACGGGTCGGAGGAGAGGGAACAGCACAACGAAGAACGTGCGCACCGGTCCCGATCCATCGATCGCGGCCGCTTCCTCCAGCTCGATCGGAATCTGTCGGAAGAACGACGTGTAGAAGAAGATCGCGACCGGAAGGTTGATGGCGGTGTAGGCGAGAATGATTCCCGCGTAGCTGTTCAGAAGGCCAACGTCTCGAAGCAAGAGGTATAGCGGTGCGATTAGTACAAAGATCGGGACCGTCGAGCCCGCAAGGAAGAGGCGGTACACCCACGTCGTCCACGAACGGGTGATACGTGCAAGCGGGTACGCGGCAAGCGCTCCGACGATGATGGTCAAGATCAACGCGCCCGCCAAGACAATGGTCGAACTGAGCACCCCCTGGGTGTAGTTCATCTTCGAATAGGCGTTCGTGATGTTATCGATCGTCAGGCTCGTCGGCCAGCCCAGCGGATCGTTGATCACGTCGGAAGGCGGGCGCAAGGATGTCACGACTGTGTAGGCGAACGGGACGAAGATCAGGATGACGGACATGGCCAGGATCACGTCGCCGACCAGCGATAGGGGCCCGCGCCGACGTCGTGCCCCGGCTCGACGTTCCGCTCGACGTTCCCCTCGGAATGCTGTCGGGGGTGTTGGAGCTGCGGTGATCGTTGTGTTCTCCATGTTAGATTCGCTCCTCGCGACGTCGAAGAAGGGATTGGGTGGCTCCGGCAAACAGCACGACGACAACCAGAAGCAGGACGGCAATGGTCGTGCCATAGGCGAAACTTCCCTGTCCTCCGAAGATCTTTTGGAAGATCAGCATGGTCAGGGTCGTGGTTGAACCGGCTGGCCCACCGTTCGTCATCACGAAGGGGAGTTCGAAAACTTTGAGCGACCCCAGAAGGGAAAGGGTGACGCTTACGGTCGTGGCCGGGGCGAGAAGCGGCCACTCGACCGAGACAAATCTGCGCCAGCCTGTCGCTCCATCCACGCTCGATGCGTCGAGGAGTTCGGCCGGGAGGTTCATGTACCCGGCTAAAAAGATGGCAGCTGAATAGCCCGAAAACATCCAAATGTTGACCAGCGCGATCGCCCAGAGTGCCGTTGACGGATCGCCGAGCCACACATGTGTGAGCGTGTTCAAACCCAGCGATTTAAGGAGGGAGTTGACAGCTCCGTCTGGTGCCAGAAGCGAGTTCCAGACGAACGCGGCCATCACGGCTGACATGAGAGTGGGAACGAGAATGATTGTGCTGCCCAGCTGGCGGACGCGCGGGCGCATGAACAGAGCCCTGGCCAGGACCAGACCGATCGCATTCTGTGCGATGACCACCACGACCGCATACGCCACCGTGACGCCCAGTGCTCGTATGACGTCGCCGTCCTTTGCCATGGCGGCGTAATTCGCCGCTCCGACGAAGTCGCCGGCATTGCCAATCTTGCTGTCCGTGACGCTCAACACGAGCCCCTGCACCAGCGGGTACACAATAATGGCGAAGTACAACGCCAGGGCGGGGGCCATGAAAGCGACGGCTACGAGCGGTCTGCGGTGGATCATCGAAATTCCTTCAATTGAACTGAACGGCAGGGGCCGAGCTGGATGCCACACGGCCCCTGCCGCCGTTGCCTACTTCTTGGGCTTGAGCTTCTCGTCGAGGTTCTTGACCGTCTGATCGATGCTCTGCTGACCAAGCCAGAGGGCCTGGATCTGCTCCTGCAATGTCTTCTCGCCCGCGGCATCCGCCCACGTGTTGGAAGGAAGGATGCGGTACCTTCCCTCGTTCACCGCCGCAACGAAGGCCTTTGTCGCGGCTCCGGACGGGTTCTCGCCGTTGGTGAACGGCGACACTGCATTCTCGGCCTCCAGATAAGGAGAGGCGTTCTTGCTCTCAGACCAGAACTCGACATACTTCTCTGCCGCCGACTTGACCTTCGACTTGGCATTGACGCTGAACATCGTCCCGACAAACAGGTTCGCGTTCGAATCGGCCTTGCTGGTCGCCGGCCACGGGATCAACGAGTCATCCAGCCCGGCCTTCGTGAACGCTGACTGGTTCCACGCGCCCTGCACATAGAATGCGCTCTTGCCCGCCTGGAAGTCAGAGATCCCAGTGCTCCACTCATCAACGCCAAGCTCGCTCTTGAAATCAACAAACCCCTTCGACTGCAGATCCATCAGTTGCTGCAGCGACGACTTCCACGTAGAGAAAGACGCCTTTCCTTGCACGAAGTCCGCGTCGAACGTCGGGTTGTCTTTGTACACGAGCGTGGCAGCAATGGCGTTGATCGCCGCGTCTCCCGTCCACCCGCCCTTGTTGGGCAAAGAAATTGGAGTGATGCCGGCGTCCTTCGCCTTCTGAAGGGCCGCCTCGAACTCGGGCCACGTCGCGGGCGTCGACGTGATTCCTGCCTTCTGCAGCAGGGCGTTGTTGGCGAACAGCGAAATGCCAATAACCTCCATCGGCATCGCATAGGTCTTACCCTCGTTCTCAACGAACGGCTTGATCTCCTTGCGCACCCCGCCCACCCAGGGCTGCGACGACAGATCCTCGAGGTATCCCGAGGATCCCCAGTCCTGAACCTTGGCCGAGTCGGTCATGATGACGTCGGCGGTGTTTCCGGCGAGAAGTTCGGACTGCACACGCTGGGGATATGCAGCTGACGGGATGAATTCGTACTTGAGCGAAATATCAGGATTCGCCTTCTCGAAGGCGGCGTTGATTTCTTTCACGTTCGCCGGCTCGGCGTCGCCGCCTTTCCAGCCATACACCTTCAGGACAGTCTTGTCGCCGGTTCCGCTTGCGCCAGTCGACGAGCAACCCGTCATCAGGAGCGCGGACAGGGCGAGAACAGCTCCCACGACCAGGCGTCCGCGACGGCCTCTAGTGCTGTCTGAAGGAGCAACATCCCTGCGAACAGGTCGGGTGCTGTGATTCATGGTGTCCTCTCCATTGAGAATTTGTAACGCTCCAAATGGGCGCATCTACAGAATGATCTCGCACCATGGATTTGTCAAGTCAGCGCTTTCGACTTCTCAGAGATGCCCGGGAGCGGTGTTCGAGGAATCCTCTGTGAATGTCCCGTAGCGGCGGGCGCCGTCTGGCGCGCGCCGCTACGGCACGCTCCACCGGGGAGCTTTCAAAAAGCGAACGCAGTGACGTCACGAAGGCGATATCGACCCGCTACGCCCGCTTCAATCTGGCAGCGAGAAGCAGGTTCCGGAGGAGTTTGTGTGCGAGGACCGGCTGCATCGGGACCATGGACGGAAGGCCGTGCGGATAGCACCGGAGGCTGAGGGCCGTGCACCCGCGGGCGCCGCAGCGTCCGCCCTTCGGGGAGCCGGTGATGGAGGCTCTGCGGTTCTGCTGGGCAGGGCAGGGGGCAGTCGCTGCGCAGGTGCCGGCGACAACTGATGTGGTTTCCCCGGGGTCAGCGGGCTAAGCGGTTGATTCGCGCGCGACGAGGTGGAACGGAACGCTGAGTTGTTCGGGGACCGAGTCCGGGTCGGTGAGTTGCTTGGCTAGCAGCCGGATCGCCTCACGCGCCATCCACTCTTTGTCGATGAACATCGTGGAAAGCGTCGGTGAAGCAAACCGGCCGTCTTCGATGTCGTCGATTCCGATCACCGCGACGTCCTCCGGGACCTTCAGGCCGCGTCGCCGAAGCGCCGACATCGCGCCCAGTGCGAGCAGGTCGTTCGCGCAGAAAACCCCGTCAAACTCGACGCCGGCGTCGACGAGCTCTTCGATTGAGCGGGCTCCGTCGTCGCGAGTCCAATCCCGAACGGCCGTGACGGGCCCGGCTTCGCGCAGACCGGCCTCCTCCAGCGCCAGGTGAAAACCGGCTTCACGCTCCGACACCACGAATGGGTCACCGAACGTCTTGTCCCCGATCATCACCAGTCGCGACCGGCCCTGATCCAACAGGTGCTTGGTGGCAGTGTGTGAAATCGCCACCGAGTCAATGCCGACGCGATCAACGGACGACAACTTCGATCGCTCACCCAACAGCACGAGCGGTGCCCGGCCACGCCTCAGTTCGATCTCTTCGTCCTCGATCACCGATGGGCTGAAGATGAGACCATCCGCGGAGCCCAGATTCCACGAGTCCGCAGCTTCTCGTTCACGCTCCAGGAGATTATCGGTCTGCTGAACGATCAGGCGCATCCCGGCATCGTCGGCTGCGGCAACCGCGGCCCGCGCCAACTCGGCGAAGTAGGGCTGCGCAAAATTGGGGATCGCAAGACTCACGAGACCCGTCCGCCCTGAGACGAGATTCTGGCCAATGGCCTGGGGGCGGTAGCCGAGTTTTTCGATGGCCGCGTTGACGCGCTGGCGCATCGATTCCCTAACATTCGGATGGTTTCGGATCACGTTCGAAACGCTGCTCTTCGAGACGTGCGCCTCGGCGGCGACGTCTTCCAGTGTTACTTGCCGGCCCATTCCCGTCCTTCGATAATTAACTCGCCGCGCCTGAAGATCCATCGGCTGGCGGCCGATTTGGAGCGTAACAAAGACAGTAGCGTACGAAAGACAGTAGCGCGATGTGGCTGTGTCGGCGATTTGCCGACACAGCCACAGATTGAGTTGGTGACTAGCCCACCTCTTTCAGCGCGAGGTCATCGCATGCCCCGGCCGCCGATCCCGCGTTCTTGTAGCAATAGACGGTTGCTTGCGTGCTGGCAGTGCCCGTGGTGAACACCACTGCCGC
The DNA here is from genome assembly GCF_056397865.1 of Arthrobacter sp. 05L417. NCBI lineage: Bacteria > Bacillati > Actinomycetota > Actinomycetes > Micrococcales > Micrococcaceae > Arthrobacter > Arthrobacter sp. 05L417. Next base: position 124,398 of record NZ_JBFTOG010000004.1, read on the forward strand.
GGGAGCGTATGTCGCCCCGGCCACCGCGTGGAATGACTCGGCAGCGCCGAATGACTTGACGCCGAGAGCAATCTCCTCGCCCGCCACCGCATGCAGCCACCCCGTGAGAACGTACGTCGTGCCGGGCCGGAGCCCGTTGATCGTTTGCTGAACCCCACTGTTCGCCGGTCCCGTCGCGAGCCCGAACGACCCGCTGTGGGCGGCACCAGCGTTGAGGCTGACGGGGACTGACGACGACGGCGTCCAGGGTGATGGAGAGCCGGTCTCGAACCCTCCGTTAGACACCAGGCTTCCTGGGTTGGTGAGCTTGACGATGCTGAAGTCGTCACAGAAGCCCGGGCCGGTCCCGGCGTTCTTGTAGCAGTAGATCGTCGCGGTCGTGTTGGTGGATCCGGTCGTGAATGCCACCGTATTGAGCGCCCAGGCCGTGTCGGTCGATTTGCTGAAGGTCTCCGTTCCGCCGTAGTTCTTGACTCCTATCGCGAGCTGCTCGCCGACGACACCCACCTTGACCCATGCCGAGAGGAGGTACGTGGTCGAGGGAGTGAGCCCGCTGACAGTGTTTTCGGCTCCGCTGTTCGCATTGCCGGTCTGCAGGGCAGAGGGGCCGTTCGACCACGTACTTGTCGTCACTGACGATCCTGACCCACTCAGCGTCCAGGGCGTGAGGGCTCCCGAATCAAAGCTGCCATTTGGAACAAGATTCGTGCTGGCTGTCTCATAGGCACCGATACTGGGTACAGCCGCAACCGGGTTGCCGACGAAATCCCGGCCGCCGTTCGAGGCGATGGGGACGCCAGCGCCCAAGGCGGGCGAGGACTCGCGCGGCTGATAGGCCGCCGCGCCGCCCGATGCCTGCGTCGCGGATTGCAGCGGACCGACCAACTGTGGCGACAGATAGATGGTCCCCGTCGTCGGCTCATTGTTATTGCGCGGCCCATACAGCAGGTTGTTGGCGAAGACGGAACCCGTCGTCTGCAGGTAGCCCTTGGATCCGAAGTTCAGCACCAGGTTGTTTCGGAGCTTGTAGGAACCTGACTGCGTATTGCCGGTTCGCGTTCCGATCACCGATGTCGCCCGTCCGGATGAGATATAGATCGTGTTGTTGTAGATGTCCGGAAGGGGCGCGGCTGAGCCGCTCTGGTTGGGGATGGCCCCGGGAAAGTCAAACACGTTGTGAGCTCGGTTGAAGTTGCTGGTAATCGGGCAACCGGCCGTGTTCGTATCGTCTTCGCTCACGTTGTAGCGGACGACCGTTCCGTCGCTTGGGGGTTCGCTCCCGATCTGCTGCATCATCAAGAGAAAGCCACCGGAGTTATTGCGCGAGTAGTTGTACTGGATCGTCGTATTGTGGTTGCCCCAGTCGACGTCGAACGCCATGCCGTCCTGCTGGTTGATCGTGCACGCCACTGTGTTGTTCTGGATCGTCGTGTCGCTGCTGCCGGCCACCCAGATTGAAGCTGCGGCCGTATTGCAGATGTTCCCGGAGGGCGGGCAGCCGGTCGTCGCTTTGACCCCGCCGTATGCCGCATCATTCCCGTCAATCAGCGCTCCAGCGCCGTTGACGACCAGGATGTCGTCGCCGCCGGAGTACCGGATGTTGTTGTTCAGGATGCGAACGTTCGTCGTCTGGCCCGTACCACGAGCGTTGCCGTCTGGTGTGACAGCAATGGCGATGCGGTCGACGTGGTCGAAGGTGTTGTTGGCGATCGTGATGTCGTTCCAGGTGGAGACGGACGCCGTCTGGTCGGTCTGGACGCCGATTCCCGCGTTCGACGAGTACCAGCCGCCTGACCATCCGGAGATATTGCGAACCGTCATGTTGGTAATGGAAATGCCCGAGAGCGTCGTCCCCGACGAGTTCTCGACCAGCACTCCGCTCCTGAACGCGGGGGACGCCGCGGCGTTACGGACCTCGAGACCCGAGAGTTGCCACTGCTGGACGTTGAGGAGCTTGATCACCGCACCCACCACGCCGTTGCCATCGATGGTCGGGCTGGCACCAGATCCATAGCTTGTGATGACGGCGGGGCTGCCTGCCGCTCCCGACCCGGACGGTGTCAGCTGACCAACGCAGGTCGTTCCCGCCTTGAACAGGACTCGTTCGCCAGGGCCGAACTGCAGGGAGTTCACCGGTGCCAGCGAATTCCACGGACTCGCCTGAGTCCCCAGGCCATTCGTGCTGGCCGAGCAATCAACGAAGTGGTCTGATCCTGCAGCGTTTGCCACCCCGGCGTTGCTTTGTGCCGCCACCGTGAGGAGTACGGCGGCGAGGAGGGAAAGCATGGCTCGGGGACGTTTCGGACTTTTCAGCATGGGATTTCCATTCCATTCTCCTTTGAACAGTCATATCCTTGGAGCGCTCCAAGTTGAGGTACACTGTCCTGCAGAACGCCCAATGCTGTCAACCTTCCAACAGGTCGGCTTGGCCCAAAAACCTCGATTCGATGACGCTCGTGAGAAGGATCCACAATGACGTTGCCCTTGATCAACCCTGACGACCTCCCCGTTCCGGTCGATGTTTCTGATAACACCGCGGCGTTGGCGGGCGTGAAGCAGGTCATCGATGCCGGGCCCTACGACTCGACCTGGGAGTCGCTACAGAGGTACCGGGCACCGCTGTGGTATCGCGACGGCAAGTTTGGGATCTTCCTCCATTGGGGAGTGTTCTCCGTCCCTGCGTTTGAGGACGAGTGGTACTCCCGCTCCATGTACCTGCAGGGTACGAAGTCATTCGAGCATCACATCGCCACATACGGAGCGCAGCGCACATTCGGGTACAAGGACTTCATCCCAAGTTTCACCATGGACAAGTTCCAGCCCGACGACTGGACCGCGCTGTTCAAGGAGGCCGGGGCGCAGTTCGTGGTGCCGGTGGCCGAGCACCACGACGGTTTCGCCCTGTACGACACCGGCCGTTCGCGGTGGAGCGTGACGCAGATGGGCCCGCGCCAGGACGTGTTCCGGCAGCTCGGCGACGCAGTGGATCGTGCCTGGATGGTTCTCGGCGCGTCGAGTCATCGCGCAGAGCATTGGTTCTTCATGAACGGAGGTGCCCGGTTCGACTCCGACGTTCGCGATCCCGCTTACGCGGACTTCTATGGACCGGCCCAGCGTGAGGAGATCGCTCCGAATGAGCGCTTTCTCGAGGACTGGCTTCTGAGGTGTGTCGAGATCGTCGACAAATACCGGCCGCAGATCTTCTACTTCGATTGGTGGATCGAGTCGGCTGCGTTCGAGCCGTATCTGCGTCGCTTCGCTGCGTACTACTACAACCGCGCCGCCGAGTGGGGCCGTGAGGTCGTCATCAACTTCAAGTGGAATTCATTCGCGCCCGGGAGCGCTGTCTACGACATCGAACGCGGGACGATGGGCGGCATTCGCGACGACATTTGGCAGAATGACACGTCGGTGTCGCGAACATCGTGGAGCTGGGTCGAAGGACACGTGTACAAAGGCGCCGACGAGCTAATTGCCGAACTGGTTGACACCGTCTCAAAAAACGGCGTTCTCCTCCTGAACGTCGGACCGAAGCCCGACGGCACCATCCCGGAAAGGGAACGACAGCTCCTCAAAGCCATCGGGGAGTGGCTGACCCGAAACGGGGAAGCGATCTACGGCAGTCGACCGTGGATCATTCCCGGGGAAGGTCCAACGGTGGTCACGGCCGGCTCGTTCGTCGACACTTCCTCGCCTGATTACACCGGCGCCGATGTTCGTTTCACGACTCGGAACGATGTCACCGGCGACTACGTTTATGCGACATTGCTTGCACATCCGCAGGATGGAAAGGCCAGAATCCGATCGTTTGGAAGCGGCGCCGGGCTCCTTACCCGAGGAATCCGGGAGGTTCGAGTCCTCGGTTCTGCCGACGACGTTGCTTGGCAGCGTTCCGCTGAGTCGCTTGATGTGACGTTGCCGCCCCAATCGTCGACGGCGGCGGGTCCGGTCGTGCGGCTCTATCTCGAAGACGAGGCTCGCCCACCCCGTCAAGACTTCTTGCACGGATGAGGAGGATATCCGTGCTGGGAGACTGCAGGACAGTTAGGGCAGGCGGGGGAGCGCGGCCTTCGATGGGCACCTAAGCGTCGGGGTGCAAGCTGTCGTCCGGGGCTGTCGTTCGCCAGGACGTGAAGAGCACGGTGAGGTTAGGGCGCGAAGGGGCGCAGCAGTAGGGCCCTGCGGTGACGACAGCTTCCGGGTCAAGAGGCGCTACCCTTACCAGCTGCCATAGGTCGTCATCAACTCGGGCCCGGACGGTCAGGGCGTTGCCGGACCTACTGGCCCGGACAGTGACGTACCGGCCATCCCAGCCGGGAACCGGGGACAAAGACCAATCAGATACACCACGCGTCACCACCGCTCCGAGGCTTCCCTCGCCGTCGCTCCACTCGATGCCCGTCTTGATCCATGTCGTGTCATCGACACGGACGAAGATCCCGGCCTGGTCGAACTGGGCCGAGAAATCGAGATGGAAAGACACCTCCATGGCAGTGTCCTGCCCGAAAGGGGCGAGGAGGGCGTGTTCGGTGTCGTGAATGAATCCGTACGAAGTGACGCGCCAGGCGTCACTCTTCTCGACGGCGGTCACCAGCATGCCGTCTTCGGCAAACTCCACGTTCGCAGGTTCGGTCGTCCAAGTTCCCTCGGTCCAAGCAATTTCAGTCATTGTGTCAATTCCTTTTCGCCGCAGTCGGCGTCGGCGTGGCTGTCTTGCTGGCAGGCTTGGACACGGCGTCGCTCGACGTGCCGCTGCCTCCGCAAGCCGTCAAAGCGATGACGATCAGTGCCGAGCCCCAAATCCATGCAGAGCGTTCTCATTCATAGATTTCCCCAGGAAAGTCGAGTGGTACGACGGCAACGGCAGATGAGATAACACTACTGCCTGCCAGAGCGAGGAACGGTACTCGGCAGCCTGACGCGCATGCACGGGTATTCATGACCCGGGAATTGCCGGCACAACCGGCCTAGTCAAAGCCGCAATCAAACGCTGCCCAGACAAATTTGGCGAAACTTCAAATACGATCAAGAACCTGTAGGTTTTCCTATACGATATGAGATAGCATGATTTACATCACAGCAACGTGGATCGAATGAGCCGCGTCCCCACAAGGAAGGACTTGAGATGGCCATCAGCGACAAGACCGAGAACGACACGCAGGAAGCCCAGGCAACCAAGGCCACTGAGCACCCCGGACGCCGCGGGCTCATTGCCGGCGCAGCCGCTGGTGCTGCCGTATTTGGCCTGACCCGCCTCATTCCGGGCGCCGACGGCGGTGCGAGCTCTGGGGGTGCCGGCGCGCCGGACAAAGAACCTTTGGTGGACAAGTGGCGTCGTACAAAGGAAGCCAACCTGGGCTGGGAGTTCTCCACCCCCTTGATGCAGTTCCGCAACTCCGCAGGGGAGCCGGACGGGTTCAGCGTTGAAATGATCAAGATGATGATGGCGGACCTGGACAAGGACATTAAGATCAACTTCACCGAGATGCCCTTCGCTCAGCTGGTCCCTGCGCTGGTGTCGGGCAAAGTCGAAATGCTCGAACCGGTGACGAACCTGCCGACTCGGGCAAACGAGGGCATGTTCGCGGATATCCCGGCGAACTATGCAGCCATCTACGCTCTTCGTAGGCCTGGCAGCACTCTTGAAAAGGACGCCCAACTGAACGATCCAGCCGTGAAGATCGCTGTGATCCAGGGATCCTCGCAGGCCATTATCGGCGCCCAACGATACCCCAGGGCAACGTTCGTTGCTTTGGCCGATGCAACTGTGGCTATCGCAGAGGTTGCTTCGGGCCGTGCGGACATCACGTTGGCATCGATCTTCAATGTCATGAACGGGCTCCGCAACAACCCGGGCCTGACGGTGTTGCCCGGCGATCCGCTGTACGTAGACGTCAACACCTTCCTTCTGCCCCAGGGCGACTTCAAGTCGCAGGTCTGGGTTTCAAACTGGCTTCGCCACCACGCTGGCCGTGGCACGATCGCGACACTGTGGAACAAATGGGTCGGAGATGCGCTCCGGACCGAATTCAAGCTCCCGGTCGTCACCGTCGGACCCGGCGGCGCCCTCATTGAGGTCTAACCGGGATAGCCTCCCCACAGCCACTTAGGAAATAATGCCTGATATGAATTGGGGCGAAGTCCTCAGCCGGTATGATCTCTTCCTTGCCGGGGCAGCAGTGGACATTTACATTGCCCTTGCAAGCTTTGTGCTAACAGTCGTCGTCGGCCTCTGCTTAGCCTCGATGTCCCGCGGAAACGGTTTTTTCAGAACGATTTCCTACATCCTCGTCCAGTTCGTGCGCGGGGCCCCGTTGTACGTTCTCCTTCTCTGGGTCTATTTCGGCGTATCGCAGGTCATCGGCTTCAACATCCCGCCGGTGGCTGCCGTGATCGTCGCGCTAGGCATTGCAACGTCCGGAGTCACGGCCGAGGTCTTTCGATCCTCATTCCTTGCCCTCGACAAGGGACAGGCGTTGGCGGCCAAATCCTTCGGAATGACACGCTGGCAGGCTTACAGTTCCGTGCTGTTTCCCCAAGCAATCCGGATTGCCTTACCCCAGCTGGGGAACGTCTTCGTCATGCAACTCAAAGGGGCCACCTACGCTGCCGTCATCGGAGTCGCTGAAGCCGTTTTCGTAGCCCAGGACATGTCGACAAGCCTGTTCCTGCCGTTCGAGGCCTACGCAGGATTGGCAATAATCCTGATCCTGATGGCCTTCGCGGCGTCCTTTGCCTTCAACCTCGCCGAAAGGGGGCTACGGATCAAATGAGCGACTGGTTCGAAAAGCTTTGGGCCACGTGGGGTCCTGTTCTGGGTTCCACCGGTGCGATCTCCGAGGGCATCTACGTGACACTCGCGGTGACCTTCGCATCCTTCGGCCTTGCCTGCATCGGTGGGCTCATCCTGACCCTGATGCGTCTGAGCGGCCTCAAGTGGCTGGAAAAGACCGCATTTGCATTGACGCAGATCTTCCGGTCGCTCTCGGCTTTTGTTTACATCCTCTTTATCTACTTCGCACTCCCTGCCGTCACCGGCATTCCGATCCCACCCATCGTGGCTGGAATTATCGGTCTTACCATTCTCAACAGCGCCTATATCGCAGAGATCCTGCGCTCGGCCTTGTCCAGCGTTGGAAGCGGCCAGCGGGAAGCGGCGGCCGTTTTGGGCATGTCGGCCACCCGCACCTACACCGACATCATCCTGCCGCAAGGCATCCGGGTGGCCATCCCTTCGTTGGTCAGTCAGTGGACGATCATCCTCAAGGATTCGTCGATCATCGGTGTTATTGGCGTTGCCGACATCATGTACAGGGCAAGCCACACAGCTGCCAAGACCTTCCAATACTTCGAGTACTACACCCTTGTGGGACTCATGTATGTGGTGGTCGTTTTCATCATGACTATCTTCAGTTCATGGGTCGAGCGAAAGCTGCGGATTCCGTGATCTGGTCCCCCACTCATGCTCCCCGGCGGCCTTCCACGGCCGTCGGGCAACAGATCTTCAAGCCAGCACCCCTTATACGCCAGGCATATGGTGCACATCAAACCGGAAGGCTCCCATGCGTTTTCAATCAAAGGTAGTCCTCATCACTGGAGCTGCCGGCGGCTTGGGGGAGGCCTGCACCCGACGCTTTGCAGCTGAAGGCGCCTCGCTGGTCCTGATCGATCTGGACCAGGACAAAGTCGAGACTCTGGCGGCCAAGTGCCGTGCCGGGTTCGGGACGGAGGTCGTGACTGTGGCCGGCGACGTCTCGGAAGAAGAGGTCGTGAACCGGGTGGTGGCGACCGGCCTGGAGGCGTTCGGGAGCATCGATGTGCTGTTCAATAACGCCGGAATCAATCCAACTGGCAACGTCGTGAACACCCCGCTGGACGTTTGGGATCTGACCATGAAAGTCAATGTCCGCTCAGCGTTCATGATGACTTCACGCGTCATCCCGTCGATGATCGAAGCCGGAGGCGGCGTCATCGTCAACACAGCCTCCATCGCCGCGTTCAAGGCCTCCACCAACGAAGCCGCGTACAGCGTCTCCAAGGCAGCGTTGCTCCAGCTGACCAAAGTGACGGCCCGAGACTTCGCCGATGCCAACATCAGGGCCAACGCAGTTTGCCCAGGAATTCTGGAAAATTTCATGGCAGACCGCAAGGTCATTTCCTCCGACGAAATGATGGAAAAGCGGCGGGCCAGAGTGCGGGAAATTGTTCCCTTTAAGAGGGAGGGGCGCTATGAGGAGATCGCTAACCTCGTTGCTTTCCTTGCCTGCGATGATTCGTCGTATGTCACCGGCGCTGCCTTCACGGCTGATGGCGGCCTCACAGTATGAAAGGGCCACAAGCCATGAACGATCCGCTAGTCGAAAACGGCGAAGAACTCATGACGCACGAGGATATAGCCGTTGGAGACATTGAAGATCTCCCTGACGCGGACCCCCAGCGCGACGAAACTGAACAGCGCGTACCGATTCTTGCACTTCGCAAAGTGTCCAAGACCTACAACGCCGGCACCGCCAAAGAGGTCAATGTACTCAAAGGCATTAATCTGGACGTCTACGCCGGCGAAGTAGTGGTCCTTGTCGGCCCCAGCGGCTGCGGCAAGAGCACACTGCTGCGGTCCATGAACCTCATTGCGCCCCCAGACACGGGATCCATCACCTTCAAGGGCAAGACCTGGACCAACAGTGAGATCGACTTCTTCGATTTCAGGGGTCGCCGGGCAGAAATGCAGGCGATGGCACAGTGGCGGATGTCCATGGGTATGGTTTTCCAGAGTTTCAATCTCTTTCCCCACAAGACAGTGCTTGAGAACGCCATGATAGGTCCGCTCAGGGCTAAGAACATTGATCGTGTCGAAGCTGAGAAACTTGCCCTTGCCGGGCTGCGCAAAGTCGGCATGGAACAGAAGAGAGACTTCTTCCCCAGTTCCCTCTCCGGAGGTCAGAAGCAACGCGTTGCCATTGCCCGTGCGCTTGCTATGCAGCCTGACGTCATGCTCTTTGACGAAGCAACCTCCGCTCTGGACCCTGAGTTGCGGGTCGACATACTTGAGGAAATGAAGCAGCTCGCATCCGAGGGAATGACCATGGTGGTCGTCACCCACGAACTTGCCTTCGCGCGGGAGGTCGGCAGCCGCGTCATTTTCATGGAAAGCGGTCAAATTGCCGAGGATGGGCCAGCCAAAGAAACCATCGACAACCCCACGCACCCACGGTTCATCGAGTTCCTCCGTGCACTTCACCACTGACACGCCGGCCGGCTTCGCCCCAAGTCGAGCCCACAGCAGTTACGCAAGCAAAGGACGCATCACATGATCACTGTTCAGGGCGTCTCCAAATCCTACGGGGCTGTGGAGGTTCTCAAAGATTGTTCCCTGCAGGTGGAGAAGGGGGAAGTCGTCATTATTTGCGGCCCATCCGGCTCCGGCAAGAGCACTTTCATCAAGACCCTCAACGGACTCGAACCGATCAACGCGGGACGAATTGACATCGCCGGGTTCAAGCTGGAGCCGGGCAAAAAGGTGCCACGCAAACTCCACTTCAATGTCGGCATGGTCTTTCAACACTTCGAACTCTTCCCGCATCTCACGGCCCTGCAGAATGTTGCATTGCCCCAGGTCAAGGTTCTTCGCCGAAGCAAGGCCAAAGCCATGGAACGGTCGAAACAACTACTGGCCCGTGTCGGGTTGGAAGCGCACGGGGACAAATACCCGCAAAACCTCTCTGGTGGGCAACAACAGCGGGTGGCCATCGCGCGCACCCTGGCCATGGACCCTGAGATCATGCTCTTCGACGAGCCGACATCCGCGCTGGACCCGGAAATGGTCAACGAAGTGCTCTCAGTCATGACTGGTCTGGCAAAGGAGGGCATGACAATGCTGTGTGTCACCCACGAAATGGGCTTCGCCAAAAGGGCCGCGGACCGGGTGGTTTTCATGGACCAGGGCAGGATCCTTGAAGACCTGCCCGTTGAAGAGTTTTTTCAGAACTCCACAACGCAACGTGCCAGGGATTTCCTCTCGAAGATTCTGGTGCTGTAGGGCCGACGGGTCCTTTGGGCATGAGGTCCACGACTCGGCTGAGTCCACCAGCGTACGGTTCACATCAAATCCTGGGACCCCGCCGTCCAGAAAATCTTCCCAAAAGCAATTTCACTATTAAAGGATCTCCTATAGGATTTCCAATAGCATCATTCGCGTCGCAGTAGGTGCCGCAGAGAACAATCCGTTTGCCCTAAGCAGCCCGGGAGGGAAGAACCACCGCCGATGAAACCCGCAACAAGCACCGACAGCAGACAATCCAGCGAAGCAACAAAAGTGGGGCAACACAGGCGATGAGCAGATTCTTTTGCGACGTGGCCGTGGTCGGTTCGGGCGGCGCTGCGCTCGTTGCCGCATGCGCCGCGGCCGACCACGGTTTGTCCGTCGCCGTCCTGGAGTCGACGAGTCTGCTTGGCGGGACAACAGCGCTCTCTGGTGGTCAGATGTGGATTCCAGGGTCTCCGGCCATGACTCGTGCCGGCGTCGAAGACTCCGCTGACGATGCCCTGCAGTACTTGCGGCGCACCACCCTCCGAACCACCTCGGAGGCATCCCTGCAGTCTTTCGTTGCCAACGCGCCACGCTTCATTGACTACCTTGAGAACGAACTGGACATGCCGGTGGTCAGTACTGACCGTCCGGACTACCACCCAGACTGGACGGGCGCCGCCTCCGGTCGTTCCCTCGAGCCGTTGCCGGTCTCCACGGAGGAACTTGGCCCCTGGCGTGATCGCACCCGGACATCGCCGATAAGGGGACCCATTACCGGCCCTGAAGGACGTACCGGGGTCCAGGAGTCTGTCCTTCGTGAGCGCTCCGCTGCCGACGTGCGTACACAAGGTTCCGGGCTTGTTGCGGGTCTGGTGAAGGCGGCCCTGCGGCGCGGCGTCGATCTGCAGATTAATGCGCGGGTCACGGCCATCACAAGGGCATCCGAACAGTTTGTTCTGGACACTGCCAAGGGCAAGATCAGTGCAGGAACCGTAGTATTGGCCGCCGGCGGTTTCGCCAGGAATGCGACCCTTCGCTCCGCCTTCCTGCCCCGTGTTGACATCGTCCCCACCGCGGCACCTGGATCCTTGGGGGATGGTCTGAAGCTGGGCACCTCCCTTGGCGGGTCTCTGAGGGGGATGAGCGAAGCGTGGTGGACCGCTGCGATATCCATCGGCGGCGAGTCCATAGACAATGCGCCCCTGCATCGCAACGTCGTCCGGGAACTCGCCTACCCGGGATCCATCCTCGTCAACGCGTCAGGGGAGAGGTTCGTCAATGAAGCAAGTTCTTACAACGACCTCGGCAAAGCGTTCTTTGCGTTTGATCCAGCCAGCCACCGGTTCCCTAACCAACCTGCTTGGCTGATCTTCGACGCCGACTTCCGCAGCACCCGAACGGTTGCCGGAGTGGCCCCCACGGCGAGCCTTCCAAACGAATTTATCCAGGAAGAGGACCTTGAGTCCCTGGCCGACCGCGCCGGTATCGACGCAACGTCGTTGATTCAAACCGTCACCCAAACCAACCAGATGGCTGCAACCGGCACTGATATCCAGTTCGGCCGGGGGAACAGCCCCCACGACCGGTTCAACGGCGACGAAACACACAAGCCCAACCCCTGCCTGGGTCCTATCGCGCAGCCGCCATTCTTCGCTGTCCCAGTCGTCCTTGGTGCCAACGGAACCAAAGGCGGCCTTGCTACGGACCACCTCTCACGAGTCCTGGATCACGACGGCGTACCGGTCGAAGGACTCTTCGCCGTCGGTGAGAGCGCAGCGGCATTAATGGGCCCCGGATACGCAGGATCAGGAGCTTCCCTTGGCCCGGCCCTCACAGCGGCCTTCACACTGGCAGAACACCTGGGCCGACCCCGAACCGCCTCCCAGGCAAGTGACCACACACACGCAACAGCCCCGCAGGTCACACGCTCCTGACCCCGGGTTGCACCACAGAAAGGAGGCCACACGTGGCCACCCAAACCAACAACCTACCCCGACCCAAACCGCGGATCGTTCTCGCCGCATGCTTCGGTCACGCCGTTGAATGGTTCGAATTCGGCGTTTACGGATACCTGGCGACGGTGCTGGGCAAACTGTTCTTCCCCAGCGCAGATCCGGCAACCTCGATCCTGTCGGCATTGGCGGTATTTGGCGTAGCCTTCCTGGCCCGCCCCGTCGGTGCTGTGATCTTTGGCAATCTCGGAGACAAACTCGGCCGCCGGGCCATCCTTTCCACCACGATCTTGCTTATGGGCGCCGCCACAACAGCCATCGGCCTGCTGCCCACCTACGAGGTCATTGGCGTCCTCGCGCCCATTCTGCTGATCTCCCTTCGCCTTCTTCAAGGACTCTCCGCCGGAGGTGAGACATCCGGTGCAGCAGCGTTCCTTGCCGAATCAGCTCCCGAAGGCCGGCGTGCGCTGTGGACTTCCAGCATCCAGGCAGTGGGAATCGTTGCGTTTGTCTGTGCGGCGTCCCTTGTAGCGGCCCTGACGGCCGTCCTTGGTGAAGAGGCATTGATCGCCTGGGGTTGGCGGATTCCCTTCCTGCTGTCGCTCCCGCTTGCCGGCATCGGACTCTATCTCCGATTCAAAGTCGAAGAAACCCCTGCGTTCCAGGCAGCCGTGGCCAAGGAGGAGTCCGAACACCGGCCCGTGCCGATCAGGCAGCTGCTCGGTCACCACAAAAAAGCCCTGCTGCTCCTGATCTGTATCGTCATGGTCGAAGCTGTCGCCTCCTACGTGGCCAAGACGTATGCCTCCACTTACCTCATCTCAACGATCGGTCTGAGTTCCAGCGCGGCTCTGCTGTCCACATCGGTGACTTTGTTGCTGGCGGCGGCGTTGATTCCCTTCTACGCCATGCTCAGCGACAGGATCGGTCGTAAGCCACTCCTCATCGGCGGCACCTTTGGACTTATGGTTCTGGCCGTCCCGGCCTTTTTGCTCATCGGATCCGGCAGCCTCGTCGGGGCCATCGTCGGACAGATCATGGCCATCGTCCCGGGAACAGCCATTTCCGTAGCCGTGGTCGTGGCCCAAACCGAGCTCTTCCCGACCGAGGTCCGGTACTCCGGAGCGTCCCTGGGCTACAACGTCGCCTACGCCCTGTTCGGCGGCACCGCCCCATATGTCGCGGCGTTCCTTGTAGCTTCCACAGGACTGAAACTCATGCCGGCGTTCTACCTGATCGTGATCGGGGCTATCGGGATGATCGCGATCTTGAAGCTGCCGGAGACCTATAAGAGGAACCTCACCGACGCATCTGTGAGCCCCGCGCGCGTTCCCGTGCTTTCAAAGTGATCCCTCGAAGGAAGCGGCACGCATGAGCGAATCAAAGGACCCGGGGCTGACGCCGCAGGTCAACGAAGTTGTTGTGCTCGGCTCAGCGGGCGGTCCAACCCCTAAATCCGGTCGGCGTCCCGTTTCCCATGCACTGGTGATCGACGAGGACGTCACCCTCGTGGACTGCGGTAACGGCACAGTCAGTCAGTTCGTCAGCGCCGGTTTGGATCTTGGGCGGCTCCGCAGGATCCTGATTTCGCATCACCACATTGACCACGTCGCGGACGTGGCCATGCTGTTGCATCTGGCATGGTCCCAGCTGAAGGCCCCTGTCCACGTCATCGGTCCACCGCCGCTGGCGCGTCTGTTCGCGCTGCATTACGAGGCTTTCGACTTCGATATCCGGTCACGAATGAATGATGAAGGCCGCCCCCACCTGCGCGAATTTGTCCGTGTGCAGGAAATAACCGGCCCTGAAACCATCGATGACGGCTCCACCACAATCACCGCAGTGTTGGTGGATCACCCGCCGGTTGAACACGCCTTCGGCTACCGGATCGACCAGGGCGGCCTGAGTGTGTGCTTCTCCGGGGATACCCGTCCCAGCGAAGCGATCACCTCTCTGGCGCGGGGCGCGGACCTTTTGATCCATGAGACGACCTACCTGACCAACGCCACTGATTATCTAAGCGCTGAACGGGCTGCTCGCGTGCTTCCCCGCATGCGCAGCGTCCACAGCGACCCCCGGGGAGCCGCCCATGTTGCAGCCGAGGCTGGGTCCAGGGAGCTTCTGCTAAGCCCGGTAGGCACGTTCGGCCCGGCGTCCGACGACGAAATCCTCGCCGAGGCGGCCGGCGAATTCACCGGCAGGACCCGGGTCGGCAGCGACTTCCTACGCATACCACTTTCATAACCAGGAGAGAACTAATTCCATGACCACTTACAACACCGGCGGCGAAGCCGTCGTCAACAGTCTCAAGGCCAACGGTCTGACCACTGTCTTCGGACTGCCAGGCGTCCAGAACGACTGGTTGTACAACGCGTTCTACGACGCCGGGGATGACATCCGCATCATCCACACCAGGCACGAGCAAGGCGCCGCCTACATGGCACTGGGTCACACTATGGCTACCGGAAAGCCCAGTGTGTGCAACGTCGTTCCGGGCCCCGGCGCATTGAATGCAGGAGCCGCCCTGGCCACCGCCTACGGATTGAACGCCAAAATGCTGTTCCTCACCGGCCAGATTCCCCAGAAGCTGATCGGCCGTGAACTGGGAACCCTTCACGAAGTCCCGGACCAGCCTGGACTGCTGCGCTCACTTACCAAGCATTACGACCGTGTGACCCACCCTGCCGAAGCCGGTACCAAAATCGCCGACGCTATCCGCGCCCTCAACACAGGACGGCCCCGCCCCGCTGCCTTGGAAGTCCCCATGGACGTTCTGGAACAACGCGCTCCTGTCCCGGACCACGTCCCGGTGGCCGACACGGCCGAAGACATCATCGACGAAGAGGGCATCGAAAAGGCCCTGAGCATCCTGGCCAGCGCAAAGAACCCCATGATCTTCGTCGCCAACGGCGCCCAGGATGTTTCCGCCGAAGTCACCAGGCTCGCCGAAATCCTTCAGGCGCCCGTGGTCGGTTACCGCACCGGACGAGGCATTGTTGACAGCCGCCATCCGCTGAGCTGCTTCCTGCCCGAAGCCAAGCCGCTGTGGGCCGAAACCGACGTCGTCATCGCTCTGGGAGGCAGTGCCAGGTCTGCTCTGCAGGGCTGGGGACGTGGCAACCGTAAACTCATCCGCATCGACGTCGACCAGACGGTCCACGGCCGCTACGGCCAACCCGATGCCGCCATCACCGGACGCCTCGAATCGCACCTGCCTGCCCTGATCGAGGGACTGGAAAAACGCGGTGTCCAGAACGCCGACATCACCGAACAAATGACACTGGTGCACAAGGAATGGAAGGAACGCAGCGCGGTCCTGGACCAGCAGACAGCTTACCTCGCAGTGATCCGCGAAGCCCTGGGCGTGGACGGTATCTTCGTTGACGAACTGACCCAAATTGGTTTCGCAAGCCGCATCCTGCTCCCTGTCTACAAACCCCGCACCTTCATCTCCACCGGGTACATGGGCACACTTGGATACGGGTTCCCGACAGCGCTTGGTGCGAAAGTCGCAAAGCCGGACACGCGGGTGCTTTCCGTTACCGGAGACGGCGGATTCATGTTCGCTGCTACGGAACTGGCGACAGCAGTCCAGCACAACATTGGCCTCGTAACGGTCCTGTTCAACAACTCCCAATACGGCAACGTCCAACAAATGCAGCGCGATCTCTACGGCGGCAAGGTTATCGCCACGGACCTCGTCAACCCGAACTTTGAACAGTTCGTCACCTCGTTTGGTGCCTCCTATGGCCGGGCGGCATCCCCGCAGGAACTGGGGCCGGTACTTGAAGACGCCTTCCGGTCCTGCAAGCCCACGGTAGTTGAAGTTGTGGTTGGAAACATGATCAGTGTGGATCAGTTCCGGTGAGCCAGACGCTGAAAAGGCCGCCGGCGCCGTACCTGGAAGAACTTTGGGGCAAGCTGGACGAGCTGCGCTGCGTCGTCATCGTCGGGCTGCCCGGGACCGGGAAAAGCCTGCTGGTGCGTGAACTCGCAGCAGCTGTGGAATCGACCGGGCGAATCAGTACCGTCCTGCAATGGGATGTCTCACGGGAGTCCTGGGATTCCCATTCCACGGCGTCGGCGCTCTATCCCGAAGTTGACGGGATCACCCATGCGGGGATCAGGCTCGCCATGGGCACCTGGGTCCGTTCGGCGGTGGGAAAGTGGTTCGCAGAACACCCCGGCGGCGAAGAAATGCTGATCGTGGAAGCTCCTCATATCGGGGGCAGGTTCTCTGAGCTGTCCCACATCACCGGCGATGAGGCAGAACGACCCCTGGCCGGGCCAGAGACACTTTTTGTCGTGGTAGCTCCTACCAAGGAGCTGCAGCTCACGCTCAAACGCCAGCGGGCTGAGGACATGGAATCCAGCGAAGGCTCCTACGAGAGCAACAACGCTTCCCCTGACCTTCTGGATGAACTGACCAACTCGCTTCGGGCTCCTGCCGGAGAGTTAGGGATCTCCGGATCTACCTCCACCGGGTACGACCCGGAACTGTACGCCGGTCTCATGCAGCATGTCCTGCGCCACCGGCATGTCCTGCTGGTCCGTCCTGACGCGTTGATGAAGGTCACTGGTTCGGTCTACTCACTGGGTGTCAGCTCGAACCGGATATGGGCCACCGAGCAGGAAGTCAGTGAATCACTGCACTCGGTGGCATCGCTGTCCTCGACCGAACTCATGCAGCGCACTGCAACTTGGTTCAGGACGTAAAGATGGCAACAGAAAGAGAGGTGGTACTGGCTCTGCGGCCGTTACCACCTCTCTTTTTTCTTTGATTTACCGGGCATGCCTCCGGCACTTAGGCTGCGGGCCGGGAACTCAATTTCTCCTGCACGCGGCGGACCAGAACCAGGGTGTGCTCGCGGCTGATCTCTTCAAGGTTGGAGTTGGCCTCTCCGTTCTCGATGGCATCAAGAATCCGGGTGTGGAAGCCAATGGTTTCCTTGCCCGCAGAAAGCCCAAGGGTCTGAATGATGATGCCCCGTTCGCGCGCGAACACAAGGCTGCTGACCGTGTCTGTCCACTGGGACAGTCGCTGCAGTTCCTGGATCAGCAGGGCATTGGGGCAACGGTTATGGATCATCTCGTGGAAGCGCCGGTTCAGGCTGGTCCAGGATTCAAAATCGAACTCATCCAGTGCGCCCATGAGGAGGCCGTTGGTTTCCCGCAGGGCCGCAATCTCTTCGGCGGTGAGCAGCGGCGCCGCCGCCCGGGTCGCGTAGGCCTCCATGACGGCCTTCATCTCCATCAGGTTGAACCAGTGCGTCTTGTCCAGCTGCACGATGGAAGGACCCGAGTTCGCCCCGTACTCGACCAAACCTTCAGCCTCGAGCCGGCGCAACGCCTCGCGGATCGGAGCCTGGCTGACTCCGATGTCCTTGACAAGATTGTCAATGATCAGACGCTGGCCCGCAGCGTACTGTGAGCCAACTATGCGATTGCGAAGGATTTCATGGGCAAAATCAACCTTGGACTGGGTAGCAGCGGCTGGTGTTGTAACTGTCATGTCTCCCCCTCGGAGCGGTAACGACGAAAACTCAGGCATTGGCAATGCCCTTTCCCGCGACGGTCAGGGGCAGCTCACGACAACCCAAAAGGGTCGTATAGCCAATCCTATGCGATCGTGTCCGGCTGCGACGGGATCCACTCGCAAAATCTCCGCTCTTATGTGCTGTGCTGTGCCCTGCTGAGGATGACGCGGCCCATGGCGGCGATGGTTGCCTTCACCTGTTCCGGTGTTCCAACGGTGATCCTGACACTCTCGGGATCCCCCATGGCGTTACCGGGGCGAACAATGATTCCCTCGCCTTCCAGGGCCTTGGTGAATGCCTTGGCGTCGCCGACTTTGACGTAGACGAAGTTCCCATGTGACTCCAGGGGCTCAAATTCGAGCTCGCGCAGGCCGGTGGTGAGGGCGTCACGGCCGTCCTTGTTCAGCCCGACGCGGCGGGTGAGTTCGGCTTCCTCGTGCAGGCTCGCCAGGGCTGCAGCCTGGGCGACGTTGGAAACTTCGTAGTTGCTTTGCACCTTCTGGACAGCGGCGATGAGTTCGCGGGACCCCACCAGGTAGGCCACGCGCAGCCCGGCCAAACCGTAGGCCTTGGAGAACGTCCGGAGAGTGACGAGGTTGCGGCGGTTGAATGCGGGTTCAGCAATCGTGTCGGTGTATTCAGGGGACTGGGCGTATTCGAAGTAGGCTTCGTCCACAACAATGGTGACGTACTCGGGGACAGTATCGATGAAGCGGAGCAGCTCTTCGCGGCCTACGATGCCGCCGGTGGGGTTGTTGGGGTTGCAGACGTAGACGATGCGGGTGTCTTCAGTGATCAGGCCCAGCATCGCCTCGAGGTCGTAGCTGCCATCTTCGCGCACGGGCGTGCTCAGCGTGGTTGCTCCCTGCTTCCGTGCGTCGAGGGCGTAGGCGTGGAAGGTGGGGGTTGAAACCACAATGTTAGTCCCCTCATCGAGGAGGGCAACGGACAAGTGGTGGATCAGTCCGATGCCGCCGGCGCCAACGGCGACCTCAGCGACGTCGACGTTTAGCATCCGGGCCAATTCTCCGCGCAGGGTGCGGAAACCGGACTCTGGGTACAGGTTGGCCTTTCCTACCTGCTCCAGTGCGGCCTTCGCGGCGGACGGGAACGGGCCGTAGGGGCCTTCATTGGCGGCCAACCCGAGGAGCTCCAGTACGGCGCCTTCCCCAGCGGCATCACGAACGCTCCTTCCCGCACTGTAGGGGGGAAGCCCATCGATCGCTGCCCGGATCCTGGGGCCGGCTCCGTTTTCATTTGCGGTGGTCTGCATATTTACCAATCCTAAGTTCTCCTATAGACTTTCCTATATGATTCTATACACGGTAGGGGAAAAGGACAATGGCTGAAACCGCAGTGTTGAAGGGGATCTTCGTCGGCAACCACTGGCGGCCGGCTACTGGCTCGAATGTTCTGGGTGTGTACAACCCGGCCAATGGACAGCTCATCGGAGAGGTGGCCGCGGCCAGCCAGACGGACGTCGACCTTGCCAGCCTGGCCGCTCTTGAGGCCTTTCCATCGTGGAGCACCACGTCAGTAGGGGATCGGGCCGCAATCATCGCCCGGATTGCTGACGGCCTTGAGGCAAGTGCGGAGGAATTGGCCGATGGCATTACCGCTGAAGTGGGCACGCCGCGGCACAAATGTGTGCGCATGCAGGTGGTTCCAGCCCTGCACAGCTTCCGCAGCGCGGCCCGGCTCGGTCCCGGAGTCCTGGTTCCCGAACAGTTGGACTCGACCCAAATCCACAAAGTTCCAGTCGGGGTGGTAGCGTGCATCACCCCGTGGAATTACCCGCTGTACCAGATTGCATCCAAGGTCGCAGCGGCCCTCGTGGCCGGTTGCACGATCGTGCTCAAGCCCAGCGAGGTGGCGCCGAGCAACGCAGCGATTTTGGCAGATGTCGCCGCCGATGCGGGACTACCCCCGGGGGTCTTCAATGTCGTGTTCGGCGAAGGCCCGACCACCGGTGAGGCACTGATCAGCCACGCCGCAATCGACTTCGTGTCCTTCACCGGATCGACCCGGGCTGGTGGGCGGATCGCCAGCGTCGCCGGCGGCCTCATCAAGCAGGTCTCGCTGGAACTCGGAGGAAAATCGGCAAGCCTCATTCTCCCCGGTACCGACCTCCCGCACGCGGTGGGCAAAACACTCGAGAAGAGTTTCCAGAACTCCGGGCAAACGTGCGCAGCCCTCACGCGGCTTCTGGTCCCGTCCGAGACGCTGGAACAGGTCTCCTCGGCACTGAAATCACAGGTGTCTGCTTTTGCCGTCGGCAGCCCTCAGGATACGGCCACTGTCCTGGGACCGGTCGCCACGGCCGCGCAGCGCGACAAGGTCCTCAACCTCACCACCGCAGCCCGTGCATCCGGAGCTGAAGTTCTGGCCTCCGGCCCTGTTTCAGGGGATCCGGAAGGCTATTACGTCCCGGCTCAAGCTTTTCTCACCGGCGCCAATGACGAACTGGCCCAAGAGGAAGTCTTCGGTCCAGTGCTGGCCGTCGTCCCATACGCCGACGTCGAGGAAGCGATCTTCATCGCCAACAACTCACCGTATGGCCTAAGTGGAGCTGTGTGGGGGCCAAGTCCGGAAGAAGCTGGCTTGGTGGCCACAAAGATCAGGACCGGAAGCGTTTCAGTGAATGGGGCGGCCACCCATCCGGATGCCCCATTTGGAGGTTTCCGGATGTCAGGGTTTGGCCGGGAACGAGGAGCCCACGGCATTGAAGAATTCCTCACTACTCAGTCAGTACATTTCCAAGAACCTCACCAAGCGGAACGCGCAACATGAAGAACCCCGATGAGAACTGGCCAAACCACAGCCGACCGCCTCCTACGGCCGGAGAGCAATGGCGGCGACGACGACTGCCATTCCTGCACCGGACCGGAAATTGACCGGCTTCGAGCGCTGCGATAGCTATTTCCGCATGGCTGCCCATGCGGAACAGGTCGGTGACTCAGTCAGGGAGTGGGTCGGCTGGTCCAATACGTGTTCGAAAACTGGCCGTGGGGGCTTTGCCTGTCGTACTCGATCGAATCGTCAGCCCCGGTTCGAGGAGCAGATGGAGCGCTTGGTCAGGGGGGTCGATGATCATCTTCACGAGTTCCTGGGCGATGCGGGTCGAAGGCTGACGTACTGACGTGATGCCGATGGCGCCCAATGACGTCAAGGATGTGTCATCGAACCCGGTCACGGCCACGTCAACGCCTGGAACGAGACCGTGTGCACGCACCGCGAAGATCGCTCCAACTGCAAGGTAATCAGACGCGCAGATGATGGCGTCTGGAGGCGACTCCGACTGGAGGAGCTGCATGGCTATTTCTTCCCCTGCGGCGATCTCATCGGTCGCGAGGGAAACGCGGTCCGCGACGACGGAGCGCTGAAGCCCGTGCTTCCGGCACGCCGCGACGTATCCCTCGAGACGCGCCGCGCTCCACACGGCATCGACCCCGAGGCCGATGAAGGCGAGCTGCCGGTGACCGCGTTCAACGACGTGCTCGACTGCCAGCTCAATTCCGCGTGCTTCGTCGATCTCCACCCAACTCCAAGGCGCCGATTTTCCTTCCAAGGTCTGGCCGTACCCGGCGAAGGGAATGGAACGCGATACCAGCTGCGCAGGGCGGGGATCATGGGGGGCGATACTGCCCATGATGATGCCTGCGGCTGAGCCTCCGAAGTAGAGCGCATCGCATGCACTGAGCCAATCCTCAGGGTCTGCTGCGGCGATGAGGGTCAGATGCATGCCCTTTGCCTGGCACGCGGCCGCGAGCGAGTATAGGAAGTCATCCATATACCCGTCACCGCTGCGCTGGGTGGAGGGAAGCGCGTATCCGATCTGAGTCGGCTTGGACAGGCGCAGGCTCGTGGCGGCAGTGCTTTTCCGGTAACGGAGCTCTCTCATCGACGCGAGGACCTTTGCTTTGGTCTTCTCGGAGACGATATCCGGGCGATTGATGACATTCGAGACCGTCATCACCGAAACGCCCGCGTGTGAGGCTACATCGTTCATGTTGGTATGACGCGGGGCGCCCCCCGGTTCGTTGTAGTCGGCTGCCATTTTGCCCTCCCTGCCTGCCAGCTCGTAGTGGAACGCGATTGGCCCCAACCCTGCTTATAGAGACGCATTTAACCCCGGCTCGGATTCGAGTTCGCGAGCATTCAGCCTCAAGCCGGGCTCAATCAGCGAACCGGTTGAGCCCGACCTGACTCACGCGGTGTCCCCAGGGTGCTGGCTCGGCGACGAGCGGCAGTATGGATGGGGAAAACGCAGCGAGGGGTGTCGTGGCCACTACGCACCCACGGTGGGTGCTGGATTTATTGTAACGTCAAAAATTTTCTCAAAAAAGAATTGTAACGTCATTAAATTGTGGGTACGATCTCTCCTAAGTCCTCCCTATCCCGGTCGACCCTCCGTACCCGGTTATCCCCTCCTTATCCTGGTCATTCTCCGTGCCCGGTCACACTCCGTATCCCGGTCGACGATGCCTGGCTGTATTCGCGGCAGGCTCAGAACGACGCGTTCAGCAGCTGTAATGGCGCACCTGATCGAGCCCAAACGTTGTACCGGACCCGCATCACATGAAAGAGGAACTACCAATGAAGCTAAAACCCTTCACCAGACGGCTTGCTGCCGTGTTCAGCATCGCCGCCCTCGCCGCAACGGCACTCGCGGGCTGCAGCTCGGGCGGGTCATCATCCGGCGACGGCAAGACTCTCAGCGTCTGGACATGGACGACGGCGGGTGCGCTTCTCAAACCGGCCGCGGACGCTTTTGAGAAAGCCAACCCGGGAACCAAAGTCGACATTGTCGATGTAGGAAACCCTGCCATCTGGGACAAAATCACTACCGGCCTCGCTGCTGGCGGCCAAGGACTCCCGGACATCATGAACACCGCCATCGACCAGCTGCCCGGCTACACCGACAAGTTCCCGAACGGCTTCGCGGACATGGGCCCCCTGGGGGCCAAGGATCTCGCTGGCGATTTCGTACCTAGCGCCTGGGGTGGAGGACTGGGCAAGGACGGGCAGGTATGGGGTATCCCGTTTGAGGTGAACACGGCCGGATTTGCTTACCGCAAGGACCTCTTGGATGCCGCAGGCATCGACATGGCATCCATCAAAACTTGGGACGAGCTCATCGACGCCGGTGTTACGCTGAAAGCCAAAACCGGAGCGAGTCTCTTCGAACTCAACAAGGCTGCAGCGAATACGAACGCAGCCGACTTTTGGCAGACACTTACGCAGCAGCAGAACGCGTTCTACTTCAACAAAGACGGCGACATCACGCTGAATGGCCCGGAAGGGGTCAAGTCGCTGACACTGCTCAAGAAGATGAATGACAAGGGAGTCCTCGCGGACTCTGCATCCTTTACAAGTAGCAATGGGCTTAGGTTCGCAGACGGGTCGGTGGCGATAAGCCCGAGTGCGTCATGGTGGCCCGGTTACATCGAGGCCAAGCAACCTCAGCTCAAAGGAAAAATGGCCACCGCACTGCGCCCGGTGGTAGACGCAGGAGGCTCAACTGCTGCCCTGGCGGGATCCACCTACCTTTCCATCGCAGGCAATAGCGCCAACAAGGACCTGGCGTGGAAATTTGTTCACTTTGCCCTGGGCACACTGGATGGTCAGCGGGTGATGCAGACCGCACAGCCCTTCACCCCCGGCTTCGTACCGATGTATAAGACTCCAGGCTTCACTGACAATAGCGGCTACTGGGTCGGCGACTCTCCAAGCAAGGTCTTCGTCGACTCGATCACTCAGCCCGACCTCGCCGTGTCGAACTACACAAGCGACTACGCTCGCGCAATCAGAATCTACACAGATGCCCAGACAAAAGTGATGCTCTCCGGAGCAGACCCGAAGGCCGCGCTCGACGAGGCTGCCAAGCTCCTCGCCGCTCAAACTGGCCGAAAGATCGCCAGCTGAAACACCGGCTGAAGCCGCTTTTCACCAAATCCGATAGAGCGTCTGGCCCCGCCCCACCAGGTAGGCGTGGCGGAGCCAGGCGCCACCGAGGGAGCACCACGGTCATGACCGATACGCACGTCCAATCGCCACAAGTTGAATCGCCGCCGGTGGCACGACGAGTACCCCCTTCCAGGCGGCCCTGGCTTACTCCGGGCAAGGTGCCATATGTCCTGCTCTCTCCGGTGATCATCCTTTTCGCCGCGTTCAAGGTCTACCCCGTCGGCTATGCTGCGTGGCTAAGTTTCACGACCAACCGTGGGGGAGTGCAGGGCTTCGCTGGGTTCGCGAACTACGAGCGCATTTTTAGCGACCCCCTGTTCTACAACGCTCTGGGCAATACCTTAATCATCTTGGTGATCCAAGTACCGGTGATGCTCATTTTGGCGCTCCTGCTGGCTGTGGCTCTCCATTCGACCCTCCTGAAGTTCCGTGCGGTCTTCCGTCTCGGTTACTTCGTTCCGGTCGTCATGGGTCTCGTCTCTTATGGTGTTGTCTTCAGCATGATGCTTGCCACGGACAACGGCATCGTGAACGTCGCGCTTCAGTCGGTTGGTCTACCGGCGATCCCTTGGCTTCAGGACGCGTTCTGGGCGAAAATTTCGCTCGGAATCGCGATGACGTGGCACTACACGGGGATCAACGCTGTCATTTATCTTGCCCAGCGGCAGAGCATCTCCGGGGACCTCTACGAAGCGGCCTCCATGGACGGCGCAGATACAGTCAAACAGTTCTTCAACGTAACCATCCCGGGGTTACGCCCGGCAATCCTCTTGACGGTCGTCACCTCAACCATCGGCACACTTCAGCTGTTCGATGAACCGTACATCCTGACCAACGGCGGTCCCGACAACGCAACCATGACGATCGGCATGTATCTCTACCAGAACGCCTTCAAGTTCTTTGATTTCGGCTATGCCTCAGCTATCGGCTTCGTCCTTGTCGGAATGGTTGTCATCGTCAGCCTGGTCCAGTTCCGGTTCATTCAGGAGAAGAAAAGTTGAGCACTTCAGTAGAGAAAATGCGTACTTCCGCGCGCATCCGGCACACCAAAGCTTCGAGCGCACTGCTCACGGCAGTCATCTTCCTAGGGTTCATCTTGATGGTGGCACCCTTCTATTGGCTGGTCATCGGCTCAACGCACAGCTCAGATGAAATCTTCGCCAACCCTCCAAATCTATTGCCGGGAGATCAGCTGTGGACAAACATTCAGGTCCTGTTCGGTGACCTCGGATTCGGGCGTGCAATCGCGAACTCCGCTGCTGTCTCGGTCATCTTCGTGATTCTTGGTGCGTTGATCTGCCTCTGTGGCGGATACGCCTTCGCGAAGTTTCAGTTCCGAGGCCGAACGCTACTTTTCGGCGTGGTTATTGCGACCCTCGCCATCCCGAGCCAGGTAACCCTGGTTCCCCTGTTCCAGACGATGGTGACACTCGGATGGCTCAACTCATATCAAGGCCTCATCCTCCCGGGACTGGCCTACCCGTTTGGACTATTCCTAATGCGGCAGGCCATGGAATCAGTACCTGACGAATTGATCCAGGCCGGCCGCATCGATGGCGCGGGCGAGTTCCGCATCCTGTTCCAGATCGTGCTCCCAACGATCCTCCCGGCAATGGCCGCTCTGGCGATTTTCCTCTTCCTGGCGATCTGGAACGAATTCGTCTGGCCCTTGGTGATCCTGCGCGCAGAATCTGCTTACACGGTGCCGGTGGCCCTGGCATCCTTCCGTGATGTCAATCTGACCGACTACGGCACCCTCATCACGGCAACAACCTTCTCCATCATCCCCGTATGTCTTGTATTCATCTTCCTGCAGCGCTATTTCGTTGCCGGTCTTCTGTCTGGAGCTGTCAAACAGTGACCATCGATTCAAATGTTAAATCCGCCTCCGTCGTGTCGTGGTCGATCATCGCCTCTGGGCCATCTCACACCGAAACCAGCCCGCTCTGGGAGCTGACCAACAACAGCACTCAGATGCGCCTCATTATCGCTGCGCCGGTCTTTGAAATCGATGGACGAGCTGTAACGTGCACAGTTCGCGAATTTAATCGCGAAGTCAAACGCCGTATCTTGACCAGCCGCGCTGAGGAATTCCTATTCGAGGGCGAGGTCGACGGCGAGCCCGGGCTCCAGCTCGCGATGCGGCTGCGTGTGACACCGGAAAGCCCAGTGGTGCGCTTCCGCTACGAATTGCGCAGTTCGACGCCTCGGCGGCTCACCAAAAGTGCTGGCAAGGAAGGGATTTCATACGTCGAGTTGCTCCGTCCCACCAGTGCCATCACTGAAGTGAGGATCTCCGATTTCGTCGAGCTTGGCCACTCTTTCATGCCCAACGAGGTCCCCATCGATTCTGCGGCTGCCAAGGCATTGTCGCCTTTGATCGGCCCCATTCTGGTAGGCGTTGAGGACGGGGCTTCTTGGCTGCTGGCCTACGAGCATGGAACCTCTGGCGGGGATCTGTTCTGCGGGTTCTGGGTCGATGGCGCCCGCGGCGTTCGAATTGGCTCAGTCAAGGGTGCCTACCTTAACGGTCAGCGGCTGGACACGGCCCAGGGATTCCGGACTCCCTGGCTTCTAGCGGCCGCTGTCGAAGGCAATCTGGACGACGTGGCGGCAGCGTTCCGTACGTTTCTGTTGAAGTACCAGTCCGAAAACGCGGAGTCCCGTCGACCGCAGATCTTCTACAACACATGGAACTTCCAGGAGCGTGAGCGCTACTGGCACGACAGGACCTACATCGATGGTCTGACTGAGGAGCGCGTGCTCGCCGAGATGGAAGTGGCAGCTCGGATGGGAATCGATACTTACGTGATCGACACCGGCTGGTACACCGCAACCGGAGACTGGGAGGTGAACCCGGAACGTTTCCCTGGCGCCCTGCTGAATGTCAGGCAACGAGCAGGCGAACTTGGCCTCCGCCTCGGGATCTGGTTCGATCCGACGTTGGCGGCATTCTCGAGCCGCGCTCTGGCCGCGCATCCCCGTGACATGAAGACGTGGCAAGGAGAACCCCTTCGGCCACGAGAAGTGTGGGAGACCGAGCCCAGCGCCCCCATGTGTTTAGTTAGTGACTGGTTCGAGACATTCGTGGGTCACCTCATCCGGATCAATCGCGAACTCGGCATTACATACTTCAAACTTGATGCGGTGAGCCAGTACGGCTGCGACAGCCCGGAACACCATCACGGAGACGACACCAACACCCCGAGCGAACGAGCGGACCGTTTCGCTTTCATGATGAGTGAGAGGATGACGGAGATCGCAGAGCGGTTGATGACCGCGGTGCCCGGTTCAATTGTCGATTTCGACGTGACCGAGAATCACCGATCTTTCGGCTTGAGCTTCCTTTCGGCTGGCAAGTACTTCCTCGTCAACAACGGACCGTACTACTCGGACTACGAGCTGCCCGCGGACTTGAACGGGGTGAACACCAATATGTTCTTCCACCCGGGTCGTTCACGCGGTTGGATATGCCGGGAACCATATGCCTTCGACCGATGGATCCCGTCCGTGCTGACCCTGGTCCATTATTTCCCGGACGACCCGCACGGCCACCAGCAGGAAAGCCTCGCAGCGATCATGCTCGGACACCACGGAATCTGGGGGGACCTGCTCACCATCTCTGAGGACGGCGTGGAGGGAATCCGCTCAACGCTTGACCGGTACCGGGCAGTCGCCATGGACTCGGCCCGGGCCAGCATGGTTACCATCGGGCTGGGTGCGGGAGCCGCAGAGATACGGGAGAAGATTCTCCCGCAAACTGGTCGTGGCATCGTGTCGTTGTTCCCTGCCCGCGGGCAATCGATCCAACACGTGACGGCAGTTCCGGTGGATTCAGGCTATTGGAGCGGCGACGGCGTTGAGGTTTCCTTAAACCCGGACGGCCGTGCTGTCATCCGCGCGACTCAGTCCGGGTCAGCGATTTTCGGGACCATCGGAGTCTGACCCATGTCCAGTCAGTGCTCTTCCACCCCCTCAACCGACCTTGCAATTGAGTACTCTGTGAATCCCTTTGACCTCGAACACCTCCCGTTCGCCACGGCTGGCTCGTACTTCGCCGTGACATCAGCCGTGAACACTGAAGACGCCGGGAAATGGGTGGAGCTGCGGACGGTCCGGGGCAGGGCGGCAACGCGTGCACTTCTGCGCATCGCGCCTCGCGACGGACTTCACGGCAAAGCAGCGTTCGATATCGACCACCTTGTGCTTCCCGCAGCGGCAGGTCACGTCAGCGTCGACTTCAACACACACCGCGTTCTCAGTGTTTCCGGCGCAGGCGTTGGCTTCGAGCTCATCATGGAGGCGGCAAGCAACTACGACACGCTGGTCCGTGTGGCCGAAGATGAATGGCGCTACCTCAGATTCTCCTCACAGGTAACGATTGCCATCCGCGTTCTCAGGGGCAGAGGCATAGAGGAATCGACGTGGGCTGGAGAACGTCACACCATGGCTACACTCCAGTTCGCGCCCGGCAGCGTCGTGCTCATTGAGGAGACGAATGATGCGACGCCGACCGCTCGGAAACCCTGGTCGCCACCGTCATTCGATGTATTCGCCGCCGCTATGCCCGAGGTAAAACCCGAGCATCAGGCGGCGAAACAGCTCGCCAGCTACATCATGTGGTCCTCGATAGTAGAGCCCTCCGGAGCAGTGCAACGGCCGGCGATGTACATGTCGAAGGGAACGATGACCAACGTTTGGAGCTGGGACAACTGCTTCAACGCAATCGCATTAGCACAGCTTCCCGAGCTCGCTGAAGACCAGTTCTTCGTGCCGTTTGACGCCCAAGCGACAAGCGGTCGGCTGCCGGACTCCGTCAACGACAAGGTCATCGATTACACCTTCACCAAGCCTCCAATTCACGGATGGGCTCTGATGGCGCTATTTAGGGCGGGCGCGGTCAACGACGAGTGGCTGCTTCGTGCCTATGATCCTCTCCAACGGTGGACGCAATGGTGGCTGACGGAACGAGTCGCCTCCGGACGCATTCTGCCGCACTACTTCCACGGGAATGACTCCGGGTGGGACAACAGCACGATCTTCGCCACAACGGTGCCTGTAGAGTCTCCTGATCTCGCGGCCTTCCTGGTCCTGCAGACAGAAGCGCTCAGTGAGATTGCCTCGCGACTGTCGCGTCCGGACGAAGCCAAGAAATGGGCAACCGTTTCATCCTCTCTCCTCAATTCGCTGCTCAAGGAAATGTGGGACGGTAGCCGATTCATCGCCCGCAAGCTCGACTCAACAGTCATCGAGTCCGCATCGCTCCTTCACCTCCTACCGGTAGTGCTCGGATCCCGTTTACCATCAGAGGTCTTCAACACACTTGTCAGTGACCTGGGGCGGTTCCGGACGGAATATGGTCTGGCAACCGAAGCCACGGATAGCCCGGCCTATATCGCCGATGGCTACTGGCGAGGTCCGATCTGGGCGCCGTGTACCGCTTTGATCATTGACGGTCTCATCGATGGCGGGGAAGAACAACTGGCCCTGGATCTCGCCGAAAGTTTGTGCGCAATGGCCTCTGCCTCGGGAATGGCCGAAAACTTTGACGCGGTCACCGGCGCCGGTCTGCGCGATCGAGCATACACGTGGACCTCCAGCGTCTTCCTGACTCTGGCAGGACTGCTAGCTGCTGAAGAGCGAACGAACGACCCCTGCGCAGGGGTCTAACGAAGACGGAGTCGGCTGCGTCCCACTCAAACGCCGACAACGGACGTTCCCTCAACCTCCGTCAGGTGACTGCACTGTGTCCTCTACATCAATCATCCGCTGCACCACTCTGCCGTCCATCCAGAGGTTAGTGCTGTTGGCGGACCAGCCCGAACGGGACGGCCGGATGTGCCCGCACCATGTATATGCCAGCGTCGATGCGCGATATAAGAATCCCTGTTTTGTGTTCCATTGCGGCGATCTTGACGACGCCGATTGCTTTCGTAAGGGCCTCGTCTACTTCGGAAGCATGTTTGGCATGTACTTCCAGCATGCCCGGCGTTTCTGTTTGCTGACGGTTAATGTCCATGATCTTCCTCACTATCCGTTGATGTTTTTGTTTAGACACTCCGCAGGCCTGGGCGGGGGTGATCTTTTTTCACGGGCGGAGGGGTGTGCATACCGGGCAGGGCTCATCCGCCCGCGGGTAGTGATCCTGGGCTGGTGGCCTAGGCGGTCGACCGCTCGATGATGTCGATGTGAAGCTCGGGAAGGGGTTGGTCCGACTGCTGCTCATCCAAACGGTTAAGCAGCGACTGCATCGAGAGCTGACTGACCTGAGTGGGGTCGTATCCCATCGTGGTCAGCGGGGGGATGGTCAGCTGCGACAATGGGGTGTTGTCCATTCCGATCAGAGCGATGTCTTCGGGGATGTTCCAGCTTTTCTCGTGGGCAGCGTGCAAAAGTGCGGTGGCGACGTCGTCGTTGTAGCAGGCCACGGCAAATCCTCGGTGTCCCAATTCTTCCAGCGCCTTTCGGGCGTCCACGGGTGTGATATCAAGATGCAGAACGTGGGGTTCGTCAAGGCCCTGCCTAAGACACTCTTCCCTGAAGGTGCGTTCGCGGGGGCCGCCGAACGGGTCGCTGCGCGCGTCCCGCAGGTGCGCGTACGCAAGCTGTTGATAGCCGCGTTCGATGAGGTATCGCGCCTGCAGTCTTCCGATTTGCGCGTTGATGCCGTGACTGCCGGATTCGTCGGTCTCCAGCAGCTTGACGCCCCGGCGTTCAAGCAGCGCGCGCTGTCCCTCGGAAAGGGCAGCCAGCGTCAGGACTGCACGTGGCTTCAGCCCGACGATGAGCCTGTCGAAATCAGCGTCAGTACGGCTCGATAGACGCAGGACAAGTGTCAGGCCTCGTGCAGCGAGTTCATCCGTGAGCAGACCGTAGATGTCTTGAAGGTTGCGTCCGAAGGTTGTGTCAGGAATCAGCGCGATCACGATATCGCTGGCGCCGCGGGCCAGCGTACGTCCTGCTGACGATGGCTCGTAGCCTAGCTCAGCCACAGCTTTGGCAACACGGTCCCGCGTCTCCTGCGAAAAGGCTTTTTTCCCGTTAAGGATCATGCTGACCGTGGAACGAGCCACCCCGGCACGGTTGGCGACATCCTGGCTGGTGGGTATCACGACCGCCCGCCTTCCGTTGTTCGAGGTCTAATTATCATAGCTTCGGCTTCAGGGCGGGCTGCCCATGGCGGCGTTCCCCCGGGCCTGTCAGGACCCGCTGAGCCTCGCGCCGCCGGAGCGGGCGATGTTTCCGAGCCATCCGAGGCTTTCTTTGGGTTTACGTTCAAAGGTGGTCCGGTCTACGGCGACGAGGCCGAATTTCGGTTCCCAATGGCCCCATTCGTAGTTATCCAACAGTGACCAGTGCAGGTAACCGCGGACGTCGACACCATCTTCCATGGCCGCGGCCAGGTGCTGCAGGGCCTCGCGGGTATAGGCGATGCGCCGTGTGTCATCCGGGGTGGCGATACCGTTCTCGGTGACAAGGATGGGCACGTTTGCCACTTGGGCGGCGTGCCTTACCGCCATAGCAAGCGCGTCCGGCCGGTATGCGGTACCGATCATGGTGTTGTCCGGATGGGCCGGATGCGGCACCAGACCATTGGCGTCTACCTGCTGGGAGGTGTAGGACTGAACACCGACGAAGTCATCACCCTTCGCGGCCTCAAGGTAAAGGTCTTCAAAGTTCCACCGGATCTGCAGGAGGCGTTCTTCTCCTCCCGGTGCTGCAGTGAAGGACTGGTTTGCCACGCTCCAGCCAACTTGGGCGTCCGTGCGCTGGCGCAGTGCCTCGCGCGCCAGATGGTGGGCTTCGACGACGTACTTCCCGTCGTCTGGCACCGGAACCGGCAGCGGAGGCTGCCTATATTCGGTCTCACCCTGGTTTTCGACAGTGGGGCTCTGCCACGAGTCCAGTTCACCACGGCTGGCTGCTGCTTCCAGATTGAGCATCATGGCGAGCATGTTGGGTTCGTTGATGGTGATGACGTGTCCGACGTCGCCCAGAATGGACGAAGCGGCCTCCACGTAGCGTGAGAAGCGTTCGGGTGCAGCGGGGGCACTCCATCCGCCTTCGTCTGCGAACCATCGCGGGGAGCTGAAGTGGTGGAGGGTGATGACCGGTTTGATGCCCAGCTCCAGGGCGGTGTCAATCATGTGACGGTAATGAGCCAGCAGTGCAGGGGAGAACACTCCGGGCCGGGGTTCGATGCGCGCCCACTCGATTCCGAACCGGTAGGAGTTCAAGCCAGCCTCGGCGAGGAGGGTCATGTCCTCCCGGTAACGGTGATAGCTGTCGTTCGCGTCACCGCTGAGCTCCATACCAGGGAAGAGCCCTTCCCGGGCCCACCAGTCACTGTTGATGTTGTTTCCCTCGATCTGGTGCGGCGCCGTCGAAGCACCCCAGAGGAAATCCGGGCCAAACGTTGTCATTGGTGTCCTTTCGATGGGGCGTGGTGTCATGTGCGGGGTGGGAATCTCAGTCATGGGTGTGTTTTCCGTGGGTTTCAGGCCGGTGGGCTAGGCGGGGGAGGAAGTAGCCTCAGCGGGCTGCTCAAGCAGGGAGACAAGCCAATCGCCGTCAATGGCACCGCCGAGGATGCTCAGGATCTGGTTCATGGGCATGGAGAGCACCATGCGGGTGCCGTCGCTGTCGTCGTCCAGCTGTTGGCCGGATGCCGCCATGATGGGGTTGAGTTCGTTCGCCAGTGCCGGCCCCGCCGTGGGGTGTGCGAGCCACTCCGCAACGTCGGATTGCAGCGACAGGAGGCGTGGCAGTTCGTCACCGTCAAGTGCCACGTCCTGCTCCAGCAGGACGTGTGAGGCATTGTCGGATACTTGCACGGTGTAGCAGCCCGGGGCGACAACCCAGCGGTCAAGGATAACGTCCCAGTACCGAAGGTTCCTGCGGTCCAGGAGGAAATGGACCTCCCGGGTTTCGCCCGGTTGAAGGAGGACTTTGGTGAAGGCGGCGAGGATCCGTTCCGGGCGCAGGACCGGCCCGGCGTCGGTTGAAAGGTAGATCTGTATGACGTGTTTTGCCGGGATCTTTCCGGTGTTGGTGATATTCGCCGTAACAGCGATTTCGTCATGGCCGCGCGCTTCGGCCCGGAGGTCCGTTGTTTCGAAGGTGGAGTAACTTAGCCCGTGCCCGAAAGGGTACCGGACGGGCCGCTGCACCGTTTCGTAGTAGCGGTAGCCGACCATGACGCCTTCGGTGTAACGGACGTGGCCCTGCTCGCCGGGGAAGGACAGGTAAGTGGGCGTGTCCTGCAGCCGGAAAGGAATGGATTCGGCCAAGCGTCCGGAGGGACTCGTCACACCGAACAGCAGGTCAGCGATCGCTCTACCGCCGCCCTGGCCGAGGAGGAAACCTTCCAGGATGCCGTCCACCTGGTCATGCCATTCTTCAAGGGAGACAACACCCCCGTTCGCCAGGACAACGACGGTACGGGGGGCGGCGGCCGCGACCGCCCGGATGAGCTCGACCTGCACAGCGGCGAGTTCCAGCCTCGTCCGGTCGAACCCTTCGGATTCCTCCTCTTCGGGGTTGCCCGCGAATATGACAGCGACGTCCACGG
This sequence comes from Arthrobacter sp. 05L417, assembly GCF_056397865.1. NCBI lineage: Bacteria > Bacillati > Actinomycetota > Actinomycetes > Micrococcales > Micrococcaceae > Arthrobacter > Arthrobacter sp. 05L417. The sequence goes on from NZ_JBFTOG010000004.1 coordinate 157,452, forward strand.
TGCGGGCCGCCTCCACGGCGTGGGCACGGAGTTCAGCATCGTTCTCGCCGGGTTGGAGAGAGAAGCCCTGCGAGTAGTGGACGCTGCCATCAGAGACAGCGGCCCCCGCCTTGAGTTCCTCCAGGGGTATGTCGATGAGTGTGGCGTTGACGTGTGAGCTGCCCCCGCCCTGGTACCTGGGGTTGGTGGCGAATTCTCCGACAACCAGAAGGGATGTTCCTGGTTTCAGGGGCAGTACGCCGTCCTGGTTTTTGAGCAGGACAGCGCACTCGGTGGCGAGCTCACGTGCCAGTTCATGGTGCGCTGCGGAATCGAACTCAGTTGGGGCGGTCCCGGTGATGCGGGGTTCGCTGTAGGCGGCAAGGTCCAGAACCCGTTCCACTGCCAGATCGATCGCCGACTCGTTCACGCTCCCGTTTTGGACGGCCTTGATGAGCGCTTCGGTGGCGTACTGCCCTGGTCCGGGCATTGCCAGATCCAAGCCGGCGTTCAGTGCTGCCGGCCGTGTGCGGACCGCGCCCCAGTCGGACACCACAACGCCGTTGAATCCCCATTCGCCGCGCAGTACATCAGTGAGAAGCCAGCGGTTTTCTGAGGCGTGGACGCCGTTGATCTTGTTGTATGAGCACATGACCGTCGCCGGTTGCGCTTCGGTGACGACTCGTTCGAAGGCTGACAGGTGCACTTCGCGGAGTGTGCGTTCGTCGACGTCGGAGCTGATGACCATGCGCTCGGTCTCCTGGTCATTGGCCGCCAAATGCTTCACGGATGCTCCCACACCGTGCTCCTGCAAAGCCTTGACGTAGGCGCTCCCAAGTACGCCGGACAACAGCGGGTCCTCGGAGTAGTACTCGAAGTTCCTGCCTCCCAGAGGTGAGCGTTTGATATTCACGCCCGGGCCGAGGAGGATGTCCACGCCATGGGCCTGTGATTCTTTGGCCAAGGCGGCGCCGACGCGTGCGGCGACGTCCTCGCTCCAGCTGCATCCGATTCCTACCGCAGGCGGAAAACACGTTGCGGGCTGACTGCGGTATAGCCCGAGGTGGTCAGTCCCATGCTTCTGCATGCGGACGCCGTGGGGTCCGTCCGCCATGGTCACGGCACCAATGTGATGGTCCTTGATGGCAGTGGTTGACCAAAAGGTATCTCCGATCAACAGGGACGCTTTTTGCTGCAGCGTCAGCTGGCTGACGTCGATGTTCTGCATGGAATTCCTCTGTAGTAGGGGTGGCCCGGTTGCACGCTTGTCTGCTGCATTCCGTGTCGGACCGCGGGATCAGCGGACGGCTTTGACCTTCAGGACGACGACGCCGCCGAGGATCGTGAAGGCTCCGGCCAGCAGGTAAAGCAGGGAGTAGTTTTTGTCTCCTCCAGCGGCTACACCAATGCCCAGGAAAAGCGGTGCGATCAGCGGGGCGGCTGACTGTGCCAGGGAGTTAGCGAGTCCATTGATGCCTATGAACCGTCCGGCGTCGGTGTCCCGCTCGGGCAGTACGTCCAGGACCAGAGCCTGGTCAACGGCGGAAAAGATGCCAAGGCCCAGGTTTGAGATGGCTGAACCGATGAGAAGCATGGGCAGGTTGTCACCGAAAGCCATGACTACTGCGCCGGCGGAGAACATGAAACCGGCGCTGAGCACGAAGGGCTTGCGCTTGCGCAGCTTGTCGGAAAGGAAGCCGCCTCCGATGGAGCCGATGATCACCGTGACGATACCGAGCATCCCGCCGATTGCCACGAGGGTGCCTATTTCGGTGATCTGAACCCCGAGCCGCTGTGCGAAGTAGAACGCAGTGAAGGTTGAGCTCATGGTGAGGCCGAAGTAGAAAAGGAATCGTCCGAGCCAGTTCCACGAAAAGTCGGGGTGCGTGCGGGGGTTGTACACGAATTTGGACAGGACCAGGCGAAGGTTCAGCCTGTCCTCGAAGTTGCGGGTGCGGCTGTCGTCCTCACGGATGACGAATGTGAACAGAACGGTAAGGACCAGGCCGAGCACCGCGGGGATCATAAAGAGCAGCAAGGCGTCTTTGGCGAGGCTGCCGGCGAGGATGGCGCCTGTCACCGGTGCTGCCATGGTGACGAAGCCGACCAGGCCGCCGACTTTTCCGCGCTGGGACTCCGGCAGGCGATCTGCCTGGGAGTTGGTCAAGTTTCCAATGACGGTGTTCCAGCCCAGCGTCGTGACAACCCACCCCACGGTAACCATGGGCACGTCCGGTGCGAGGGCGATAATGAGCAGGCCCAGGGTTCCGAGAAGGGAGCCGGCTACGAGCCAGGGGCGGCGGCGCCCGAAGCGGCTTCGGGTGCGGTCACTGAGCACCCCGATGATGGGACCGGAGACCAGCGAGACTACGGCGGCGGCGCCGATGACGAACCCCAGGTACTCCTCGTGATCCGGTGCAATTGCTTTGATCTTGATGGCCAGGGACAGGGCAATGGGTGTCACGAGGGCGATGTAGGTTCCGAACATGCCCAGCAGCAGGAGCCAAATGTACTTGGCGCTGACCTTGGGCAGGTCCACCTGCCCGGTGACAGGAGGAGCAAGAAGTATTTGCTCCTCCGCCACCTCGGCTGGTGTGCCCCCGATGGTGGCGGTGGCCGGAGGAAGGTTGTTGTTGTTTTTCACGGCAGGACTCCGTCGTCTTGATGTACGGGTGTTGGGGGATTGAGGTGAAGTAAACACAGTTGGAGCGGTGGTGCTTGTGCTAGGAGACGAGCTGACGTTCTCCCGTTGCTTCGGTTGCGTTGGCACCGATGGTGACGGTGGCCGGTTGGCATCCGGAGGCTGTCACGGTGACGGTGACAGGGCCTTGCCCGGTTGGGCGGATGATGGCCAGGGCGCGGCCGTCAAAGGTTGTATGTGAGCCTGCTGTGAAGGGCTCGTCTGTAGCGGGATTGGCGCTTCCGAGGCCTTGGAGGACCGCGGGTCCGTCCACCGTTACGGCGACCTCGCGGTCCCGGCCGTTGTGAAGAACGCCGCTTCCGTCCGTGAGTGCTATTCGCAGGAAGGCGAGGTCCCCGGTGCCGGCTGTGAGTAGGTCGACGTCGGAGCTCACGTCAAGGTGCAATCGGTCGCGTGCCGTGGATAGCTGCACACGGGAATGCTCCTGGCCGTCCTTATACGCGACAGCGGTCAAGTCACCGGGGGTGTAGATGATGTCGAAATCGGTACGGAAGGCCAGGTTTTCTCCTACCTTGGATCGTCCGACAGGCACCCCGTTGAGGAGCAGTTCGACGTCGTCGGCGTCCGAGTACACCTCCACCTGGATCGGCTGTCCCTCGAATCCCTCCCAGGTCCAGCTGCTGATCGCATCACTCCAGGACCAAGGCGTCATGAGCGGTGTGCGCCCATGAAACTGCGGGCGCTGGACCGCGATGTATGGCGTTGACCGGAGCCCGAAGACAATCTCCCGGTAGTAGGAGGCGGGGCGGCGCTCACCTGTGATGTCGATGTCGCCTGTCCACGCGGTAAGCCACGGGTAGGGACGTGCCACGCTTGCTGCTGCACCATGGCCGCCGTCGGCGTATCCCACCGAGCCCAAGCCGGCTTCTCCCAGGTAGTCCCACCCGGTCCAGGCGAAGTCGCCAATAACATGATCGTTGGCTTTGACGAGGTCCCAGTTTTTGGCGATCTGCCCCGGAAAAGTCTCAGTGCCGGCAATGACGCGGTTCGGAAAGAGCGTCTTATCCAGCAGGTAGCGTCCGTCACCGTAGTTCATTCCTGCCACGTCAAGCACCGAAAAGGATTCGGCGGTCCGTTCGCTGACCATTTCGGAGGCCGAGATATGGTTCATCATGTCTCCGACCTGGGTCATCATCCCGTTCACGCCCGCTCCGGTGTCGCCAGCTGCGCCCTGGTGCTGTTTCATGCCGGCCAGGACAATGTCCAGACTCGATACAAAACCGTTGATACCGTTGGTGATGGGCCGGGTCCCGTCCAGCGACCGCAGTTTTTCGGCAAGCCGGCGGCTCCACACCCCGCCATCAGCAGTTCCGGTTTCCGGAATCTCATTGCCGATGGAGTACATGATCACACTGGGGTGATTGATGTCCTTGGCCACAAGGGCCTCAAGATCACGTTCCCACCACTGCGCGAAATCAGTGGCGTAGTCGTAATCGGATTTACCCGAGGTCCAAACGTCGAACGCTTCATCGATGACGAGCATCCCGAGCCGGTCACAGGCATCCAGGAGTGCCGAGCTCGCGGGGTTGTGCGAACTCCTGATGGCGTTGAAACCGGCTTCCTTCAGGACCCGGACCCGGCGCTCCTCGGCCGCGGCAATAGTCGCCGCACCCAAAGGTCCATTGTCGTGATGAACGCAGGCACCGCGCAGTTTCACCGTCTCACCATTGAGCCTCAACCCTCTCTTGGCGTCGACCTGGATCCGACGGATCCCGAACGTGACGGATTCCCTGTCGATGACCGCGCCTGCGTCTCGCAGCAGCAGGACGCACGTGTACAAGGACGGCGAATCGAATCCCCACAAGGCAGGATTCTCGACCATCAGCCGATGGCGCACCACAGCCGAGGTGCCTGGAAGCAGTGTGACAGGGGACTCGTCGCTGGCGACCTCGGCGATGCCTTCTTCATTGACCGACGCTGCTAAGTTGACCGTGGTGGTCACGGCGGTGGTGTTGGTGATCCTTGCAGTCACCTCCACCATCGCGCGATTGCTGTCGATGTCAGCAGTGGTGACACGGACACCATCTACCCCGATGTGGATAGGCTCCTTAACAATCAGGTGCACGTCCCGGTAGATCCCGGCACCGGTGTACCAGCGACTGTCCTTATGCGCCCGGCAGACCACCCGGACCTCGTTCGCGGCACCGAACCGAAGGAACGGGTCAATGCGCACGGTAAAGCGCGAGTAGCCATAAGCGTCTTGGCCGGCCAGGGCACCGTTGACGTACACCATCGCGTCCCGGTAAACGCCGTCGAACTCGAGAGCGAACACCTTGCCGCGATCTGCCTCATCAACATCGAGCATCCTGCGGTATTCGAAAGCACCACTGGGAAAATATCCGCCAGCCGCGCCGGCAGGAGCATCACCGCTTCTGGTCTTCGAGATCAGCGCATCATGCGGAAGCATTACATCAACCCACTGTTCACTTGCTCCGCCCAGTTCAGCGAAAGCACTGACCCTCGTCCGGACGGCCCATCCTTCGTTGAATGGTTTCCTGGCCATTAGCACTCCTAGAAAAATCAATAGCGATTGTCAGTGACTCGTCACGGCTTAACCACGCGCTGGTGCACGTCAACGGATGGTTGATTCCCGCGGTTGAGCGTCGTCGTCTCTCATGAAGCTCATGCTGCTGCCCAGGAGGCTTCAAGGAATCGGCGCGCCTGCTCGATCTGTTCTCGATCCTCCGGAGCCTCTCCCATGAACATGCCGTGCGGGGCACCTTCCCAGACATGAAGTTCGGCGCGGACGCCGGCCTGAAGGAGTTTGCGGTGCAACCGCACGGTATCCGAGAGGAGGAAGTCGCGCGTCCCGGAGGTCAGCATGACAGGCGGGAAGTCTGCGGTATATGTGCCGAACAGAGGTGAGATGTAGGGGTGCTCGAGTGACTGATCACCGCGGTATAGCTCGAGCATGTTCTTCGGGTGCCATTCGCTGAGGCCAAACCCGAGGGTGGTGTACGTGTCGCCGGCAAGCGTGAAATCGACACAAGGAGAAATGAGGCAGGCGGCGGCTGGCATTGGCAGACCCTCGTCTCGGGCCCTAAGGAGAAGGGCTGCTGAGAGATTGCCGCCTCCGGATTGCCCGGCGATGGCGATCGTCTCCGGCCTATGGCTCTTCAGCAGTTCGCGGTATACCGTCATGCAGTCATCCAGGCCAGCCGGGAACGGGTTGTCCGGGAGTTGCCGGTAGTCCATTCCCCAGGTGCGCACGCCGATGTTGCCGGCGATGAGCTCGGTGGAGCGGCGCGCAGTGGGCCCGCCGCCCCAAAGGAAACCTCCGCCGTGGATGTACAGAAGGACCCGCTCGTCGTCAGCTGCGATGTCCGACGGCTCAGCCATAAAGAATTTCGCCCCATGAACCTTGCCGGCTTCTACTGCTACTGCAACGTCTGATGTCACGGCGCCAGTTGTCGCTCGCGCCATGGTTTCGACGAAGACAGGGTCTGAGGATTCGGCGGCCGCCGCCAGGGCACGCCAGACCTCGACATCCTCAGGGGCGGGATCAGGCTGCGGCGGCCTTCCGGCGGCCATGGCCAATACATTCTGTGCCTCGAGGCTGATGGTGGTTGGAACAGGGTATTCGGTCATCGTGGAACGTTCTCCTCTGCGGGGATCGATCGTGAACTATTCGTGAAGTCAGGCGCTCTCGCGGTTAGTCGCGACATCGTGGGTGACGCGCGTCACCGATCTAATCACGCGTGGGTGACACGCGTCAATAGGGGCTGAAATTTCCCGTTGGGAATGCAGTGCATTGAGCGGCCGCGGCGCACAGATGGGTGTCGGCTGCAGCAAAGCCCTTGAAGAGCCACTCCAGTGGATCGCACCAGCTCAAGCATCGAAATGCGAAGCAGTTGATCCTCCGGGCCAAACTTTGACCCTGGAGCGTACGTCATCCGTCCAAGATGGGGGCGAAGACCTGGTTAGCCCAGCTGGAGGACGGCAAGCGCCCGCCGAAGGTAGGGGGCAGGGTCAGTGTCATCATTAGCCGCCCATTGCAGCCAGGCTTCGAATAATGCGCCAGCAAGAGCGGCGCACAGGTACCGGGCAGTGTCTTCAGGAATGCCACGGGCGGTGAGGTAGGAGCGGGTCTGGTCGTTGCGAGTCCCTAAGAATTCCTGGCTGCGGCTCAGCAGCTCCGGGTGTTCGGCGATCAATCGGAGTCTCCCGCGGGTCACGGCGAGGTCCGGGAGGGCGGCAATACCCGTAAGCACGGCTTCCCGAAGTCCGTCCAGAATCGCCTGTCGGGACAGGGGATGTGCAGGGGCCGACTCCAAGGCGGCGGCGGAGGCTTCTATTACAGGTCCCATCCCGCCCCATACCAACTCTGCTTTATTGGCGAAATGGCGGTACAAAGTCTTCCGCCCAACGCGGGCCTCCCGCGCAATATCCTCCATCGAGGTCTGCTCATACCCCCGCTCGGCGAACATTTTGAGGGCAAGGGCGGCAACCGCTTCAGGGTCGATGCTCACCGGCCGCCCCGGCGACCGGTGGATAGTGATTGAATCGTTCGAAAGCATCTCACCAGTATTCACCCTTCCATTATGACACTGAGTGTCGTAATCTTGGCTGCGACATCATCAGCGTCTGGAAGGACATCATGGGCAGCGAAGCCTCGTGGCAGGAAACCATCACTAATGGCCGCTTTGCGGGACAAACCGTCGTCGTAACGGGTGCAGCGTCCGGCATAGGGCAGGCGACTGCCATGCGCATCGCCAAGGAGGGCGGCAAGGTTATCGCCGCGGACATCAGCAAGCAGCGCCTCGACGCTCTCGTTGAAGAGAATAAGAACCTGGACCTGGTGCCAGTGGCCGGTGACATCTCTACTGAGGAAACTATTGCCGCTGTGGTTTCTGCCGCCGGCGGGCGCATCGACGCCTTGGCGAACATTGCCGGAATCATGGATAACTTCGCACCAATCCATGAGGTGGACGATGACCTTTGGGAGCGCGTTTTCCGGATCAACGTCACCGCCCTCATGCGTCTTACCCGCGCCGTTGTACCGCTGATGCTGGAAGCCGGGGCGGGGTCGGTAGTCAACGTTTCCTCAGAGGCCGGCATCCGCGGTTCGGCTGCCGGGGCTGCATACACTGCCTCCAAACATGCCGTTGTTGGCCTGACCAAGAACTCCGCCGTGATGTACGGCCCGAAGGGTCTTCGCTTCAATACCGTGGCTCCCGGGCCCACACTCACTGGCATCGAGGCAAACTTCGGCTCCCAACTGGCCACCGAACGGCTCATCCCACTCATGCAGGCCAATATCCCCACGCCCGCTAACGCCGCACAGTTGGCAGCCTCAATCACTTTCCTGCTCAGCGACGACGGCACCAACCTAAACGGCGCGGTTCTGGCCTCCGACGGCGGCTGGTCGGCGATTTAGCCGCCAAACAAAAAACCCTTCAAACAGGAGTTTCTTCTAATGTCAGAAAAGTTCTTTGAGGCAGTCTCCCAGATCCTTGGTCAAGATGCCGTTGACGTTTCGGATGCTGGCCGCGCCTCATACAGCAGCAACCGGCTCCCTGGCGGAGACCGTCAAACCGATGGGATTGTTTTTCCTTCTTCCACTGAAGACGTTTCCACCATTGTTCGCCTGGCCGCCGAGCATGGAGTGTCTTTGTGGCCGACCAGCACGGGCCATAACTGGGGCATGGGAGAGTTTTCCCCAGTCCGGGAAGGCCAGGTGGTTATGCACCTGGGCAAACGGATGAACCGCATCCTGGAAGTTGATGAACGACTCGGCTACGCCGTCATCGAACCGGGAGTAACCTTCCGACAGCTTCGGGCAAAAATGGCCGAACTCGGCGACAAGTTCATGATCAGCGGAACCTCCGGTCCGCCCGATGGCAGCATCATCGGCAATGCCCTCGACCGCGGTGCCGGCTACACCCCTCACTTCGATCACTTCGGCACGCTCTGCGGGATGGAAGTAGTTCTGCCCAACGGGGAAATCTTCAACACCGGAGACGGGTCCCTTCCCAATTCCAATAGCCGCTTTACTAATAAGTCGGGGTTCGGACCGCTCCTGGACGGCATCTTCACTCAATCCAACTTCGGCATTGTCACGCAGACTGCTGTCTGGCTGATGCCACGCCCGCCGGTCATTGTGGGATTTGCTTTCTCCTTCGCGGAGGACGAGGACCTTTCCGAGATCTTTGAAATGGTGCGCCCGCTGAAGCTCAACTCGGTGGTTCCTACCCTCATCAAGGTGACCTCCGGCGGTTACGGCTTCGCTACGGAGGATACCTACCCTTATAACCGCACCGACGGTCAGGTGCCACTGCCGGATGCCATCCGCCGGGAACTGCAGGAAAAGCATGGCACCGGAGCGTGGCTCGTGTCCGGCGCCCTGTATGGGCCTTCCGAGGAGGCGCTGCAGCCCACGCTCGGTAGGATCCGCGCCGTTTTCGAGGCATCAGGTAAGGCCACCTACATTTCCCACAAGGAAATGCTGGATAACCCCATCTACAAGATCCATCTCGACACCTACAGTGGTGAACCCACAGACAGTGAAGTCGACATGCTCAACTGGCGCCCTGGCGGTGGCGCGACCTGGTTCCTGCCCGCCACACCTATGATCGGCGAAGCTGCTGAGCTTCAGCACGAAACCTCACGCCGCGTCCTTGCCGAGCACGGGTTTGAGTACTTCGTCGAGTTCGTTTGCAGCACCAGGGCAGCACGCGGCCTGCACCTCATCATCTTCAACCGTCAGGACGCTGATGAGGTAGCCCGCATGAACGCCGCCTATGCTGCCTTGGTCGAAGCATACGACGAGATCGGCTACCCCATCGGACGAACCCCGACTGACTGGCAGGAACGGGCCATGGCCCGTCTGCCGGTACTGCAGCAGGTCACGCATCAAATTAAGGCGGCACTGGATCCCAAGGGAACCATCGCGCCGGGCAAGTACGGCATCTCATGAGTGCTGCAGCCATCAGCCTCGGTGGCCGTGTTCTTGAGCTGACAGCACCCTATGAGATGGATACTGTCGTACGCCCTGACCTAGGTCAGCCCGGCCCCGGTCAAGTCGTTGTCCGCATGGTCGCTCTGGGCCTGTGCGGCACAGACCTTCACATCTACTCCGGTCGGGGATCCATGTATCCATGGGTAACGGGGCATGACGGAGCCGGAATCATCCAATCGGTAGGGCCTGGAGTCGATCTCCAAGAGGGCCAACGCGTTGCCGTTGACCCCGTCGTCCGATGCGGGAAATGCGCGATGTGCCGGCAAGGCAAGGTGCAGCTCTGCGCGGACGGCGGATACCTCGGCATGCTCGGCCCAGGTTTGGCCGCTGAATATGTACAGCTTCCGGCGGCACAACTCATTCCGCTGCCGGACGCGGTATCAGACCTGGCGGCCACCGTCTTGGAGCCCGTCGCCGTGGCCCTTCACACACTTCGCCGGGTGGCGCCCTTAATGCCCGGCCAGGGGGCCGCCGCCATCATTGGTGGAGGCCCGTTGGGCATCCTGCAGGCACAGGTATCCCAGCACTTTGGATGGGATTGCGTTGTCTTCGAGCCCCAGAAGCGACGCCGGGACCTGGGCAGCTCCCTTGGCGTGAAGATGTTCGATCCGGCGGAAGCTGAGGACATCGAGACACTTAAAGGCGGCCCGATACTGGTGATCGAGACATCCGCGGCTGGCGCGGGCGTCGACCTCGCCGAACGGATAGCAGCCCCGGGTTCCGTTGTTGCCATCGTGGGCCGTGGGCCGCATTCCCCGTCGCCAGCGAGCATCTTGCTCAAAGAGCTGTCGGTGCTGGGAATCAAGGGAGGCCCAGGCATGTACTCCGAGGCGGTGCGCTTGGTCCAGGAGGGCGTGGTTGATCCGGCATCAGTTATCACTGACCAGTTCCCTTGGTCGCAAGGTGCCAAGGCGTTTGCGCACACCGTTCAGAACCCCGAAACCGTGGTTCGCAGCGTCCTCCATGGGGCGTGGCAATGACAAAGCAAGTCATTAACTACGGAAAGCATCCTTCTCAGTTTGTCGAAGCCTGGTTTCCCGAGAACTGGTCACAGGACAGTGCTGTCGTGCTGCTCCATGGTGGCTGGTGGCGTGCTAAACACGACCTGCATCTGATGGATGAGCTGGCTGCTGATCTGCATCAGAGGGGGTATTTGGTTTGGAACGTAGAGTATCGAAGGATCGATGGCGACGACGGCGGTTGGCCTGGGACATTGGACGACGTCCTGGCAGCCATTCACCACCTGACCTCAGAGCCGCTGCGGGTAAACCCGTCATCCATTGCGGTCATTGGACATTCCGCCGGCGGACACCTGGCCCTGCTCGCGGCCAAGACAGCGCGACTGGCTGCTGTCGTTGCGCTCGCCCCGATCACGGATGTCGCCCGCTGCGCGGCTGAAGGACTGGGAGAGGGAGCGACGCCGGTCTTCCTCGAAAAGGCTGGTCTTACCAAGAAAGTCTTTGAAGAAGCTTCGCCTTTGGAGCAGGCACCGATCCGTGTTCCCCAATTGGTCGTCCACGGCTCGGATGATGTCCGGGTCCCCTTGAGCCACAGCAAGGCATACGTCTCCAGAGCCGCCGGGGTGGGGGACAATGTTGAACTTCGGGAAGTTCAGGGGGGCGACCACATGTTCGTCCTGCAGCCCGATCATTCGTATTGGCCCAAAGCGCTGGAGTGGCTGAACGACGTAACCGCCGACTCAGCGCCCGTACCTTCCGCCGGAGAAGACAAGCTCTCATTATGACGGGGAGCACAAAGATCCTCGGACCCGGAGAGGGCGAAACGCATACCAACCATGCGATTCGGGCTGCGCATTCTCCGGGTGATTCCGATCCGGGCGGCGATGGCATCGGCAGCGAAACGCGCATCCGCCTCCAACTCACTAGTTATCGTCTCGTCGATGCAGTCAGGGACTCCTGACATTCTGTCTCTGACGTGATTCGTCCTGGAAGAAAAGTGGGAAATTCTAGGGAAGGGATCCGAAATCTCACTCCAGTTTTTGGTGGCGCTCCCGGGAAATGTCTCTAGAGCTACCGTTTGATTGCTGAGCCGCGGCGGGGACTTGGCCCGCCAGAGGTTGCGGTTCGAGTTCGGATCCGGTGCCCTCGTGGCTGAGGCGAACGACGGCAACGTGACGCGGGCGAGTGCGCAGCACCACGCCCGACCGGTTCCTTACCTGATCCAAAGAGTCGTCAGATAGCAGCCCACTACTTTTAGGCCAGGTCTCGATCAACCACTTTCGAGCGGTGAGCATTCTGGTTCGGTGCCGCAAAGAAATACGAGGCCACGGCGTGGCCGATCTGCTGTTACTCCTGGTAGTAGTGCTGTTCGAGACCCTTGATGAGCAGTTCGGGCTCTCCGCTCATTGCGGCGTCGACCAGCAGCAGATGCCTGTCCGCCTGGCTGTCGGCGGTTCCCACGCCGCGCCGCATTATCGGCACCATCATGACGGCGAGAAGCGACTCCAGGCTCTGCCATGCCTCCACCAGTTTGGCCTTTGGCTGCTGATTCATCAGCGTTCCGTGGAACTCGCGGTCCAACCTCATGAGATCGTCTACGTCCTCTGGCAGACGAAGCCCCCGCATGCGTTCGGCGATGCGCCTCAGTTCTTTCTCAACGCTTTCGGACGGCGGAAGCACGGCGTGCATGGCAGCTCGTCCTTCGAGGGCTGCGAAGACTTCCCCGATCTCGGCGATGTCGCCGTCGCTGAAGTATCGAACCCGGTTACCTGAACCCGGCGAGAATTCGACGAGCCCGGTTGCGGCAAGGCGCGTCAGGGCCTCGCGGACTGTGCCGCGGCTCACAGACAGATCTTCAGCGAGCCTCTTTTCTACGAGATGCCGACCCGGATCGAGGGTTCCCAGGATGATTTCCCTCCTGATTCGGTGCGCCACTTGATCCACGAGCGTTGTTCGCTCCGCAACCCGAGGCGCAAGCGTTCTCGCGAGAGACGTCCTTGCTGGCTCAGAGGTAGGTTGACTCTCCATTGCGCTCACACCCCTATCGGCTAATGGCAGCCACCCGCGCTTTGGAGTGGGCCTTGACACTAGATCACCAAACGATAGTATCAAACAATCATGTCGGACACGATTGTCGGACACTATGGTCGGATAGGACATCAAAATGCATGATGGCTTCAGAAGCCAAGAGGCCGTGGTTCGCGGCCACTTCCACATCGCTGCTCTCCCTGGCGGCGGTTTGGATCTGCCGTACATCCAGATCCATGGCGGGGAGCCCGGGCCGCGGCTGACGATGCTCGCGGGCGTCCATGGCTGTGAGTATGCGGCCATGGCTGCTCTGCGGGAGTTTGTTGCAGAGGTCAATCCTGCGGAACTGAGGGGGATCATCACCGCGGTTCCCGTGGTAAACCTCCCGGCTTACCTGAGCCGGACGCCCTTCATCGTTCCAATGGACGGCAAGAATCTGAACAGGTGCTTTCCTGGCGACCCGAACGGCAGCTTTTCGGACGTACTGGCACACCATGTGTTCGAACGCTTCATCCGGGAAGCCGACTTCGTCGTCGACCTTCATTCCGGAGACGTACCGGAAGCTATCGAGCCGGTAGTTATCTACGACGAGTCACCGGTGGGTGAGGCTGCACGGCGGATCGCGGTGGCGTACGGAACACAGCACGTGATCAGGCAGCCTGCCGCCTCACGGGTTACCACCGGCACCACGAGTTCTGCGGCCGCGGATGCCGGTGTCCCGGCGATCACCGCTGAGGCAGGAGGCGGCGGCATCATCGATCGCAAGGCTGTCGCCATTCATGTCAGGGGCCTGCGGAATGTGGCGGCGACCCTGGGAATGCTCCCCTATGACGTTGAGCAGACCCCTGGCCAGGCGGAGCACGACCAAGGCTGGAGCTGGATTCATTCGCCGGTGGGCGGTTGGTGGCAACCGAGCGTCGAACTTGGCAAGCCTGTTTCCAAGGGGGAGCTTCTCGGACAGGTCAGTGACCTCTTCGGCGACGTCATCCACAAAGTCAAGGCAACGCACGCCGGAATACCCATGATCATCACCACGAGTCCCGCGATCGCCGCAGACGGACTCCTTATGGTTCTAACCCAGGAGGTTTCAGAGTGAGCACCACCAAGAAGCGAGTGGCCGTCATCGGTCTCGGAACGGCAGGCAGCATGTCTGCCTGGCGCCTGGCTTCACGGGGCATGGAGGTAGTCGGTTACGAGCAGTTCGGAATCGCCCACGACCGCAGCGCCCACGCGGGCGAGTCCCGTATCTTCCGCACCGCCTACTTCGAAGACCCCGAATACGTGCCATTGCTTCGCACCGCCAAGGCACTGTGGCAACAGCTCGAGGGCGAGACAGGCACCAATCTCCTTACCCTTGCCGGCAATCTCATGCTGGGGGAGGCATCATCGCAGATGGCCAACGTCAGTGACTCCATCGACAAGTTCGGGGTGGACGCCTCCATCATTCCGCTCGACGAGGCGCGCACCCGCTGGCCGCATCATCCGTTCCACGAGGGCGACGCCGTTGTCCTGGACCGTGAGGCTGGCTATCTTCGCCCTGAGCTCGCGGTGCTGAAGGCCGCCTACCGAGCCATGTCGCTGGGCGCCCAACTCCGCACCTACAGCCCAGTTGAAGGGGTCGAAGTCAAGGAGGGCGGGGTCTGGGTCAGCGCCCATGGCCGGAGCGAGCGATACGACCACGTTGTGGTCACCACCGGCCCCTGGGCTGCGAAGCTGCTTCCGGAACTCGCGCCACTCGTGCAGGTTCGCAAGGCGGTATCAGCGTGGTTCGTCACGAAGGAACGCGGAGCATTTGATCCGGCCAACTTCCCATGCTTCATACGCACGACGCCTGAAGAGTTTTATGGACTGCCGGCGATGGACGGGAACGGGCTGAAACTAGGCCTGTCCGGCACCGTCAACCGTCTGGTCGATGACCCCGACGCCCTCGACCGCACGGTCCCCATCGACGAAATGAAGGCATTCAGGCAACTCGTGGCCGATTCCTTCCCGGCACTCTATCCGGATCCTGTCCGTGTGGCCGCCTACATGGAGGGCTACACCCAGGACGGGCACGGGATCGTTGGGCGGCTTGGCGGCGAGGACCGCATCACTGTCCTCACGGGCCTGTCCGGTCATGGGTTCAAGCTTGCGCCGGCGCTCGGCGAAATCGCCGCGGACTACGCCCTTCACGGTGCCAGTGACAGCACGATCCCGCTCCTGAGCCCCGAGCGGTTCCTTACCGTCCAGACCTCGACGGCGAACCCGTGAGGTGACGTAAGGCCCCGTCCCGGTCATTAACTGCATCCATCTGGCACCACTGCACGGCTTACCTGTAACCGCACCATCCCAACCAAAAAAGATTCCAAGGAAAACACCATGAAGACACAAAATAAGGTCCACGCCGCTGTGGCCTCACTGGCCCTCCTGATTGGCTTAACCGCGTGTGGCAGCGCCGCCGGTAGCGAACCTTCGGCCAGCCCCACCGAGCTGGGCCTGAGGGACATCTCGGAGGGTGTCCAGCCCGATCCGAAGGCTGTAAGCCTCCTGCCGAAGTCGTACAAGGACAAGGGCGAGCTCACGGTGGCCGCGGACCTGCACTACCCGCCGACCGTCTTCCTCGCCGAAGACAACAAAACCCCGATCGGCCTCAACCCGGACATCACCCGGCTCATTGCCAAGAAGCTTGGCGTAAAGGTGAAGTTCGAGGACACGAAGTTCGACACCATCATTCCGGGACTTGACGGTGGCCGCTTCGACTTCACAGTCTCGACCATGGCCAAGACCGAGGACCGGCTCAAGGTCGTAGACATGATCGACTACTTCAAGGCTGGCAGCTCCATTGGGGTGACCGCCGGAAACCCGCAGAAACTCACCAACGAGACTCTGTGCGGGAAGAGCATCGCCGTCACCCAGGGATCCACCGGTCAGCTGTTGCGCCTTCCGGCCCTGAACGAGATGACCTGCACCTCCAAGGGACAGCCCGCGATCAACGCGGTAACGCTGCCCAACATCCAGGAAGCCCTTGTCCAGCTGCACTCCAAGCGCATCGACGGCATCCTCTACGACACCACGGCACTCGCTTGGGCACAGACGCAGCAGCCGGGCTCCTTCCAGATGCTCACACCTCCGCTCAACGTCGGCGGAACCGGCATCACGGCAGTTGCGCTGAAGAAGGGCTCGCCGCTGACCCCGGCCATCCAGGCAGCAGTCCAGTCGATCCTCGCGGACCCGGAGTACAAAGAGTCGCTCAAAACCTGGGGCCTCGAGTTTGGGGCCATCACCGACGCCAAGTTGAACTAGCAGGTGCCTGAATGACAACGGCTATCAGCAAAGGAAACAAAGCTGCCATGGGAAGCATTGATGCAGCGCTCAAGCCACGGCTTCGGCTTCGGACCCGCTCGGAATACGCGGGGTGGATCCTTAGCATCCTCGTCGGCGTCGGGATCCTCACCTCCGTCCTGACAAACTCCAACTTCAAGTGGGAGATCGTCGGGAAGTACTTCTTCGCTGAGACGATCCTTCGCGGGCTCATGCTCACGATCTTCCTCACGGTTGCAAGCATGGCCCTGGGAACCTTGCTCGGGCTTGCCCTTGCGATCATGCGGGCTTCGCACGTGAAGCCGGTCTCCATGACAGCCGGGCTCTACATCACGTTGTTCCGGGGCACCCCAGTGCTGGTGCAGCTGATCTTCTGGTTCAACATCTCCGCCCTTTACCCGAACCTGAGCATCGGGATCCCGTTCACCGACATCAGCACCGCCATCGACGTCAACACGATCATGGGCCCGATCACCGCAGCCCTCGTGGGCCTGACTCTCAACCAGGCCGCGTACATGGCCGAGATCATCCGCGGCGGCTTTTCCGCGGTAGGCAAAGGCCAGCTCGAGGCCGCCGACTCGCTCGGAATGAGCGCGTCCATGAGGATGCGCAAGGTCATCATCCCGCAGGCCATGCCGTCCATCATCCCGGCAACCGGCAATCAGTTCATCGGAATGTTCAAGGAGACATCACTGGTCAGCGTCCTCGGCGTGGCCGAGCTTCTGC
Organism: Arthrobacter sp. 05L417; assembly: GCF_056397865.1. Lineage (NCBI taxonomy): Bacteria > Bacillati > Actinomycetota > Actinomycetes > Micrococcales > Micrococcaceae > Arthrobacter > Arthrobacter sp. 05L417. The sequence goes on from NZ_JBFTOG010000004.1 coordinate 174,103, forward strand.
AGAGCACCCAGTTGATCTACGCGCGCACCTTTGAGACCATCCCGCTGCTCATCGTGGCCAGCCTCTGGTATCTGGTCATGACGCTGCTGCTGAGCTACCCGCAGTCCAAGCTCGAACAGAAGTACTCCCGCGCAACCGCCAGGCTTCCCCGGAAGTCGAAACCCGTTGTGCTGACCGACCCGGAAGGTATCGCCCGATGAGCACCGACGGCACTATCCTTGCCCGGAAAATCCGAAAGTCCTTTGGACCCAAGACAGTCCTGAAGGACATCGACCTGGAGATTGCCAGCGGAGAGATCTGCTGCATCATCGGCCCCAGCGGCTCGGGAAAGTCCACCATCCTTCGCTGCATCAACGGTCTTGAGACCGTGGACTCCGGTGTTCTGAAGGTCAACGGCGAGGACTTCGGCTACTACGAAACCGACAAGGCCTACCACGCCCTGCCAACGAAGAAACTGGCCCAGCAGCGCACCAGGGTTGGCATGGTCTTCCAGCAGTTCAACCTGTTTCCGAACATGACCGCCCGGGAGAACGTCATGTCCGGACCGGTCCTGGTCAAGCGCGCGGACAAGAAGGAATCAGCCAAACGAGCCCAGGAACTGCTGACAAGCGTCGGGCTCGGCGCGTTCGGGGATCGCTACCCCGCCGAGCTCTCCGGTGGGCAGCAGCAACGCGTCGCGATCGCCAGATCGCTGGCCATGGACCCGGACATCATGCTCTTTGACGAACCAACATCTGCACTGGACCCCGAAAAGGTCGGTGAAGTCCTGGCAGTCATGAAGGAGCTCGCCAAGAAGGGCATGACCATGGTGGTAGTCACCCACGAGATGGGCTTCGCCCGCGAAGTGGCCGATTCCCTGATCTTCATGGACGACGGCTACGTCGTCGAACGCGGCGACGCCCGGGAAGTCCTCGCCAACCCCCAAGAGTCCCGCACCCAGTCCTTCCTCGAGAAAGTGCTCTGAAATGACAGATGGAAAACTGGCCGTCATCGGCCTCGGCACCATTGGCAGCATGGCCCTATGGCAGGCCTCCCGGCTATCCGATTCCGTGGTCGGATTCGAAGCGCAGCTCCCTGCCCACGGACGCAGTGCCGTTGGCGGAGACACCCGCCTGTTCCGCATGCTCAACCTAAACCCGGGCTTCAACCCCATCCTGCAGAGCTCCCAACGTCTCTGGGCCGAGCTTGAGGACGAAACCGGACAGGACATCCTCCTGCGCTGCGGCGGAATCTACATTGGTACGGCGAACGGCCAGTACATCCCGCAGCTGCTCGAGTCGGCGCGGGCGACCGGCGTAGCGCACCAGATCCTCTCCCGGAGGGAGATGGCCGAGCGGTATCCGCAGCACAACCTGCGTTCGGACGACATCGGTGTGTTCGACCCCAATGGCGGCGCGATAAGGACGGATCGGGCCGTCACGGCTGCGGTCTCCGCAGCCCAGGCCAACGGTGCGACCGTGCTCACCAACACCCCAGTAGACGGGATCCGGGAAACTGTAGACGGTGTCGTGGTGACCTCCGGGGACAAGTCCTGGACGTTCGAGAACGTCATCGTCGCCTCCGGCGGCTGGTCACAGAAGCTCATGCCGGAGTCGCTCCAAGCACACACCCAACCCAACAGGGTCTTCCTCACGTGGTTCGTCGCGAAAAATCCAGCGCTCTTCTCTCCAGAGCGGTTTCCTGTCTTCGTCCGGCTCTCCGGAGACCGCTCCATGTATGGTGCGCCCGCCGTTGACGGGGTCACCGTTAAGGCAACCCTGAATTTCCGGCCAACGCCTACCAGGAACCCCGATGCAGTTCCCAGGGAACTTACTCCGGCAGAGGTTGCCGAGACGATCGAGACGGTCAGCGAGTTCTTCCCCGGCCTGTATCCGAACATCGTCCGCTCGGACGCTTTCCCGGACCTCTTCACGACCGACCGCAACCCCCTGCTCGGCCGGTTGGATCCAGGCAGCAGGGTCTACTGCGCGACAGGGTTCTCCGGCGGGGGCTTCAAAATGGCCACCGGATACGGCGAGATCGCCGCACGCGAAGCACTTGGCTCGCAAACATTCGAGGGGCTGGACTTCGTGCGTCCGGAACGGTTCATGAGCGTCCACAGCACGCAGGCTGCCGCGGCCGGACACTCCTCTTCCCACAACTAGTGAAAGCGTTGATATGAGCCTTCCCTTCGCCCCCACTGATACTCGAATCGGGCTGGTCGCCAACGGCGTGTCCGGCTCGCCATCACACCGGCTTCAGGCTCTGGGTTTGGAGTTGCCCAGACTCGCTGACAACCCGTACTACCTTCACCACCGCTCGATGGACTCCAGCATTCACATCTCAGGCCAACTGCCGTACAAAGACGGCGAGCTCCTGGGCACCGGGATCGTCGGCCGCGACGTGGAGCTTGAAACAGCGCAGGAGCTGGCCCGCCACGCCGCGCTTAACGCACTCGCTGCCGCCGTCCAAGCGGTGGGGGATCTGGACAAGGTCCGCATCGTACAGATGCTCGTCTTTGTGGCCAGCACTCCGGACTTCGGCCTGCAGTCGCAGGTGGCCAATGCAGCCAGTGACTTGCTCATCGGGGTGCTGGGCGAGAACGGACGGCACGCCCGTACTGCGATCGGTGTCGCCGGACTGCCGCGTAGGAGCCCGGTCGAGATCCAGATGGTCTGCACGGAGGCATAGGGCATGAACAATAAGGAGCACAGCGTGAACCGCATTCAGCAAGCTCTAGGGACACTCATCGGTCGGATCGACACGCCCTCACCCATCGTGCTGTCCGACGTGATGCAGGACAACATCGACCGGATGCAGGCCTTCGCAATCCAGCAGAACCTCGAAGTCAGGCCACACGTCAAAACCCACAAATGCGTGGAAATCGGCCGGCGCCAGCTCAAAGCAGGTGCCGTCGGAATCACCGCAGGCAACGTCGGCGAGGCAGAGGTCTTCGCCGCTGCCGGGTTCGACAACATCTTCATCGCCTATCCGATCTGGCCGGCTGGAACCAAGGGCCCGCGGATCCGCAAGCTCGCTGAGACAACCAGGCTCCGGGTCGGCGTCGACAATATCGCCTCGATCGATGCCCTGGCCGACGCGATGGGATCAGAAGCGGAGCTGCTGCAGGTAGTGATCGAGGTCGATTGCGGTGCCCGACGGTCCGGGGCCGCTCCCGAGGCTGCCGGTGACCTCGCCCTCGCAGCCCGCAAGCGTGGCCTGATCCCGGCCGGTGTCTTCACCTATCCCGGCCACGGCAGTGCCGGACCGGACGCCCGCAAGCGAGCCGCGGAGGACCAGGACGCCGCACTCATCACCGCCGTACGGAGCCTCAGCGCAGTTGGCGTGACACCGGAGGTGGTCAGCGCCGGCTCCACACCCACCGTGGAATTCGCCACCAACAGCGTCATCACCGAGATCCGGCCCGGCGAGTACGTCTTCAACGACCTCAACAACACCAGGCTTGGTGCCTGCACTGAGGACCAGATCGCGCTGTTCCTCGCTGGCACAGTGGTCAGCGACTGGGTCCCCGATCAGGTTCTTTTGGATATCGGAACCAAAGCCCTCGGCCGAGAAGGCAGCCCCGAGATCGGGTACGGCGGCATTGCGGGCACTACGGCCGTATTGTCCAAGCTCAACGAGTACCACGGCTTCCTTCCCCTGCCCGGGGACGGATTCCGCCCCCGCGTCGGGACCGTGCTTCCCGTGGTGCCAAACCACGTGTGCCCGGTGGTGGTCAATTTCGAGGAGTACATCGTCACCGACAGCACCGGAACGTCACTGGAACGGTGGCCGGTGGACGCCCGCGGATTCCTCAACTGACTGGAGTGCCGGGGGACTGAACATTCGTCCCCCGGCATTCCCCAGTCCTCATCCCAAACAACCAACCTCACACAATGGAGTGACCGACTTGAGACTAGACAAGACCACCGCCGTGGTGACCGGCGCCAGCAGCGGAATCGGCGAGGCAGTGAGCTCACGTTTCCGGGGGGAAGGCGCCCGCCTGCTGCTGACCGGCCGACGGGCGCAACTCGGCAGTGCCCAAGATGAGGACCTGTACGTGCCTGGCGACCTTAACGACGAAGCATTCGTCGAAAGCCTCGCCCGGCAGGCCGCCGAATCCTTCGGCACCGTTGACGTAGTCGTCCTCAACCACGGCCTGCAGGTCACCGGACCGCTCACGGAAATGGCTTATGAGGATGCCAAGAACGTGCTGCACAGCAACCTGCTGAGCTCGTTCCTGATGATGAAGCACTTCGCGCCGCTGATGCCAGCCGCCGGAGGTTCGTTCGTGCTCGTCAGCTCACGGCTCGGGATGGTCGGCATGGCAGATCAAGTCCTGTACTCCGCGGCCAAGGGGGGCCTGATCATGCTGGCGAAGGGCGCGGCCATCGAGTGGGCCTCACGGAACATCCGCGTCAACGTCGTCGCTCCAGGCCTGACCGCTACCCCAATCATCGAAGCCTCAATCCAGCGCAGGGACGACCCCGAGGCCTACCGTCGGCAACGCGAAGGCCAGATCCCACTCCAACGCCTTGCCACGCCCAAAGAAGTCGCCGACGCCATCCTCTTCCTCGCATCCAAGGAAGCGTCCTACATCACCGGAGCGACGCTCCCGGTAGACGGCGGATACACCGCCTTCTAGCAGCGCATGATCCACAAAAACAGCGGGGCCCGGTCCACCGCCGGGTCCCGCCCCCTTCCCAACAAAGTCTGAAACTGGAGCAACGCCCATGAGTACTGCCCTGAACCTCACCGAAACCCGGCTGTTCATCGGCGGGGAATGGAGACGATCCGGCACAGGAGCCATGCTGCCGGTCATCAACCCCGCCACCGGCGAAGCGATCGCGCACGTCTCCGACGGCTCTATCCAGGACGGAGTGGCGGCCCTGGACGCCGCCTGCGCGGCCCAGGACGCGTGGGCAGCAACACCGGCAAGGGAACGCGCGGACATCCTCGCCCGCACCTATCAGGGCATCATCGCCCGCCGCGACGATTTCGCCCGCCTGATCGTGGATGAGATGGGCAAGCCCTGGGCCGAAGCCCAATCCGAAGTCGACTACGGCGCAGGTTTCTTCCGCTGGTTCGCAGAATCCGCCGGACGTATCCACACCGAAGGCCAGTTCGGCGTCGAACCGGGCTCCAACTACCACATGGCAGTGTCCAAACGCCCGGTGGGCCCCTCCCTGCTGATCACCCCATGGAACTTCCCCCTTGCCATGGGCGCCCGCAAGATCGCACCGGCCTTGGCCGCCGGCTGCACCACCATCCTCAAGCCTGCCGCCCAGACCCCACTGACGTCCCTGCTACTCGCCCAGGTCCTCCAGGAAGCAGGCGTGCCCGCCGGTGTGATGAACGTCGTCGCGACGAGCAACTCCCGGGATCTGATCGGCGGCATCATGAGCGACGAACGGACCCGAAAGATCTCCTTCACCGGCTCCACCGAAGTCGGCCGGGTACTCCTGGCCCAAGCCGCGCAGAACGTCATGAACACCTCCATGGAACTCGGCGGGAACGCGCCATTGATTGTTTTCGACGACGCCGACCTCGATACCGCCATCGAAGGCGCCTACCTCGCCAAGCTCCGCAATGGCGGCCAGTCCTGCGTCGCAGCCAACCGGATCTATGTCCAGGCCGGCATCGCGCCCGAGTTCACCAAACGCTTCACGGAACGCCTCGCCGCCGTCAACGTAGGCAACGGCCACGAACCCAGCACCGGCCTAGGACCACTGATCGATGACAAGCAACGCGCAACCGTCCACAACCTCGTCACCGACGCCGTCGCCAAGGGAGCAACCTGCCTCACCGGCGGCCAGGTCATCGACGGCCCCGGCTACTACTACCAACCCACCGTCCTGACCAACATTCCAACCAACGCCAACATCAGGGAAGAAGAAATCTTCGGCCCCGTCGCAGCCATCTACACCTTCGACACCGAAGAAGAAGCCATCGTCGAAGCGAACGCCACCCCTTATGGCCTGGCCTCCTACATCTTCACTCAGGACCTTGGGCGGGCACTGCGCGTCGCCGACGCGATTGATGCCGGCATGACAGGAATCAACCGCGGACTCATCAGCAACCCGGCCGCACCCTTCGGCGGGACCAAACAATCAGGCCTCGGGCGCGAAGGGGGAATCGAAGGCCTCGAGGCCTACCAGGAAACCAAATACACCGGCATCCAACTCTGACCTGACTGGTCATGTCCGCCCAAACGCTAGAGAAACCATGGACGATTTCGCGGAGTGGAAGAGGCTTTTACGGCTGCCCATCGAAATGCGAAAGGCCGACCAGCGGAACCGTGGATGGCGCGAGGACCCAACGAGATAGCGGTTCAAGATCCTCGGCGTCCCAAAACGGTTGATGCCCACCCGTGGAATGTCACGGCAGGCCGAGATGAGCCGTCTGAAGTGGGTGCATAGGGGTGGCCTCGTCAGGCCGCCTCGAGCTACACCAACTTCGTTCCCGTCAGGCCAAAGCCTGGGTTGCCCGGAGCTCACATCCGGAACTTGATAGGGATACTTGCTTGATGCAGATCGGGGCGGACACCTGTCGGAATCCGCTATTCGGAACCGTAGGTATTCCTCCAAATGGTTCTTTTCGCGTTCAAACCCGGCAGAGTCTACTGCACCGGAAGTGGCCTTTCTAAAGCTGTGAAGGCTGCATTGCTGACCATCCGGGGTGACCACACGCTCATCGGGCTGGCTCGGCCGGACGGTTGTGCCTAGCCCCAGCGGGTGCGTGGGACCGTCCCCCTCTCCTCCAACGAGTGTGAGTAATCAGCGGCCAATAGCCCTGATGCACGGAGCAGTGGCGCATCGGCGCCGGGTTCCTCCCGGGACGCCGCGGACCTCCCAGGAGGGTAGGGTGTCTGCGCACGTATCAATTCTACGCAGGGTAGAAAAAATGTTTGCGAGTCCAAGGTGATTGGTCGTGGGTGTTCGATGAAGTGCTGCGAAGGTGCAGAGTCTTCTTGGGGCCCCTGACATGGGAAAACGCGCAAAAGCATGCCGAGACGGGTTCTCTTCCGTCTTTCTACTCGTCCCACTTGCTGGCCGATACCGATGTTCTGTCGTCGGGTCGGTCGGAAGGTCTTGTCATGATGCTCGTGGTCTTCTCCGCCATGTTAACAAGGAAGGAGGTGCCGCCGTCGTGTTGGATGTTTCATCGTTCTGCCGGGTAGGGTGTGGTCGGATTTTGGTTCGTTCGACGGATGGGTGTGAGTCGTGCCCCAGGGGCCGCCGCCTCATCCCGGCAGGAGGCTCCAAGCGGGCTAAAAGGCTGAGCCTTAGCAGGCGATCTCCAGTGTGTGGCGGCTCCCCTTTTGCTGGTGCCGCTCCGACTGTGCAGAGCAGCTTGGGTCCCCTTTTCGTCGGTGGCGATCGAGCAAAAAAGAAGTGTGAACAATGTCCACACTTTCCACCCCGGACTGGCCGGTACTGCCGTCGGACTGGCCCCGATTCCGCTTGTTTCCGCCACTTCCCAGTGTTTCCAAGGCCAGGAATCGCCTTCGAGTCCCACCTCGGGCACGCATAACCCCTCGTCAGAGGGGTTTTTGCTTTAACGTGTGGACATTGTCCCTCGGCGGATCCCTCTGACGTTGTCCGCGTCTGTGCCTGGCGCCGCGGTGGCCTGTTCGGTTGTGTTGGTGGCGGGGTCAGGGTCCTGGCTGGTGGCCCCCGTCCGCCTGCTGGAATCTAGGGTTATGCGTCGTCCTTTTCTGCTGTTTCCGGTGGCCAGTTGTTGGCCGTCACTCATTCATCGCCAAGAGTTGTGGTGACGACATGACGAGGACGGATTGTCGTCGAGAATCATCCCGGGATGGCAGCTTTCTGCGAGCAAGACCGGGTGCGCATATCGTGTGTTTGTCCGGCCAAAGGAGGTGTGCACCCTGTGCACACCTTTGTGCGCGGGCGGCTTTTCGACCTGCATTTTGATTCCTTCTCCCTGGTTCTGCCTTCACCGCTTCATGCAGTTCTCCGTTGCGGGCGGCATGACTTTGCGGCCTGGATCCTCGGTGTCATTGGACGTTCCTGTCAGCGGAACGTCCTTGGGCTCCTGGGTCCGATCCGTCGACGGAGTCCAGGTGTGTGGGATCCGGGCTTTCTTCCGGGCTGTCCGGGTTTGGTTGGGTCCTACCTGTCCATATCGGGACGTGGGGCCATTTACATGCCTCTCTGAGCCTGCTCTTCAACGGCCGTCGAACGGCCGTCGGCATGCTGGCGTGGATGACCGAAAACGGCCGGCGGATCAGCGGCGGTTTGGGCACACTGAGCGTGTCCCGCAAGCCCAGGGTTGCGGGAGACATCAAGGGAGGCCCTGTGTAGTTGGCCATGTTCGTCTCGTGTCTCACTTCTATGACTCGGAACCGATCGGTCCATGTCGTTCCATGAATACTGCTCGTTTCGCGATGTTCGGTTATCCGAGGCTCTCGAACACCAACGTTGCCTGGATGCGGTCACCGCCACCGATTCCCTTGCTCCCGCTGCTCGCGGTGGTTATCGTATGGAGTCGATAGCCCTTCGCGGCCTGATCGTTGATGGCCTTCTCCAGGGAAGTCAGGTTGCCCGAACCGGTTCCCCACAGTTTCTCTTTGAGGATTACCTGCAGGACGACATACTGCATGACACGACTTCCCTCCATTGCTGGCCAATTGGGAGCAATGCTACTCGATGCGGCGGGGCGCTCCTCCGGGGACGTGAGCGACGGCGCCGCGAGGGTCCGACGGCGCACAGTGTCAACGTCGCGGCAGCGTCCCAGCCACAACAAGACTCACCCACAGGGGTCATCGTAGGCTTTCTCAAAGTCGGGCGTTTTCCGGAATGCCTAACCGGTCGTGCTTCTGCTTTGACGGCGGTGAAACGGCGGGGCATATTGAAGCAGCTGCTCATTGACCGCCCTCCCTCGACGGGGTCTACTCACAGGGCTACCTTGGACTCATGACCGAGGAGCACACGGAAGAAGAGGGCAAAGGGCCCGGGACGGGAACGCAAGCCGCCGGCAGCATGGGCAGCAAGGTGGACCCGGACTTCATCCCCGGCGAAAGCCAGGAGAACCCTAACGAAAAGCGATCCAGGGAACAGCCCGAAGAGACCGGAAGCTGATTATCCGGCCGGCCTTGATCAGTTGAGAGAAGGAACGGAAAATGAGCGCTGAGGCGAAGAAGCCGGACAAACCCGTCCACGACGGCGTCCAGGGCGGGAGCGATCCGATTCCGAAGGAGCCTGCCGGCTCCATGGAATCCCGAAGAGGCCCTTCCGCCGACGGACCTGGGACGGTCCCGGACGGCCCCGGTATATCCGACGGCGGTGCCGATGATCCGTCCGGCCCGGCACAGGAACAAGACGATGCCTCTTCCGATGACCGCGGACTAACGACCGACTTGGCGCCCAGCGACTAGCAGCGCTATTGCCGAAGAACCCGGATCGTGCGAAGTGTCGGGTCTACCGGGTCCGGGAGGACCATGCCGGCCTTCAGCCCGGACTTCAGGTAGTCCACGACGGCGGTGTTGATCACCTCGCCGGGTACGATCGCCGGAATCCCGGGCGGGTAAGGGGTGATCTGCTCGGCCGCGACGCGTCCGGGTGCTTCCCGGACCGGGATGTCCTCGGTGGCGCCGAAGAATGCGTCGCGGGGAAGGACCGCGGTTTCCAGTTCCAGTTCGTGCGGGGCTGGTAAGTCAACCGGTGCCGCGGGCGGCATCCCGGGGGCCGCGTCGACCAATGCCTCGAGGGCGTCCAGCAGCCTGCGCGCCGTCCCGTCGTCGTCAGCCATCGACAGGGTTGCCATGGTGCGCCGGTGGTCGCTGAGGCCCATATCGATCCGGCAGTTTTCCCGCAGCCAGTTCGCCGCCTGGTAGCCGCTGATGCCAAGCCCGGTGAGATCCATCAGGATCTGCATCCGGTCAAGATCGTGGGAGGACTCCACCGCCAGCAACTCATCCTCCAGGACATGGATCCCGGGAAGGGCGCCGATGTCCGTACGGAGCCGGCCGGCGAGTGCCAGGGCGTTTCCGAGCAGCTCGCCGCCGTGCTGGACCATCTGGCGGCGCCAACCGTCGATTGCCGAATACAGGATCGCGTTCGGGCTGGTGGTCATCAGAAGATCCGCACAGGCGGACAGGTGTGCCGGGTCCACCAGGTCACCCTGCAGGTGGTAGACCGAACCCTGTTCGAAGCCGGCGCCCATTTTGTGCACACTGACCACGCAGATGTCTGCGCCGGCATCCATGGCCCAGGTGGGCAGGTCTTCATGGAAGGGCAAATGCGCGCCCCAGGCCTCATCGACGATCAACGGTTTTCCGCGGTCGTGGCAGATTCTCGCGATCGCGGCGATGTCTGCGCACGTCCCGTACGGTGTCGGACTGACGATCAGGCAGCCGGCTGCGCTGGGGTAGCGTTCCCACATTTCCGCCACGTCGGCCGGGGAGGGCGGGTGCGCCAAATGCAACTGTGCATCCCAGCGGGGCCGGATCCACCGCGGCTGGATACCGGAGAAGATGAGGCCGGCGACGATCGACTTGTGGGCGTCCCGGCTGATGAGGAGGTCACCCTTCCCGGCAGCGACGGCGAGGACCGCCGCCTTGACGGAAAGGGAACTGCCGCACGTGGAAAAGAATGCTTGTTCCGCCCCGACGGCTTCGGCCATGAGCTGTTCGGCTTTCTTCAAGTAGCCGCCCGACGACGAGCGGTCATCGAGTCCTGCGGAGACCAGGACGTCGGAACGGAAAGTCTGTTCTCCCAGCACCTCCCGCACCCGTGGATCCGCGCCACGGCCCTGTCGATGGCCCGGGGGAGTGAAACCATAGCGGTCCACGCGGTGGTACTCGGAAAGGGCGTTTACCAAGGGCGCTTCGTTTTGGTCCATGGTCCCGTTTTACCAGCCGGGAAGCGGGCACGGGAGCCCACATAGAGGAAGGGACACTATTTGCGGGCGCGAAGGTCACGCACAGTTGAGCGGCGTCCGGCGCGGGTCAGGTGCCCAACTCCATCATGAGGGGCGGCAGTTCGTCGGCAAGTTCCCGGGCAAGATAGCCGGGGCTTCCTTTCCGGCTGGCCAGCCTGTCCCCGGCGGCGGCATGGAGGTGCGAACCCCAGCATGCTGCCTGCGCATCCGTTGTTCCGCGGGCCCGGAGTCCGGCGATGGTTCCGGCGAGGACGTCTCCGCTGCCGGACGTTCCAAGTCCTCCTGAACCGGTGGTGATCTCCCAGCAAGCCGTGGATCCGGCTGTATCCGCCGGGCCGGCGTTCCGGGGTTTGGCAATGATGCCCTGGCAGCTGACCACCGCCTGGTATGTGTCGGAGACTTCGGCGACATTGTTGCGGATGTCTTCAGGATCCCGCCCGAGGAGCAGGCCCAGTTCGGTCGGGTTCGGAGTCAGGATGAGATGCCCGGCCCAAGGCCGGATATCGGCCAGGAGTCGCTTCAGGATCCCCAGTGCGAATGCGTCGAGGATGAGGGTCTGGTCCTCGCGGATCTGTTCCTTGCGCAAAAGGTTTCGCAGTAGTTGGGCTGTCTCCTCCGGGTCATCAAGGCCAGGCCCGATGAGCACTGCGTCGGCTGCTTCCAGGTCCGGCTTCAACGCCTCGAGGCCTGTCGAGCGGACGGAGCCGGAGGACGTTTCGGGCAAGCCGATCACGCCGGCCTCAGGGAGGGCTACTGCCAGGGCCGCGGCCGCGGATTCGGCCACGGCAAGCGTGAGGCGCCCGGCGCCTGCACGAAGCGCGGCGGTGCCGGCGAGAAGGGCGGCACCGGGTGTTTTCCGGGCCCCGCCGATGACCAGCACGCTCCCTCGCTCGAGCTTGCCTGAACCCATTGCCGGCAGCGGCCAGCTCCGCAGAAGGGTGGGGGTCACCGGGGTAGCCGGAAGGTCACCGTGGATGGACATCGGCGTCGCCTCCGTGCTCGGTGAGCGTAACCCCTTGCTCCGTGAGATGGTCTGCGGCATTGAAGCTCTCCAGGGACCAGGGGCCGTGACCCTTGGCGCGGACATAACGCGTGAGGGAAGCGTTCAGAACGGTGGTGGTGCCGGCTATATCCAGGAGCCCCTGCTCGGAAAGGCCTTCCAGAAGGTACCGGAACAGCAGGATGACGGCGTCATGGCCGACCACGAGGACCCGCTCGCCTCGGGAGAGTTGTTCAAGATCGGCGAGGAAGCTCCGCAGCCTCAGCGCGACGTCGGTCCAGGACTCCCCGCCAGGGGGTCTGTAGTAGAACTTCCCCAACCACCGGCGGCGCAGGGCCTCCTCGGGCAGCCTGAGCTCCACACCCTTGGCGGACAGCATGTCCAGGATGCCGAGCTCGCGGTCCCTGAGCCGCTCATCCACGCGGAGCGGCACCTTCCAGCCCGCCGTCCCGACGATAATTTCGGCAGTGCGGCGCGCCCGGGTGTACGGGGAGCACCAGACCACATCCGGGCACCGCGACGGCGGGAACCTGCTGAACGAACCACCTAAAGCGGTGGCCTGCTCGTAACCGAGCGGTGACAGGTCGACGTCGGCATCCCGCGCCGGGACATCAATGACTTCCGCGCCGGACAGCCCGGCCGCCGAGGCTGCCACGTTTCCCAGGCTCTCGCCGTGACGGACCAGCATCAGTTCCACGGCGCCTCTGCCTGATCGCACCGGCATGCTATCGCCCACAAAGAATCTCCTTCGCCGAGACCGGGGCCGGACTCTTTCGATGCCGCCCCGATCGCCACACGATACCGACCACTCCGGGGAAAGGCCATAGGGCCAGCGGCGGAGCGAGCTTGTAGGGGCCGCATCACCTGAGCCTTTTCGGGCACAGCCTGGCGGCATCGGCGAGCCGTGCGCGAGGTTGCGGGAGAGGCAGCAGCCTGCGGAACCCCGGCGCAGCGGGGCGTGGACTTCCTGCTCGCCACCGATAACGTGGACCTCATCGGCGTGGCGTTCCTGAGAACGCCCCCTGAGAGAGGAGTTCGCGATGGCTACCCGGAGTCAGTCCCCCGATAATGAAACGACGCCTTTGAAGCAGATACGGCAAGGAGATCGTGTGGAACTTGATGGTTCCCCGTTCAGGGTTGTCTTCGTGTCCCGGAAGGGCAAGACCGTGACCCTGGAACTCGAAGACGACCACGACCAGCGTACGAGTGTCGGTGGAGTGGCCAAGGCCCGGTTTCTGGTTCGCCACCTGTGATCGTACGCGGCCTGGAGTTCATGCCTTGCAGAACTGAATCACGGACGGCCTCACCAGGTCGCGACTAAACTCGAAGCGACGCAGCACACGGGGCGCGCGGTATGCGGGCGGAGCCGACCGCCCGCGCCATGGACGGCGGAATCTGCGCAGGAGCTGTTTCGGGGGGCCGAACGGCCGCCCCGATGACGCAGGCGTAGGTCTCAGGCCATCCTAAGTATGCTGATGATCTTGTGCTCTCCGGCCGCTGGTTTTAGGTTTGGAAAGGGCAAGCACCTCACCGCCCGGGCTATGCGCGGAGGAACCCGGTCGATTCCCTCCGGCGTCATCGGACTCATGGGGGAATGCTGCCACCATGGGAATGACCAGGACCAGATGGAGGAACAGAGATGACCGAGAGCACCTTCCCTGGGGAGGACCGACAGTCCGGACGTTCGCTGTCCGGCGAGAAGGAATCAATGTCCAAGGGTCTCGATGCCGCCGACCTTGAGGCCACCGACCTGGATGAGGACATTGCGATGGCTTTGGAAAACCAGGTCATCGGGCACCCGGAGGTCCCGGACGGTGCGCAGGATCCCCGGACCCGATACCCGGATGGGACATTCGAGCCGCAGACCCAGGACTACCCGGGCTGGACGGACGCGATGCAGCCGCGCCCTGACCACGGGGAACGCACCTACGTAGGTCATCACCGCATGGAGGGGTTCCGGACCTTGATCACCGGGGCGGACTCTGGAATCGGAAAAGCCGCAGCCATCGCGTACGCCCGGGAAGGAGCGGACGTTGCCTTCACGTATCTGCCCGAAGAGGAACAGGACGCGGTGAACACGGTCCAGCTGATCGAAGACGCCGGCAGGAGGGCGCTGGCGTTGCCCGGGGACCTTCAGGACGAGTCCTTCTGCCAGGAGGTCATCGCACAGACCGTTGCCGAGTTCGGCGGGCTGAACGTGCTCGTGAACAACGCCGGCTATCAAATGACCACCAGCGAAGGCATCGAAGACCTCAGCAGTGAACAGTTCGACCGGACCTTCAAGAGCAACGTCTATGCCCTGTTCTGGCTGACCAAAGCCGCGCTGCCCCATCTGAAGCCGGGCGCCGCGATCATCAACGTGTCCTCCATCCAGGGCTACCACCCGAGCCCGAGCCTTATCGACTACGCGGCCACCAAAGCCGCCATCATCAACATGACGTTCTCGCTCGCAGAATCATTGGGGCCCCGCGGGATCCGGGTCAACGCCGTGGCGCCCGGACCGATCTGGACCCCGTTGCAGCCACCGACCCAGCCGCCCGAAAAGATAATGCACTTCGGCGAGGACACCCCTCTCGGGAGGGCCGGCCAGCCCGCCGAACTGGCAGGAACCTTCGTGCTGCTGGCCACCGCGGAAGCCAGTTACATGTCAGGATCCGTCGTCGGAATCACCGGAGGAAAGCACCTCGCCTAGAACACGTCCAGCGGAAAGGGGACCTCCCGCCACCGCCGGATGAACCGGTTTTCCCGCCGGCTTCATCTTCGACCGCCCGGCATGATTACGCGAGGGGTTTCGCTTCTCCTCGCGAGTTTGCCGAGGGTCCCGTCCAGGCCCTGCAGCAGTAGTGCCGCAGGACCGTAGGCCTCAAGCGCTCCGGCTGCGCCGAGTGCAGGCTGGCTGATCCCTCCGCAGGTGAGGCGGATGGCCCCTAAGTTGAGTCGGCCCGCGGCCTTGACATCCCAACCGGGATCTCCGACAAAGACAACATCTTCCGACCCTGACCCGAGGGGCGCGGTCATCCAGCAGGGTGAACGAGATGCAGCGCCGATCTTGTAGCCAGTCGTTCGCCTGCAAACCAACCATTTCCAGAGCGGTCAAACTCAAGTCTCCTCACCCGGTTCCAGACCCGTGACGTTTCCGTTCACTGGGTCCGGATTCGGCGAATTTGCCGGATGCCCGGGTGCACCGAGGGCTTGTGGTTGCCTGTGGTTCAAGGTTTTTTGCTCAGGGAGGCGAGGAACAGCGCTTCGGCCAGGATGGCGTTTCTAAGTTCTCCGAGGTGGACCGATTCGTTGGGGCCGTGTGCTCTGGAATCGGGGTCTTCGGCGCCGGTGATCAGGATCGCGCAGCGGGGAAAGCGTTCCGAGGGTTCGGCGACAAACGGGAAGGATCCGCCCGCACCCATGCGGACGGCTTGGGTTCCCCACGCTTTGCCCAGGGCCCACAGCGCTTTTGCGGCCATGGCACTTTCGCGCTCGACCCTGAACGGCATGCTCATGGAGCCGGGTGTGAACTTTACCTCTGCGCCGAAAGGCACATGCTCCAACGCGTGCCAGCGCATCGCTTCCATTGCCTCCCGCGGTTCGTTGCCAGATGGCAGGCGCAGGCTGAACTTGACCCTCGCGGAGGGCAGCAGGGTGTTGGCGGCCGTACCGACCGGTGGGGCATCGAGCCCGATGAACGACAACGCGGGCTTGGTCCACAATCGTGACGTGAGGGAACCCTTGCCCGTCAGTTCCAGGCCTGCCGGTACCCCGGCGTCGGCGCGGAAGCTGCTCTCGCTCAGCTCGGGCCCTTCAGCGTCTTCGCAGAGAAGACCTTCGACGCTGACGGACCCGTCCTGCGCGTGGAACGTGGCCATCAAACGGAACAGGACCATGAGGGCGTCGGGCACGGGCCCGCCGTACGTGCCGGAGTGAAGGGCATGGTCGAGCACGCGGACTTCGACCGTTCCGTCCACGAGTCCGCGCAGGCTGATGGTCAGTGCCGGGGTTCCGATTCTCCAGCCACCGGAGTCGGCGACGATGGCGACGTCGGCAGCGAGTTGTTGCCTCGCCTGGTCAAGGAGGGCACGAAGCGTCGGAGAGCCGGATTCTTCTCCCCCTTCGATAAAGATGATCAAGCCCAGGCCGCTATGAGCTCCCGCGACTTGGTCCACGGCCCGGAGCGCGGCCAGATGAATGAGGATGCCCGCCTTGTCGTCCGCAGCACCCCGCCCCCACAACCGGCCCCCGCTCCAGGTCAGCACGAACGGGTCGGTTCGCCATTGATCCACGGCACCAACGGGCTGGACATCATGATGCGCGTACAGCAGCACGGTCGGCATGCCCTCCGCCGCAGGCCGTCTGGCCAGAACGGCCGGTCCGCCCGCGGTGTTCCCCGGCCCCGCGCTGTGGATCGCCGCGTCTGGAAACCCGGCCTCCAGCAGTAGCTTCCGAACCTGCCGGGCACTCTCCCGCAGCGGCTCAGGGTCAAACCCGGGCCACGCAATCCCCGGAACGGCGACCAGCCTGGCAAGAATGTCCACATGCCTACGCATGCCTGAATCCACCGCGGACGCCAGATCTTCGATGATCTTCCCGGGGAGCTCTTCGGGCAGGTCCATGACGGCGAGGCTACCTGACGGAAGGCCCCGGAGTGTCAATCGGCACCTCCAACGACGGCATCAGGACGTTCCGGTGAGCGTGGTCCAGATGCCGATGGCTCCGGCGACGACCATGATGGCGGTGGTGGCCCAGCCCAGGGTCGCGGCGAGTTTTCCGTTGCGGTACTTGCGCATGAGGTCTTTGTCCCTCGCGATGAGCATCGTCACGATCAGGAACGGGGCCGCGGCGATCCCGTTGATGATGGCACTGAAGATCAGCAACCCGATGGGATCCGTGGCAAAGAAGCTGATGATGACACCGCCGATGGTTCCTACGCCCAGCAGCACGTAGAAGGCGGGAGCCTTGCCGGGTCGCCGGTCAAAGCCCCAGTCTTTACCCAGCAGGCCGGCGAGCCCGGCGGAACCAGCAGCCGCGAGGACGGGCACCGCGAGGATGCCCGAGCCGATGAACCCGGCGGCGAAGAGGAACTTGGCGGCCGGACCCACGATGGGTTCGAGTGCCTTGGCGGCGTCGGCCGCGGTCTTGACGTCCGTGCCGTTCCTGCCCAGGGTCGCGGCGGTTGCCGCCATGATGGCGAACATGACCAGGACCGAGAAGAACATCCCGGTGAACACGTCGGCGCGGGCGTTGCGGAGCTTATGCGCGGCCGGTGCCGGGGCTCTTTCCTCCAGGCTGACTGTTTGAGCCTCTCCGTGGTCTTCTTCGCGGAGTTCCTCGATCCGGTGCGCGCTTTGCCAGAAGAACAGGTACGGGGAGATCGTGGTGCCCAGCACCGCGACGATCAGGCCGAGGTAGTCCCAGCTGAACCGGAACTGCAGTCCCAATGTCCCCGCCAGAACGTCGGCCCAGTCCACGTTGGCGACGAACAGGACCGCCACATAGGCCAGCAGGGCCAGGCAGAGCCATTTGAAGATCCTGGAAATGATGGCGAAGCCGCCGGCGACGAGGACGACGGCTATGCCGATCCCGGCGATGGCGCTCCACATCTGGGCCGGGCCGGCCCCGAGCATTTCCATGCCCTGTCCGATGGCCATCAGGTCCGCCGCCGCGTTCAGCGTATTCGCCGCGAGCAGGGCGACGATCAGGATTCCGATCACCACCCGCGGTTTGCGGGAGAACTTCCGGCGGGCCAGTCTGCCCAGGCTGTCCCCGGTGGCCAGGGCGGTACGGTCGCAGATTTCCTGGACCGCCATCATCATCGGCAACGTCGCCGGGACCGTCCAGAGCATCCCGTTGGAGAACGTGGCCCCGGCCTGGGCGTAGGTCGCAATTCCCGAAGGATCATCATCGGCCGATCCGGTGACCAGACCCGGACCGAGCAAGCCGAGGAACCGCCGGACCGGCGACGCCTTCGTCTCGGAAGAGTCCTGCCCGGATCCGGAAGGATGTTCCCGCCGGTCCTCACCGGCCGTGGTCGCCAGAGGGTCTGGTTCAGAAGCCTGGATAGGGTCCACCGTCTTCTCCTGCTCTTCGCTGAGATGATAAGCATGCTTACTCTCCCCGTTAGGATCATCGTAAAGCAAGGACGGTTTCGGTGCGCAACTTCGGCGATTCTTTCGAACCCGGGCAGAGCGAAGGAATGGAAATCCGGCAACTGCAGGCGCGCCACCAGCCGGCGGTGTTTATCCGCCGCTACGGAATAACGTGATGCGGGAAGGTTTCGGACGTATCAACGCCGGTACGATCTTTCCCGGCCCCCGCCGGACACCGTGCGCGCAGTTGACAATGCGCCGCTCGAAGCCGGTCTTCACCCACGACGGTGACCCCTGTGTCCCTCCAGACCCAGCGCACGCCCAGGCGTCCACGAGCCGGCCATCGTCTATTGAGCGCCGACCAGCGCTTCGAGCTGCAGCTGTGCATCCTGGCCCGCGGTGCATACGCGGGCCTATGATTTGGCTCTGCCACCTATCTGAGTAGGGAACCGACACAACCATTGATTGGAAGAACATGCCCGAGGAAGACAAGGCCCCCATCGTTGATTACGAACGCGGGGAAACGGCCGCACAAAAGGCTGACCGCGACTGGGGGGAGCTATTGCAGGAAATGCGCGTCCTGGAGACAGGTACCCAGATCCTGGGTGGTTTCCTGCTGACGTTGCCCTTCCAGCAGAGGTTTTCGACCCTTGATGACCTCCAACGCACGTTCTATCTGGTACTCGTCCTCCTTGCCGCGGCGGTGATTGTCCTCGTGCTCACGCCTGTCGGTCTGCACCGCACCCGGTTTAGGGACCGGATAAAGGGGTTGTTGGTGGACAAGGCTGCCATCTTCGTGCGCACCGCGCTATGGGGGGCCGGTCTGGTAATGGCTGGAACCACGGCCTTCGTCTTCGACATCATCCTCGGCCACCTTGCCGGCATCATCGTCCTCGCGCCTCTGCTGATGATGGTCTCCTCCCTGTGGTTTATTTATCCGCGCAGTCTTCGACGCCATGGCAAGGACGGTACGTAGTGAACGACCGACATTGTTCGATGAGTCATCGAACAACCGGAGGTTGCGTTCCACAACCGGATGGTCTCCACCGGCTTGTGAGCAAATTTAATTCGACAACGCGCCCGCGGGTAGATGAAACGCTTAGGGCGAGGAGAATCAGTCGTCACCTAATTGCTGTTCTCGACGCGACCTCAAAGTGGCCAGGATGCCGAGGGGCTGGCTGGCATATTGGCTGACCAGTGTCTTCTTGAACCCCTAGAGCGGTTGGATGCTCTCCGCCTGGGACCACGACGCGCTCAGGACCCGGGAATCCTCCGCCAGACGTACCCGCAAACACCTCCGAACATCAACAGAAACCCAGGAGGCCCTGACCCGGAAGCTGCGCGGAAACGCCCAGAATCATCACTCCGAAACCCGCCAAGGCCAGGACGACGCCCGCGGACCAGCTGCCCGGGAGAGCACCCAGTCCGCCACCTGCCTGCTCCGGCGGCGCCCCGGCCGGGTGCTGCCGACCACCACAGCGATCCTGACCATCCAAACCACTCCTTCTTATTGTCGGCTTTTCACACACGATACGCCTTGCAGTGTCAGCGGGCCGGGGAAGCCGGCTAGCACCCCGCCAGACCGTCCGGCACGTCGGTATCACGGTCGGTGTGTGTTCGATCGGCTGCTGGAGCTCATCCCGGCGCGGGCGATCCGCGGGAGCCGCGAAGCTGAGCGCAAGGGACTGCTTGAACCAGGCAGGACCCACAGCGGGAACGATCTCATGTCACTGCACCGGATCGGTGAACTGCTGGATCTGGGCTTGAACCTGGCCGGCATCCGGATGGTCCTGGAACTGGAAGCCGCCAAACGGCGCCTGGATAGAGTCTTCAGGACCTCCCGGGCTCCTGCCGAGGGAACAGCAGGGGACGCTGGTCCGTTTATCTGAAGAGGACAAAAGATGGAACGCAAACCTGCCGCGCTGATTGTTCCTGCAAGCCTGGGCGAACCCGTCATCCTAGGCAGGCTGGACACCGATCCGGCCGCCCTGCGGCGGCTTGTCGGAGGCGACGTCGAATCAATCTCCCGCGGCGACTGGCATGTCTACCCGACGCGGCCCGCGGAACCGCGGTCTTCCTCGGCAACGCCGGCCCGGCCGCCGAATCCGACGTCCCGGCATACCTGAGCCGGCGCGCCCGGGAACTCTTCGGAACCCCGCTGGCCGCCTAGACATTCACACGATTCCAGGACAGAGGCCATAGACTCTCCCGTCGCCGTCCCGAAAAACAGGTACAGGCCACTCTGGCCAGGATTCCGACATCCTTGTTTACTTGTGAGCATCGGCCATAAAGGAACAGGCCTGGCCTGCCGGCCCGGCCGCCAGACGGGGCCGGCGACGGAGAATCCTTGGAGCCCGGGGGCTCGGATTCTCAACTCAGGCGTCGCCGGCCCCCGGGGCCAGGCTGAAAATGGCCATTTTCAACGAACAGTCACTGGGTCCCCGCCGTTGGAAGTCCCGCCTCTTGATGACCCCCGTCGTTGAACGGGGTAAATGACGGGTTCTGGCGTGGATGCCGTTCGACAGTGAAGCAATGACCGGAAACCCGGGGCCTCTGCCGACGAACGGCAATTACGGGCCGTCGGGCCGCGGTGCCGCCGCGTCTCAGGCGAGTGGAACAAGGAATCAAGGACAACGTTCTGACTGTCGGGCCGGATTGCCTGGCATTGCCCGGACTCGGACGTGGAGATTTCCCTGACCGAGGGTCAGCTGCAGATCCGGGGCCGAACGCAAGGTGAGGACCGAACAGAGGGATGAGGGCAGTTATCGCTCGGAATTCCGCTATGGATCCATGTACCGGTGCATCCCCTTGCCCAAGGGTGTGAAGGAGGGGGACGTCACTGCTGTGTACAAGAACGGTGTCCTGGACGTCAAGGCACCCGTCCCGGAGACCGGCGTCGAAGCAACACAGCAGAAGATCCAGATCTCCCGCGGCTAGGCTGGAAAATAGCGGAGGCCACCGGCACTGACCCCGCGGGCCACGCCCGGTAGCCCAGGTCTCGGGATCGGTGCCAAGGCGGCCGTGCACGGATTGGACCTGCGCTTGACGGCCGTCGCCGGATCGGGCGAACGCCCCGTTGAACCGGCAGACACCGACGGCTGGCGCTCTCCGTGCGCTGTTCCGCATTCGCCGCCACGGGCGACGCTCGCTTTTTCCTTCGCGCTAGGAACGCAGAATTGCCTCGTTTGGCGCCTCATGACAGCGTAAGGGGGTACCGGGCCGCTTGGTGCGGTGATCGGAGATGCCCCAGGGTGCTCTCCGGAGCGCTGGCACCGGCTCCCTTGTCACAAGGCTGCAGCGGACCGGCGATTTCCGGTGCGGGGAAGTTCCATTTGGAAGCCGCAGTGGCAGTGCAGCACCTGGGTTTGCAGGTATGCCTCGAGCAGCCGGTGTTCGGTGTCGGTGCGTTCGGAGGCGAGTCTGTGTGTTCCCGGTGTGCCCAGTGTCATGGGCTCTCCGCAGTGGGTGTAGTAGCCGGGTGGTTCATGCGAGGGGCCGGGAAGCATCCTTGCGGTGATTTCCGGGTCCAGTGAGTTCTGCTGGACCGGGTGGGCGTAGAAGCCGTCGCATCCGGTGCAGGTGTAACTAACGTCCATTTTGCCGGACGGTCCGGCGGCGGGGACGCGGATCGTCTCGATGATCAGGAACTCGTCAGTGCCGCAGGTATCGCACCATGGGCGGTCGCCGGACCGGTGGGCGGCCCCGTAGGTGGAGGAAAAAGTGGTCTTGGACGTCATTGTCGTTCCTTCCTTGAAGGTGGCACGGGTAACGCGGGCAGGGTGTTCCACTGCGGGCGGCTCTTCGGGTGGTTGCTTCCGAGGATCCAAGGGGGCGGGCCACGGCGAGGGCTCCTTGGCACCGGTCAACCGGCTACGCGCCCGGGGGGCCGTCGACCTCGGCTTCGGTGATGCTTCCCCGCCAGGCGCCGGTTTCGACTTCGCGGGCCTCGATGAATTCCTTGAAGTGTTGCAGGTCTTTCTTGACCTGACGGTCGTCGAAGTGAACCGACGCGCCGAGGTGTTCGAGTGTTGTCTGTGGTTCCCAGGTCATGGTGACGGTGATCCGGGTTTCGGTGGTGCTCAAGGGCCTGAACGAGATGGTTCCGGAATTGCGGGGGGCCGGCTGTGCTTTCCCAGCTGATGGTGTCATCGGGGATCTGGGCCGTGATTTTGGTGTCGAACTCGCGCTGGATCCCGGCGATGTCGGTGGTGAAGTGCGCGGTGGTTTCGTCGAGTTGCCGGACGCTCTCGACGCCGTCCATGAAACGCGGAAATTCCTCGAATTGCGTCCATTGGTTGTAGGCCTGGCTTAACGGGACGTTGACGTCGACCGATTCCAGCACGGTTGCCATGACTGTTTCGCTCCTTCAGTTACCGGCCCGGCCCTGAACGGTTCGCAGGCCATGGGCCTCACCTCCACGCTAGGACGATCTTCAGGCCGGGACAAGGCCGCATCCCAGGGACGGGTGAGCCTGCGCATCGCGGCCGGGAGACTGGGATTGATTCCATCGCCCCACGGTACACGAGGACGAAACCGGGCGCCCTGACGCACGCGGGGCCTCATCGAATCTGCAGCGAGGTGGTCACGATGGTCAAATCACTTAGGCCGGGGGAACGCCCTAATATGTCGGGCAGGATTCCGGTCGTTTCGCCTCAGGATTTTTGCTGCGGCGCATGTGGGGCCCCGGCGGATTCAAGACTGGCGCTGTTCACACCGCACTGTCTCGGCGGGGGCCCGGGCCGGGAAATCCCCGTGACGCTCAGGTTCACCTGCGCCGAATGCGGAGCGTCCACGACGTTTCCGGTCCCGGCAGGGTGGGTGCCCGAGGGCTGGGAATGGTACGACTGAGCCGGAACAGCCTGTCCTAGGGCCGGTCGTGGGTGCCTGGAGCAGTGATGCTCAGTAGACTTGGTTTGTCTCTTTTCACACGCGGATGTGCCGGACGGGAGGCAAATGTCATGGCCGGCTATTTTGAACTCATGGATGCCCCCGATGGCGGGTACAGGGTGGCGTTGGTGGATTCCGAGGACTATCTGGTGGCAATGTCGGTGACCTTCCCCGACGGGAGTGCCGCAGCAAAGGGCATTGCCAACATCAGGGAAATCGCCGGGACAGCCATGGTCAGGGACCGCAGGCACGGTCACGACGAACTGGCCACCCACCGGAAACGCCATGCCCCATCCCCGCGGCACGGCGTGGAAGACGTCAGGAAGGCAGCAGGACGCTGACCGGCCCTGACAGCGGGCAGTTGAGCCGCGACGGATGCCTGAGTGCCCGGCCGTGGTGAAGCGCTGCGGCTGCTGTTCCGATGGCCAGACCCCGGCGATGGTCCCGAGGCGCAGGGCGCACCTGACCTGGCCGAAACCACTGGCCCGTGGACGCCGTCATTCTTCCTTTAAGCGGTCCGCGATGTCTTCCGTGATGTCCTTGGCTGCTTCCTTTGCCTGGTTGCCGGTCTCTTTGACGTGTGCGGCTGCCTGCTCGGCTTTGCCCTTGGCTTCCAGGCGCACGTTTCCGGTGGCGTGGCCGGCCATTTCCTTGATCTTGCCTGCCGTTCCTTCGGCGGTGTGCTTGAGTTTGTCACCCAGTCCCATGGCGATCTCCTTAGACCCGGTCCTCATGTCCGGCCGTGACGGAGCGCCGGGCACGTTCCAATTTTAGGCTCCCCGGCCAGGCCGATCCAGTGACGCCGGCCCGTTCCAGAACGGACTAAAAACATAACCGACAACCGTTTCCGGGCCGGCCCGGAAACGAACTTCGTAAAAGGCTTGTGGGCTTTCGGCGCCACTAACCCGGACCTAGACTTGAACCGCGGAAGCGATGCGGCCCGGAACGGGCCACCCTGAATCACTTGATTCCCAGGAGCACATGATGAGCGAGTTTCCCCGGAACCCAACCCAGGACCCGACTCTGGACCCCGCCCGGGAGCCCGAACCGGCCCCGCTCCCGGGACCGTTGCCGCCCGTCCCGGGTCCCGGACTCCCGGGTCCGTTTCCATCACCGGATCCGGTACCGGTGCCCACCCCTCCGGTCCCGGATCCGGATTCCGATCCTGAGCTGCCGCCCTTGGCCCCGGTGGGGTGAACCGAGCACGACGAGCCCGTGACGAACTTCTTACCGAAGGAGTGAGATAGCATGCCGAACAAGAAGAATCCGAGCCTGAAAGACCCGGAGTTGTACGAAGAACTCAGGAAGGACGGCGCCTCCAAAGAGAAGGCCGCCCGCATTTCGAACGCGGCAGCCAAGGAAGGACGCGGAACCGTCGGCAGCCGCGGAGCCAATGCGGAAGACTACGACGAACGAACCGTCGCCGAACTCAAGGCCCGGGCCAAGGAACTGGGCCTGCACGGCTATTCCGGCAAGAACAAAACCGAGCTCATTGAAGCCCTCCGCAACCACTGAGACCTTCGGTCAGCCGAGCCCGCGATTCGCCAATGGGCTGTCTCAGTTCCAAGGCCAGCCCACAGGACGACTTGGCCTTACCAGTAGCGAAGACCGGACCTGGCCCGGCCGCAACAGGCGCGGCAGGTGCTTCTTCTGCCCTGTTAAGGTGCCATGGCACTTTCGGTCCGGTCGAGCATTCCGGGACAGGTCGGGTGGTCTGCTTCCGTCGTGAACGGCCGGGCCATGACGACTCTCATATCGATTCTTTTTCCGACGACGCCGTGTCGATGTCTGGCCGCCCGCCTTCGTGGGTGGCGGAAACAACGGCCGCGACAACATCGGCGGCGATCCGCCGTCCGAAGGCGTGGCGCTGCACACGCTCGCCTGTTCCACGCGACAACATGTCGGCCAGACCGGCACTGGCCAGCATGAGGTCTCCGGACTGCACCACGGCATGGCGGACATGGCTGATCAGCGCCTCGACAGCCATTGCTGCGGGGCAGGGCCGTCCATCGAGGGGTCCGATCAGCATTCCGTTCACCCCGAAACGGCTCGCCTGCCAGTTCCAAAGCCGGAGCGTGCCGGTGTCCACGGCGGGGGGAGCGGTACCGAGCCGCCATTCCCGGGCGGAGGTTTCAACCAAGGCCCGGATCACGGCGGCGAGGACGGCGGCGTCCTCGGCGTACAGGCAGATGTCGGCGACCCTGATCTCCACGGTGGGGTTGTCTTTCGAGAGCCTGGCGTCGAAGTAGACCATGGCCTCGTCAAGGAGCACCCCTGTCCCGATGAGCCCCGCTATTGCGCGGTCGTAGCCGGCGGCGGAACCGAAGACGTCGGTCGGGCCGGCGGTGGGCCATTTGCTCCACATTTGCGTGCGGTAGCTGGAAAAGCCGGTGTTCTCGGCCTTCCAGAACGGCGAGTTTGCGCTGAGCGCCAGAAGCACCGGGAGCCAGGGCCTGATCCTGTCCAGCACTCCGACGCCCCTCGCGGGACTCAATGGAAACGTGCACGTGGAATCCGCACGTGATCTGCTCCCGGGCCACCACGCCGAACCGCTCCGCCATAAGCGAATGCCTTTTGTTCCCCAGGGTCGGAGTCGCGGAGAACACCGACGGGGTTGCGGTCGCGGCGATTCTGGCACCCAGGCCGCGGGCCGCCGCATCCGCCAGGGCCCGCCGGCGAGGATTTCGGTCAGAAGCTCATCCACGGTCCCGCATGGCCTCGTGTTGACCTCGATCTGCTCCTGCTTGAATTCCGATTTCAAGACGGGCCCGGAGCCCATCGTCACGACAGTAGCCAAAATGCTTCCGGCCAGCGGCACAGGCAGTCCGCTTCCCGCCGCAACAATCAAGAGCTCTTCCTCAACCCCGATCGTGCGCATCCGCATCTCCTAACGAACAGCGGTTACCCGAGGGAAAGGTACGCGAGGGCAAGCCCTGGCGTCGTCGCCACTACGTGCTCCCGGCTCCCTCCTGGGGACGGTGGAGTTGCTGTTCGAGTTTGGCCTCGGCGTCGTGGCGGCGGCGCGCTATGACACGCATTTGATGTGTGGCCGGGCTACCGGCGTCATCCATCAGCATGGCCGGCGGCCGTGACGTCCGATGTTCGGGATGCGCCGGGATCGACGGCTCTTTGTTTTCATCCATGCCTGCATCATCCCACTGCGCCCTCCCGGGCAGAAGGCTTATCCAGGACGACCCGGTTCCCATCCTTGTCGGCGGGGACCGGGCCTTCGACCATCCGGCCTCGGCCGTCGGGTGTCGCAACCCCGCCCGGTGTTCGACGATCTGGTTGATGGTTCTTAGCTTGATCCGGCGGCGTGCCCGGACAATCCATTGGACCCTGCGGGAGTGATAGATTTCGTGGAAGCGGGCCTTCGGGCCGTGTGCGCGGCCGTCGGAGCCTTTGGAGTCCACCACACCGTTGTAATGATTGATGTTCAGGAAATGGTGGGCCATGGTGATCTCGCACTTTCAACGGTTTCTTGCCGAGGCAACCGTCCGGGATCCCGGGGCGCGCGAACTCCTGGAGCGGGAGAGCTTCTACGGCCTGTACATCAGTTGGTGCCTGCTCCACGGGATCACCCCCGTCCCGGACACCGACTTCCACGCCGGCATGCGACGCTGCGGCATCGACATCGACCACAGCGGACTGACGATGACTGGACCTGCCGCGGCCGACTACATCCTGTCCAGCCACCCCGACCTCGACTGAACGGTCCTACCGCCGGCCGATCCACCGCTTACCCCTCACGTCAACGGGTTCAATCAGTTCGGGCCCGTTGTTGCGCACGGAATTGACCCCTTTCGCTGACGACCCGGGGCACGAGATGTGCTTCCGGCATGGAGTCCAGCAGGGCGCACACGGCCTCGGACGTGGTGTCATGTCCGGGGGCACGATCGGGGGGGACGGTCCCCAGCGTGCGGTAACCCGCTTCCGCGTCACCGGCTCGCTGCGGGAACGTCGGGCGTAGCATTTTCGGTTCCTGAGCAAGCCCCCCAGGGCATGAATGAACAGCGGGCGCCTCGTTCCCCGCAGCGACCACGGACGGCCCCGACAGCCCCGACAGCCCAGGGATGATCCCCTCGGCGATGAACCACATCTGCACCCGATGTGGCAGGAACCATACCGAGCGAGGGCCCGAAGGCTGGGCTCCTCCGGGATGGCAATGGTGACTGACCGGCCCCGTGGATTCCACCACGGCTGCAACCATCGATGATCGGAGTTGCCGGGCCATGGTGATCTCGCATTTTCAACAATTCCTCAGCGAGGCAACGGTCCGGGACACGGGGGCGAGTGAGCTGTTGCGTCCGGACAGCCTCTGCGGCCTGTACACCAGCTGGTGCCTGATCCACAGGATCAACCCCGTCCCGGACACCGACTTCCAGGCAGGCATGCGCCGATGCGGCATCGACATCCACCACAGCGGGATGGCGATGACCGGACCTGCCGCGGCCGACTACATCCTGGCCAGCCAGCCTGACGCCGGCTAAACGAACTCCAGCTCGCGCATTGCCCTCATCGGGAGATCGCGAGGACGGGCCCCGTCAAAGACGACAGACACGTTTATCTGCGGAGCCCGGGAGGCTCGGCGCGAATCCCCGGATGTTTCCACGCACCCGGGGATTGGGTGCGTGCACGCAGCACTCTCCGGCGGCGCTTTCAGCACGGGCGGACATTTCCGGAGCCATCAATCGTCAAGAAGTTGTCCCCGCGCGGCCCTGACCTGCGAAAACAAGTAGGTTACGCGTGCAATACCCCGCGCCGGGTGTTGACTTGAATCGGAATCGGCGTGGACCGGCCCGCCCACCGTTGGCCGGTTATCGGACGGGCCGGCGACGAAGAGAGCGTCCAGTTCCTGGTGCCTGAGCTCTCGACCCCAGACGTCGCCGGCCCCTATTGTGCCCTGCCAATCGCCGCGCGACACCTCGAGCAAAGGGCCGATTTCCCGGGTACATCGCGCCGCTGCAGAGAAGTACCCGGCGAGGATCCTCACAGTTCTGTTCAGTCTTCGGAAGGCTCGTCTGCGACTTCTGGCGCTCGGGCCTCTTCTTCGTAGGCGTATGGCCATTGGCGGCGCACCGCGACCTCGTCCCAGCCGCCCTGCAGGCGGTTGTGAGCCCGATTTGCGAGGATCTCCAGGGACCGCACAATTTCCCCGGGCGGTAGCTCGGGCCTGCCGGCGAAGTACCCCAGCAGTATATTCACGGCGGTCGCTTCCTGCGGTGTCATTCGAGCCATACGGTAACCGTAGAACGCGCGGACCGGCTCAGGAAGCGTTCGTGGCCAGTTCGATCTTTTCTTCGACCACCCGTCAGCCGACCCTTCACCGGGGACAGTTCGACCCTGAGCCCTGTCGTGCGGCCAATTGGGCCGAGGTAGGTGTCAGTCTTTCTTCAGTTCCTCGGCGAGCATCACGAGGATTCCGCTTGGGCCGCGAAGGTACGTGAGTCTGTAGACGTCTTTATAGGTCGCCACCCCGCGTAGCGGATGGCATCCATGCTTCGCAGCTACGTCAAGGGCCTTGTCGATGTCGTCTACCGAGAAGGCCACGCGGTGCATGCCGATGTCGTTGGGACGAGTCGGGCTCGACTCGATCGCTTTGGGGTGGATGTATTCGAAGAGTTCAAGTCGACCATGTCCGTCTGGGGTCTGGAGCATCGCAATGTTCGCGTGGTTACCATCAAGTCCGACAGCAGTATCGGTCCACTCCCCGCTGACCGTGTCACGGCCGATGAGTGTAAGGCCGAGATCGGTGAAAAAGGCGATTGCTGCTTCGAGATCGCGAACGGCGATACCGACATTCTCAAGTTTGATAGCCATGCCTTGAAAGCTACCAAGGCGGACCGATCAGCTCCAGTAGCGATGCGCCCTGGCTATCCGTTAGCCGATCCTTTGCCGGACTTCTCCACAAGGGCCGATGGCTAACAACCCGACTGCCGTGCCGCCAAGTAATGTGGCCAAGTAAGGAAGAAGGAGAGGACGTATGCCCGGGGATGAGCAAGAATGGTCGACCGAGTCCGAACGGCCGAACAGAAAAGAAGGCAAGCGGTGGTTTCGACGTAATCAGTCCGGCCCGGGATGGCATCCTAGTTCCTGGCAGGGCTGGCTGATCCTCGCGGTCGTCGTCGCCGCGATCGTCACCCTTGTCGTGCTGCTCAGAACCGGGTTGCTGTGATGCGGGTGTCATCGTGAGCGGCTTCCTCGCCTGGATGGCGGGTTCGGGCATCGTGCAGGGGGTGATCATCGGCCTGACCTTCGCGTACCTGACCACGATCGTGGTCTTGGGCGCGGTGGCGAAGGCCGAGACGAGGACCGTCAACGGTTGGAGCACGATCCGTAAGGCCGGTCGTCCCGGGAACGGGCTCCTGGTGCGTGCCGCACTGCAGAAGGCTCTGCCGGTCGTCAACGTGTTCGAAGAGGCCGCCTACTGGACGGCGACCAGCGATGAGGCAGGGAGGCGCCTCAGCGGCGAGCATGTCTATCGTCTTCACTTCCCGGCAGATCAGCTTCCCCCGAATGACGCCTTCTGGTCACTCACCGCGACGGACACGGCCGGCTACATGATCAGCGGGCGGGCGGGCCGGTCGAGCGTGGACAGCCACTCCGGTCTTGTGAAGAACGCCGACGGCTCGGTGGCTATTCTGCTGCAACCACATCAGCCATCTGACACGGCACAGAACTGGGTAGCTACGCCGGCGGGTCGGTTCAAGCTCATGCTCCGTGCCTATCTGCCAGGAGCCGCAATCGTGGACGGCGAATACGAGGTCCCGCCGGTCCTCGAGGTCCGGTCATGAATCGCCTGATCCTGAAATATGCCGCCCCGGTCACGATTGCCATTCTCGCGATCTTCGCGTGGGTCATCTATCGGCGGGTCGCTGGTGGCGGCGTGTACGCGATCGTCCCGCTGGCCGTGACGGCTGTGATCGTGTGGGTGCTTGGAGCGTTCGTCTTCATCTATTTCTGGCCGCGGATCACGGTCGGCGGTTTCAAGCGGATATTCGTGGTGCGCGGGTTGGGCGGCGGTCCAGTCCCCGTGAACACGCTCTATGCCGTGCCGGAGAGTCCATCCCGGTCCGCATCGTCCGGCAGCGTCATCGCGACGGGGACCGATGATGTCCTCTACCTCGGCGGCTGGCTGGATGTGAAGGCCGGACCGCGAGTGCTGCACGTACCCGAAATGGGCGGCCGCTACTACAGCGTGCAGTTCACCGACCCGACCAGCGGGGCTAACTTCGCCTACGTCGGCAAACGCACCACCGGAACCGGCCCCGGCGACTTCATCCTTTGCGAACCCAACTGGGACGGCGAGACGCCGCAAGGCATGGCCCGGATCGACATACCGCACCACGCCGCCCTGCTCATCGGCCGGGTGTTCGTCGCCGACGAAGACGACCGAGGTGCGGCCTACGCACTCGCGAAACAGATCCAGCTCACACCATTAGGACGACCCTGAGGGTTGGCGTGAGCCGATCACGCCGCGTTCCAGGAACCCACCCGCATCCAACCCCGCGACCCAAGAGGATCAAGCGCACGGCGGGGATCCTTCGCGGTCCCGTTCGAGGCGCGGCTTGGCTTGCCGACGTGAGGGGTATCAGCCCTTCCCGCCGGTGGCCTGGTTGCTGTTGCGGGTCTGTGGCGAGTTGCCGCCGATGAGGTTCTGGGGCGGGGCGTCGAAGTCGCCGTGGTCGTAGAGACCGACGACCTGTTGCATGTACTGCGCCCATTGGGGTCCGGCGATGTAGGCGCCGTCGACCAGTGGGTAGTATTTGCCGTTGACCGTGATGTCGCGTCCGAGCCGGGAGGGACCGCCGTTGAAGGGGTCTCCGAAGAAGGACGCCGTTGCCAGTCCTTTGGTGTAGCCGAGGACCCAGGTCTGGTTGTTGTACTGGTTGGTTCCGGTTTTGGCGGCGTCCGGGACGCCGAGCTTCTGCGGGATGAGCAGGCCGGAGCCCTTGGTGAGGACGTCTTGGAGGACATTGGTGGTGGCCTTCGCGACATCCGGTTTCAGGGCGTTCGGCTGGCACGCGGATGCCTGCCCTCCGATTCTTTTGCCCGTGGCGTCGTCGACTTCGGCGATCGAGATGGGTGCGCAGTACGTGCCGTCCGCGGCGAAGGTCGCGAAGGCGTTGGCCATCGTCAGGGGGGCGACGTTCTGGCTGCCCAGGATGTTGCCCAGGGTCGAGAGGTCGATTTTCTTGTCGTTCCCGTCGCCCAGGTGCAGGCCGATGGCGTCGGCGGCCCGCTGGACGTCGCAGAAGTCGTTCAGGCCGGCGAGGGACGCGAACGTCGCGGTGTTGATTGAGTTGTAGATGCCCTGGCGGACGGTCATGGGCCGGTACCAGCCGGGTTCGTCGTTCTGCAGGTCCGTGGAGGGTGGAAGAGTGCTGTCGAACCAGCCATGGACGGGGCCGCATGTGGTCTTCCACGGGTAGTTGACGCCGTAGCGCCGCTTTGACGCGTCGA
Source organism: Arthrobacter sp. 05L417 (assembly GCF_056397865.1). Taxonomy (NCBI): domain Bacteria; kingdom Bacillati; phylum Actinomycetota; class Actinomycetes; order Micrococcales; family Micrococcaceae; genus Arthrobacter; species Arthrobacter sp. 05L417. The sequence goes on from NZ_JBFTOG010000004.1 coordinate 205,411, forward strand.
CAATCTGGTTCGTCGTTTTGCCCTCGCCGAGCCAGGCCGCGAGGGTCACGGGTTTCATGGTCGAGCCGGGCTGCATGCCGCCCACGCCGCCCAGGTCATTGCCGTTGGCGTCCGCGCGGTCGACGTTGAAGTTGTAGGTCGAGACGAAGCCGGTGCCCTGGCCGGCGAGCGTGCGGGAGTTCTGCGCCATGGCGAGGACCTTGCCTGTGCCGGGCTGGACGGTCACGAGGGAGGCTCCCCATTTGTCCGGGTTCGCCCCTGTCGTGGCGTCGACCTGGGCCTGGGCGGGTCCTTGGAGTCGGGGGTCCAGGGTGGTCTTGATGGTCAGGCCGCCGCGCATGATCTTCTGGATCCGGTCATTCTCTGTCGCGCCATAGGCGGGGTCGTTCTGGATCTGGTGGAGGACGTAGTCGCAGAAGTACTGGGCCTGGACGGCGTAGGCGCAGCCCTGCTTGGGCGGGTTGATCTTGAGCTGGATCGAGGTATTGACGGCGTCGTCGTGTTGCTGCTGGTTGATGTAGCCGTGCTGGAGCATCGCATCGAGCACCAGGTCCCGCCGCGCCTTCGACGCCTCGGGGTGCTGGGTCGGGTCGAACAGGGAAGGGCCGTTGACCAGGCCGGCGAGCAGGGCCGCCTGGGGCACGGTGAGGTCCTTGGCATCGACGGAGAAGAAGTACTGGCTAGCGGCCTGGATGCCGTAGGCGTTGCCGTTGAAGGAGACGATGTTGAGGTAGCCGGCGAGGATCTGGTCCTTCGTGAACTGCTTCTCGAGGCCGATGGCGAGCTTCATCTCCCGCAGTTTGTCGCTGATGCTCTTCTGGCCGTTGAGCACGACCTGGGCGTCCTTGCCTTGGGCGATGAGGTTCTCGTTGAGCACGTTGGTCACGTACTGCTGGGTCAGCGTGGAGGCGCCCTGCCGGGCCCCGCCGCTGTTCGTCACGAGGGCGCGCAGGATGCCTGTCGGGTCGATGCCCCCGTGCTGGTAGAAGCGGTAGTCCTCGATCGCGACGATCGCGTTCTTGATGTTGGGGGACATCTGATCGAGGGGAACCTGGGTGCGGTTCTCGTTGAACAGCGTCGCGATCTGGGATCCGTCTGCCGCGAGGACCCTCGTCACCTGCCCGGCAGGGGCCACGGTCAGCTCGCTGGGCAGTCCGTTGAAGAACTGGGCCGAGCCGTTCGCTGTGATCCCGGCCACGGCTGCGGCGGGCACCATCAGGCCGGCCACGAGCATCCCGCAGACGGCGCTCACGCCGAGGAAGACCAGGATCCGGCCGAGAGTTGTTCCCGTGTCCAGGAGCGGGTTCCTGCCGGAGGCCGCGGCGGCCGGCACGGGGGTCCCGGCCGGATTGGACCCCGCACCGTGCGGGAGCACACCCCGTCCACGCCTCAGGGGGCGAATTCGTATCGGTATCCGTCTGAACATATCTTCCTCAGCTTCTCTGGCGATGGATCGTGTGGGTTCTGGCGTAGCGCCCCGCGCCTCTCAAGCGCCCGGGTGGTGGGCGTTGACCGCAAATCGGGCACGTGGACTGGGTGTGGGCTGGGTCGGGTCCGCGCCGTCATAACGGCTTGGCACGGCAGTCATACCGGCACGGCAGGTCAGCCGCCGGCCGTCAGCGGTTCAGCGGAGTCCGGGGCGGAGTCCCCGGGCACGGCCTTCGAGCGTTTGCGCCGGAACAGCAGGCAAACGAGACGGCGCCCGCGAGGAAGATCAGGGCGGCAACCAGGTGTTCACCCGGAGCCCGAGAATCAGGTTGGCATAGTCGGAGCGCATCAGTTCAAAAGCGAAGCGTCCTGCCGTGTACCCGGCAACGTAGAGGGAGAACACGCTTCCCGCCCCGAGAGTGAAGCGCCGGTCCACATACAAAGGAAGCAGTCCGACGACGACGCACCACAGTGATTCGTAGAGGAACGTGGGCTGGAAGTAGCCCAGGATCACCGGGGCGCCCGAGGGATCGGTCACCGCCGACCCGGTGGCGGGGTCCATCTGATGGATCTGGAGTTTCCACGGCAGCGACGTGGGATCCCCGTAGAGCTCGTTGTTGAACCAGTTACCCCACTGGCCCAGGGCCTGGGCAAAAACCACGCCAGGTGCCACCGCGTCCAGGAACGCAACCAAAGACACTTTCGCCCTGCGGCAGCCGATCCACGCCCCCACTACCCCCAGGGCCACGGCGCCCCAGATCCCCAAGCCGCCATCCCAGATGGCAAAGGCATTCCACGGATTCTTCCCCGGCAGGAAGTACAGCTCTGGGTCGGTGATGACGTGGTAAATCCGGCCCCCGATGATCCCCGCGGGTACCGCCCAAAGGCAAATGTCCAGCACCTGCCCGGGCGCACCGCCCCGAGCGGTCCACCGCCGGGAAGTGAACCAGGTGGCCACCACGATCCCGGCCAGGATACACAGGGCGTAGAAGTGGATGGTCACCGGGCCCACGTGAAAGGCGCTCACCGTCGGGGACGGAAGGAATGAATCAGTGGCAGTCATGGAGGTTCGGGATCCTGTTCGGGAGGTTAGGGCAAAAACAGTCTTGCTCGGCAACCTTGCGGTCAGCCGGGTTCCGTACGGCCCTCCGGGTCCGGAACAACCCTGGGGCGGGTCCGCCGTCCCAGGAAGGACAGTACGGCTGCCGCGGCACCCAGGACCGCAAAAAGTGCCACGGCCATCCGGAAGCCAAGTCCGGAAACCGCCGGCGCTCCGGCACTGTTGCCCAGGGCGTTGGCGAGCGAGTACGCGACGGCGCCCAGGGCCACGCCAAGGGAGGTTCCGACGCCCCTAGTCATGTTCAAGACGCCGCTGACCATGCCGGCCTGGTGGTCGTGTCCGGCCGCTGCCACGGACGCGTTGTTGGCCGGGGTGAACAGGCCCAGGCCCAGGCCCATGGCCGCGAGGGCGGTTGCGGTGACCCACAAATCATGGGAGGAAAAAACCAGCACGGCCAGCGCGGCCGCGGCCAGCCCCATACCGGCCGATGCCGGCACCCGGGCACCGAACCGGTCCGCCAGCAGACCTGCAACGGGGGCAACGAGTCCCAACGCGACCGGGAGGACCGTCAGCAAAAGCCCGGCCTGCGCCGGCGGAAGGAAATACTCCGATTCCAGGTGCAGCGGCGTGACGAAGAGGACCCCGAACAGCACGAGATAGCCCAGCAGTCCCGTCGCGACGCCCCGGCTGAAGGTCCCGGACCTGAAGAGCGTCAGGTCCACCAAGGGGTGTCTTGCCCCGCGTTCGCGCAGGACAAAGAGGACGAAGAGAACCAGCGATCCCCCCAGCAGCCCAAGAACGGTGAGGTTGCCGAAGCCGAGCCTGGACGCCTCTGACAAAGCCAGGAGCAGGGCACCGACGGCTGGCATTAGGGCCGTGAGCCCCGGCCAGTCGAGCCGGGCTCGGGGGGCCTTGACGTGGGTGCGCGGGAGTAGGAACCAGCCAAGCAGCAGGCCGATGACACCCGCGGGGATGTTGACGAAGAACACCCACCGCCACCCGCCTAGACCGATGAGGAGGCCGCCGACGGAGGGGCCCATGGCCAGGCCGATGGCCTGCGCGGCACCTTGGAGGCCGATGGCCTTGCCGAGTTTCGCGGTCGGCATGCTGGTCCGGATCAGGGCAACACTGTTGGCCTGCAGCATGGCCGCGCCAACCGCCTGGACGGCCCTGGCCACCAGGAGCCGGGTGATGTCGGGGGAAAGCGCGCACCCCAGGGAAGCGAGGGTGAACATGGCGAACCCATAGGTATAGAGCAGCTTCCGCCCCGCCATGTCCGCCAGCCGGCCGACCGCGGAGATGCTGCCCACCAGCACCAGGAGATAGATCAGCGCCACCCACTCCACCTGGGCGAGGGAGGCGTTCATGTCAGACCTGATGCTCGGCACGGCCAGGGTCACGATGCTGGCATCCAGCTCCCCATGAATGCGCCGATACACACCGTTGCCACGACCAGCCACGGCGCGCCGGGCCGTCGCCGGATCCAGTCCGGTCTCGCCGGTTCCCGCCACAGCTTCCCCCACCCGGTGGGTGAAGCGGCGGCGTAAGGGGCCGCGCCTGAAGGGAGTTGTTCGGTCACAGAACTATTCTATAGGGGGACTACCGGGATAGGCTAACGCGATGAACACCGTCGATGCCTCCGCCCCGGCCACCGACCCGGCCGTCCGTGAGTATGCCGGCGCCGATGCCTGGTCGCTGACCGGCGTGATCACGCGCCTGCGGCGGGTCCTGCGCTCCAGCGTGCGGCAGGAGTTTCCGTGGGAATCCCTTCCCATGGCCCAAGTAGAGGTACTGCAGCGCCTCGCCGAGGAGCCCGGAATGGGCGTCAGTGACCTCGCCGACCGTCAACGGCTGGCGACCAACACGGTCAGCAGCCTCGTCCAGCAAATGGTCACCGCAGGACTGCTCGAACGCGCCCCCCGTCCAGGGGACCGCCGGGCCGTGAACCTGAGCCTGACGCAGAACGGCACGGAGATACTGGCAGCATGGCAGGCCGCCAACGACCGGCGACTCGGCCAAGCCTTGGAACGGCTCCCGGAGGCCTACCAAAACGCAATAGAAGACGCCGTCCCTGCCCTGGCTGCCCTCGCCGCGCTGCTGGAAACCGACGACCAGACCCAGACCAGGGACCAGCCCCCGCAAGACGGGACCCGGCCATGACAGGCACTCCCCGGCCGCTACGTGTCAGCGCTCACCGTCCTTCTCGCCCCCGCACTGGCACTGCCTGCCAGCCCTGGTGGTGGATCCTCACCGCCCTGTGGACCGCCGTCGCCTGCCGTCGGGCCTTCAACGAACACCAATCTCGCGCCCGGGAACATCCGTAAAAGCGCGACTTTGTCCAAACCGGCACCGATCCATGGCATCCGGGAAGCTTGCCCGACGAAGTGCTGAACGGGCCCCACTGATCGCATACGCCCTCCTGATGAGTCCAAACTGGACTCAACGGTTGCCCTTACCTCCAAGCCAGAGGCGGACTCAAACGCGGGATGTAGGCAGCCTTTGCGACCCCGGTCCCGCCGAATCCCCTGGACCTGGTAAGTAGGGCATCGGATAGAGTGCACTGATTCAAGTAGCGGTCACTCGCGATCGGGCTGGTCATTATTCAATAGTGTCTATTCCAATGACGTTTGCCCGACAGTGATTCGGCGGTCGATTGGGGCATAGACGTGGTTTTATCATCAAATCCGCAGTGATCCCTGACCCTGCTCAACGGGTGGACGCTGACCCAGGCCGGTCGGCGCGACACCCGTGCTTAGCTGGCTATCAGTAAATCACGTAGACGCTTGGCTGGAGTGTCCCAGTCGAGTTGAGTTCCTGGGCGACGTGCTCGAGGTCCTCGGGCGCGTAGGCGTTCAGGCCTGGCCTTGGGCTGCGGCCGTGTCCTTTGCAGCCTGTTGCCGGTCCCACACGTAGGAGCTCTGTTTGCTGGCGCCGACGGCGAGGGCGGCGTCCCTCCGGCCGGTTCCTTCTTGGCGCAGGCGCAGGTAGTGAATCTGTTTCGCCGATGGGCCTCGCGTACCGACGGAGACCAGGTCGGCGGCCTTGGCCCAGTTGTGGCAGGTGGAGTGGTTCAGGCCCAGTTGCCGGGCTGTCGCGCTGACGTTGCCGACTTCGCGCAGCAGACCCAGGAACTCCTCAATCACCGCCGACGGGTGGCGTTGCGCAGGAGCAGCCCTCACAGTTCCTGTGGCCCGTGGTTTTCTCCTGGCAGGATTGACCTTGCCGGCCCAATCGTGAGCGGTGCTGATGTTCAATCCCAGCTCCTGGGTGGCCGCGGTGATGGTGCCCATCCGGTCCAGAACGGCATAGAAGTGGTCCTTGTCCGCCTGGCCATACTGGCGCTGCGGCCTGATCCCGGCGGCGTTCGCCCACTTTTGGCAGGTACTCCTGTTGATGCCGGGCTCCTGAGCCGCCTCGGCGACAGTTCCCAGACGCGCAATGGCGGAAAGGAAATCCTGTCTTTGCGCCCGGGTGTGGGACTGCTGGGAACGCTTCCCAGGTTCCCCGGCGCTCGACGCCGGTTCTTCCGTAAAAGGAGATTTTTTCCTTAAGGAAAGACTATTTTTCGATGGTGATTCCATGGGTGTTCAGACTCCCGATTATTCGGGGGCGTTGCAACGATCACTAGAACTCGCCCGAACGGTCAATCAGTTTTGCCGTCTCCCGTCAGTTTAAAGTTGCCGCTTATTATCGGTCCCTGGATAGGGCCATGAACGGTACATTCGGAAAAACATTCACTCTTGTGTCGTTCTGCTTCATTTTTGCGCCCACAGCGTACAGGCGAGAGGCACGGCAGTCGGCAAAGGGTCACCTAAGCCCACATCGCACCGCCGAGCTGGAATCAGGTCGTCCGTCCATCGCCCACACTGGGCCCAGACGGCAAAGCGATCCTCTTCGCTGGCTGTCTCGTGTTGACGTTCAGGCAGCCTTATTCCGGTGGACGGCAGGGCCTGGGGCATCGGCTGAGTGGTCAGCCTGGTATCGCGGAGTCATGAACGGGAGGAGCGGGATCTGACCTGTGTGGCGGTCAGTGGACGGGGGTTTCGGGGCAGAGGTCGGTGATAAGTCCCATCCCGGCATACTCGCGAACGGCCGTGATGCCGGCGACAGCAGCGGGTTTGTCGGGAAATGACCTGGAAAGGGCCATTACGGTGCCGTCTTTTGCTTTGAGACGGAATCTGAAGCTCATGTTCTCGTCTGCGAAGAGTTCGAAAGTACCGGTCACGGGCATCCTCCTAGATCGGGAAACGAGCCGCGTGGTCTTTACTTGTCAGGTCCGGGGAGCGGCTTTGCGTCCCGGCCATCAGGTCGTCATTGCGATTCTTTACGTCGTTTGTGAGGTCCACCACACGCGGACGAAACTCAGGGTACTGGGCGCTCGGCCTGCTGGCGAGTATTCCGGGGGCGATGGAATGTAAGGCGACTGCCACACACCAAGCACAAAACGCCCGGTAAATCCGGTGGCCGGACCGCGCTCAAAACGTCGGAGGAAAGGATTAACTAAGGCGCCGGCCGCACCTACGGATGGTGCCGGAATCATCGTGGAAGGCTCCTCGCTCTGGGTGGCTTTGGCCCCGGCTCCCACGCCGTCCCGCGGGGCTAGCCGCCAGGCCTTCAGAACACCGCTTTACGGTCGCACGGGCCGGAAGGTGTGGCAGCTCCGCGACAATGGCAGCCCGGATCCGGAGCGCGACCGCTGTGCATGGATCAGCCAGTGGACGCGGAGCGGGGCCCTGTTCGACGTAGTGGAGTGTGTGGTCCGGTCCACGTGCAGCCAGGACCACAAAGTTGAGGCGCCTTGCGTCCGGGTATGCCGGAACTATGGGTTATCGGTCGATGTCCAGCAGGTGTAAGAGTCAGCATTGTCCCTCACGTTCTCTATGATCGCTTTCAGAGTCCCCGCTGTCGCCGCTGCTGCTTCGGAACGGCTGACGGGTCTCGGGGTCGGTGCACGTGCGCTCCGATGGAGGAGACCACCCGTGTCTGGGCCAACACTACGTTAGGAACTCCCGAACGGAAATGCACCAATTAAAGTGATGGCATACGGTCAGTTACTGGCCGGCGTGGCGACCAAACGACCCCAAACTCCTTTCGTTTGTTGCACGCGTCACAGTTTGTTGTTTAGCCTCCTGGCCAGTGCTATAAAAAAATTATCCCAACCACGACATACGTTTGCTGGGAAGAATCCTTCAGTTTCTGTGCGGGAGTGAGGAAAGCATGGCGATTCGTTCCGACCGGTTCCGCCCTGTTCCGCGAACTCGGCGGGCTCGCCTAGCGGGTTGTTGTCGTGGCCTCCCGGCGGGCGGCCACGACAACCGGCAACGGGCGCGACGGGTGGAACTTCTCGTCACCTACGGGCTACCCGCAGCTATCCTCGATCCGGTGGAGATGGATGCCGAACACCGTCCGACCGTGACGGCGCCGTCGCAGACGACGGGGGAGGGGAGGAAGGCTAGCAATGCCGCTGTCGGACTATGAGCGCCGGCGCCTCCAGGCACTCGAAAACGATCTGGCTGCCGAGGACCCTGCTTTGGCGCGGGAACTTGGGGCGGGGACGCCTCCCCGGCTCTGGCTTCGCAGATGGACGGGCATCCTCGTGACACTCGTGGGTTTCGGTCTGTTGATTCTGGGTATCGCCGCCCACGTACCGCTTCTCGGGGTCCTGGGCTTCCTGTTCATGATCGGCGGTGCGTGCGGATACCCCCTGCGCTGGCCTGCCGGTTCCGGACCGGGCCACGGACAAGAAGCTTCGGGACGATGACGGTGCGCGGATCCCAGGGCCAGCCGTGGGAGCGGGTGCGTCGCCAAGGCGTTGGTTGTGCTCAAGCCTACGCCGGCCGCTCCGATGAGACGTGGGGAGGCCGTGCAGGCCTCCCCACCACCGGTCGACGCGCGGTGCCGCATGACGGCAACGAAACCGTCGACCAAAACATGGGGTCCCGGGTTCAATTCAAGAGAGCGCAGGACCGTTCATATCAAGAAGGTGGTTTCCTATGAAGAAATGGACACGATGGCAGGATTGGGTCACGGTCATCGCTGGGCTCTACGCTGTCCTATCGGTCATCTGGACCAAGGCCGCCGGTGGATCGACAGCCTTGATGCTCGTGTTCGGGGCTTTGCTGATCATCAGCGGCATCATCAATCTGGCCATGCCCGGAACGCCGGCCATGGAGTGGATCCAGGCAGCCTTTGGCGCGCTGTTGTTCCTTTCTCCCTGGTTCGGTTCCTACGCCATGCAAACTGGCGTTGCCTGGACGTCCTGGATCACCGGCCTGGTGGCGCTCGTCGTCACCGCGACGGCGATCAAACCCAGCACTGAGGAACACCGGCATCACGTGGTCAGACCTTCACACTGAACAGCCGAACCTGAACAGCGTGAGAACGAACGGCCGGACCATCGGCCGGCGAGACCGTAACTGGACCCGCCGGCCGCGACGGTCCGCCCCGTGAAATCCGCACAGGAGATGCCAGCTTGACCGGCTTGCCGGTTCGGTCTTAGGTCGGCATGCGCGAGTTCGATGCTGACCCGGCCGGGACGAAAGACCTTCTCTGCCAAGCAGCCCGGAACCGAAGGACCGGTACGTGGTGAGCTTCACCCCGCAGATGCTCTTGGGGTGCTTCGTTGCACCTTTGGCAGCGGAGCGGCTCCAGGGGAACGGGGGGTCCCGCCTGATGGCGGGACGCTTTAACGACAACAAGTAAGACCGGGAATGTGCAGGACCTATCATTGGCCTGGCGCCAGGGGTACTCTGGACGGAATTCACTCCCGAAAGTCCTCGGACGGAAGATGGTATTCAGGCGCGTGAGCCTCAAAGACGAGTGGGACCGGCTAGATTCCGCGACCCGGACATGGCTTCTGGAAAATCCGGCATGTCTTGTCCTGCCGCCCGCACTGTCGGCCAAGTTCAGCAAGGCCGCACACGGAGACATCGCGGGTGACCCGCACGGGCAGGTTGTGCTCTCCCCGGACGATCACGATTTCATCCGGGAGAAAGCGGAGGCCGCTGGAAAAACGATCCGCCTTCCCGTGAGGGAATACCGGTTCTTCGACACGGCACCTTTGCCTGTTATCAGGAAAGCGCAGTCCAAAGGCGCAGCTTCGCCGGATAACGACCAGTAGGACCACGTTGCCGAGCGCCATAACGGCGAACACCTGACCCAAGACACGCGGAGAACCGGTTGTGCACCTCGCGGCCGAACGGCCGGCATGCCGGCCGTTCGGCCCGCGAGGTGAGAATCCATGCGAGGGTCGCGGTAGTACTCGCGGAAAATCGGAATCTTCTATATCCGTCAAGCCGCGGTCGGGACCGCACTGCCGGGGGCGTGAAGGGCGTTGAGGGTGGGGTAGAGGCGGCGCTTGAGGCATCGCCGGATTCCTCGTGGGGCCTTGCCTTCCGCTTTGCGGCGTTCGGCGTAGGCTCGGGCAGCTGCCAGCGTCTTCGATGGTCCGAAGGCTTCCGAGGTCCCCGCCGATATGGGGGCTGCCCAGGCGATCGCGCGGGATCTGCACGCGTGGGTGTTGGAGAAGGTCTCGGTAGCGAGGTGCTCGCCGTTGGCGGCGAGCACGGCGTAGGTGTGGGTGCGGGCGTGGGTTTCCACGCCAATGATGAGCGGGCAGGTGTGTGCAACGGTGGTCATCGCGGCCGAGGGTTCCTTCCTCACGAATCGGGCAGACGCTACTGGCCGCGGCGCGGCCGGCGTCGGCCCGGGTGAAGGTCACTCCGAGGAATTCCTGTGATGGGCCACAGCCCTCAGGGCTGGGCAGTCTTCTGATCAAGCCATCGGTGAGGGGCCGGGCAGGCGACGGCCGCTCACCCCGGTCACGGGCGATTCCGATTGTAGGCACGGATGAAACGGCCGGGCGGATATCGAGCCACGCTTCCGGGGCAGGCGACCGACACCTACCCTGCCAGCCGGTCCCGGACCGGCCGCAACAAGACTCACGGGCGGATATGGCTGACCAGGGCAGCCCGGTCGTTTCGTCGCGTCAGGTGCCCGGCGGGCGCGTGGCGACGTCGGCGTGGTCCTGGTCATCGGCTTGAGGGTGGGCCTGGCGTTCTCGTGCTCTGAGCGCCCGGTAGATGCTGGCCAGGCTCGGGTTGCGGCCTTGGTGTTTGCCGGTGGGGATGATCAGGTCGAGGCGGATGTCGTGGAGGGAGTCGCCGTCCGCGCGGCGGCGCAGCAGGGTGTGCAGCATGTCGTCGGTGATGACCGGGGGCCGGCCTCCGTGGTTTCCCTTGCGGGCGGCCGTGTTGAGGCCTTCGAGGGTGGCTTCGCGGATGTTCTCGCGTTCGGTTTCGGCCAACGCGGCGAGGAACGCGAACAGCACCCGGCCGGTGCCGGTCGGGTCGTAGATCCCGGTGAGCGGCCCGGCGAGGATCTCCAGGGCGATGCCGTGTGCCGTGAGGTGGTCGGCGAGGGCGGTCAGTTCGGCGGAATCCCGTCCGAGGCGTTTCATCTCGTAGACGGTGAGGATGACACGGCAGTGCGGGGCGTGGGCCTTGATCTGCCGGGCTGCCTCGAGTGCGGCTTCGAACTTCGGACGCACCCGCACCCGGGTGGAGACCTTCTCGGCGAAGATCTTTTCGCGCGGAATGCCGTGCGCGGCCAGTGCATCCAGCTGGGACTGGAGTTCCTGGGTCAGGTGGTGGGAGCAACGGGCGTAACCGACGCGAATGTCCGCGCCAGGCGTGTCTGCGGGGATTGGTGCCGGCGGCGGGGTGTCCGGCCGCCAGGGCTGGCCCGGTCCACGGCTGGCCGGGGTCGGCATACGCAGCTCCTTGGCCAGGCGGGGGACTTTGGTGAACCGGCCGGTGTGGTAGGTCGAGGCGACGGCACCGGAGCGGGACCGGCACGGCGAGCCGGGCTGGGCTTGGCAGTGGGGGCACGGGTGCTGCTCGATCTCATCGGCGTCGGATGGGACGGTGGTTCCGGGCTCGCTCCTCGTCATCTCCTCGGCGACTTGCTTCACCGGCCCGTTCGGGGACAAAACCGGCCCGACCGGTTCCTCACGGAACGCGGCATCATATTTCCTTCGTGCGGTCATCTATGCGAGGCTCCCATCAACCTGTCTCGCAAAACCATGCGGCCGCAGAAGTCGGTTGTGCGTTATTTGAGTGAGAAGGGGTTCTGAGAGGAATTCTGGCTTTCGCGGCCCCGGATGGACCGGATCGTCTGCGGTTTCCCAGAATCGGGCGTTTTTGCGGGAAGAGGTGCGCATGATCCGGGGGCCAACCCACTGGCGAAGTTCGGGTAGGCGTCGTCGATCAATTGCCGGCTTGCATTCCCACCCGGGTGAGGTAGCGGAGCGAGCGGTCCCGGTCGGTCGCCTCGGTGAGGTCGTGCAGCCTGGCAACAAGCAAATCAGGCGGGCCGATGAGCCCAAGGCATGTGCCGTCGTCGTTCACTACTGCAGCCTCGGGCGCGCCGGTCCGAGCGAGAACGTATGCGGCGTGACGGAGTGTCTCCCTCGGATGGAGTACAGGCGTTGCCTCGGTGAGCGCAGCGGCCGGGGCCCGCATGACGTCCTCGCAGAAGAAGGTCTCGAGCGGATCGGTCGTGTAGTCGCGGGTCAGGTGGAGTCCTCGGCGCGCGATCTTTTCGGTGAGCACCGAACGTCGAAGGAACAGAACGGAGGCGCCGTAGGCAACGACCGAGGCAATGAGCAGCGGGAGTGCGACAGCCCAGGCATTGGTCAGCTCGAGAGTGAAGATCACGCCCGTGAGGGGCGAGCGCATGACACCTCCGACGACGGCGGTGAGCCCGAGCAACGCCCAGAACCCCGGGATGACGCTCGGCAAAACAAGGCCCGCCGCTGCGCCGAGTGCCGCACCGATCATGAAGATCGGAGCGAGCACACCGCCGGAGGTCCCGCTGCCCAGGGACAGCGACCAAATGAGCGTCTTGACCACGAGGATGCCGACGATGAGCCCCGTCGTCGCGTGCCCCGTCAACAGCTGGTCGATCACGTCGTAGCCGACGCCAAGGGCGCGGGGCTCGATGAGACCGCCAGCGCCGATGATGAGGCCGCCGATGGCGGGCCACCACATCCAGTGGATGGGCAGCCGGGAGAACGCGTCCTCTGCCCGGTACACGAGCCAGGTTGCCCCGGCGGCGACGATCGCGCCGGAGAGGCCAACCACGGCGGCCAGCGCCTCGATACCGGGGCTCAGGTGCAATCCTGTGGTCGAGACGGGGAAGATCGGTGCGGTGCCGAGGATCACGCCGCGCACCACGGTCGCGACCGCGACCCCCGCAGCCACAGGTACGAAGCTGCGTGGACGCCATTCGAACAAGAGCAGCTCGACGGCGAGCAGCACGGCCGCGAGGGGCGAATTGAACGTCGCAGCCATGCCGGACGCCGCTCCCGCCACGAGCAGTGTCTTGCGCTCGTCCGCGGTGAGCTGGAGGTGCTGGGCGAGGATCGAGCCGATCGCGCCACCGGTCATGATGATGGGCCCTTCGGCGCCGAAGGGGCCTCCCGAGCCGATGCTGATGGCGGCAGAGACTGGCTTGAGGACGGCGACCTTCGGAGCGATCCGGCTGCCGCCAACGAGGATGGATTCGATGGCCTCGGGCATGCCATGGCCGCGGATCTTCTCCGAACCGAACCGCGCCATGAGACCAATCACGAGTCCGCCGGCGACGGGCAATGTGAGCACTTGCCACCACGGATGTCCGCTGCCCACGGCGACGAGACTTGTCGAGAGGCGGCCATAGAAGAAGAGGTTTGTTGCTAGACCGATCAGGCCCAGGAGCGCCCAGGCCGCGAGGGCCCCGAGCGCCCCGACCGGGATCGCGATGGCCGCCACCAGGAGCATCCGCCGGTCGACGGCGAAATCGCCCAACTGATGGCAGCGGTGGCTGGTCACGCGACCACCGCCCGGCTCAGCGACGTTGCCGAGAGGTGCCCATGGAGAGCGGTGAGACCGGCGGCGAGCTGGTCCCGCAGCTCCGGGTCGAGGTGCGCGAGAGCGTCCCGGAACTCGTCGTCGCGCCGGCGGAGGACGGCTTCAACGGCACCGCGGCCGACATCGGTCAGGGAAAGCAGGACGAGGCTGCGGTTTTCGGCAGAAGCAGAGCGCCGGACGTATCCTCCCGCGCACAGCCGGTCGGCCAACCGGGTCACCGAAGATCCGGAGACTTCGAGGACGTGCGCGAGGGCACCGCTGGGCAGCGTCCCGTGGTCCTGAAGGGCGAACAGCATGCGCATCTGCGGCATGGAAAGGTCCGTGACCTCGTCCACACTGCGCATGGCGACGGCGAGCAAGTCGCGCGTGGCCCGCTGGAGGGCGTCGATGTGGCGGTCGAGAGGATTTAGCATACGACAACTATTGCATACTGCAAGGCTTGCTGTTGCCCACGGCGCTAGTCTTGGCCCGTGCACGCGTTGTCCTGGAATGTCGTCGCGAGGGTGGTCCTGGTCGCATCAGGTGCCTTCTTTGTCGCTTGCCAGGCGATATGGGACCACCGTGTTGCCTACCGACGTTCGCGTACCGGCGGATTCCGCCACAGACCCTCATGCGCGTCGGTGCGCGCTCCCAAGTTATTCACCTGCAAGCGCCGACTGCGAGGGCAGGCGAAGTGGGGCGCCCTCTACGCTGGCGAAGGGCCACGCCGACCGCGGCCGCGGCCAAGGCGATGAGGAGGGCGCTTGCAATCAGTCGCCGCGCCGGACGGGTGGATGTGTCTGAAGCGCGACGAGGGTGCGCGGCATCGCGCTTGTTTCGCGCTTCCGCTACTGGGGTTGTGGGGTGTCCTGATTCCTCACCTTCGTCCGTTGTCTCTGTGGCTGCCGGGGTCGGGTGCTGGCTGCCGGTGCTGTTTTCGGACCTTCGGAGGATACCGCGCTTGCGCAGCTCGTCTTCGACTTCCGGGTCGGGAGCAGCTGCGATGCTGTTGGCGGCTACCGCTGCGGGGAGATCTATAAGATAAGGCTTCCCGTAGGCCGCCTCAGATGCCACAGCATCCAGCCAGGCTCCCGGTTGCCTGGACAGGCCGCGCTCGGCGAACGCCTTGGTCAGCATCGCCTTGATTTGCGGCAGGCTCTTGCCAGGAGCACGTCTGACAACGTCAAAGATGGCCAGCTGTCGCTGCACGTTATTCGGATTCGCTTGTGTTGGGCTTTCCATAGCTGGCCTCCCTCTTTGGACGGCACGCACGCCTACTGGTGCGTGATGCCGTTCTGTGAAATTTTGGTTTTGGAGCTGTCCTATGGTGCTAGGACCCGGCACTTAAGGATGTGCGGGAGAAGCGCAGGGACTGGAATTGCGTGGTCGGGCCAAGGCATCGGTTCCCGGAAAGATTGGGTGCCTCGACCGGTTCTTGCCCGCACGTCGGTCCTTCAGTTGCCTTATGGAGTGCTTTGTCCCGTTGGTACCCCCTCATTCCGGCGGGACACACTTCTTTGGTCGTCCACTGCGGGGAATTCCGGAGCGTCATCTGGCGGGGTCCACAGTGCCGGCTCCTGTCGTGCGGTGTGATGATCGTCAGGGTGCGCGCGGCTGGGCGAGTCGATGGGCTGTTTCGAGCAGGGCGGCGTGGACGAATGCCTGGGGAAAATTGCCGCGAAGTTGGCGTTGTTCGATGTCGTATTCTTCGGTGAAGAGTCCGGGGGAGCCGCAGGCGGACCGGTTGCGTTCAAAGAGCCGGATTGCGTCTGTGGTGTTGCCTTGCTGGTGTTCCGTCAGGGCCAGGTTGAATCCGCAGAGGAGGAAGGCGCCTTCGAAATCCGCCAGGGGACCGGGCCCGTGCCTGTACCTGTAGACGTATCCGTCGTCGAGGAGTTCTTTTCTGACCGCCTCTGCGGTGGCGAGGGAGCGGGGGTCGCAGGCGGGCAGGGCTCCGCGGATGGCGGGAAGCAGAAGTGCGGCGTCGATCCTGTCGTCGGCGGGTGATCGTTGCCACCTGCCGCTGGGATGCGTGGACGTGGACTGGGTGTGTGTGAGGATCAGACTGGCCAGTTGGTCCAAGGCGGCGGCGTGTGCGGCAGGGGCGTAGCGGGAGATGGCCTTGAGACCGGCGACGCAGCTCAGGCGGGAATGGGTCCATCGTTCGTTTCCGAGTTCCCAGATGCCGGCATCGGGAACGTCCCACTTCGCTTTTATGGCTGCCACTGCCTGTTCGACGGCGAGCCAGTGCACCGTGTCGAGGTGGTCGTGGCGCGCGGCTGTGGCAAAAAGCAGCAGGGCTTCACCGAAGCTGTCCAGTTGAAACTGTTGGTTGACCCAGTTGCCTACTGTGTCGGTGCCTCCCGGGTAGCCCGGAAGGTCGAGTGTGTGCTCGTCCGGTACCTTGCTGCCGGTGACGGTGTAAGCGGGCTTGAGGCTGATCCCGTCTGTCAGCAAACGCTCGCTGACGAAGCGGACGGCGCTGTCGAGCAGGTCGGTGGCCGCCCCGGCTCCGGCTGCTTGTCCGGCGAAGCATTGGTCCCGGATCCAGGCGTAGCGGTAGTCGTAGTTACGTTTTGCCTCGGCTCGCTCCGGAAGGCCCAGGGTGGCGGCCGCGACCATGGCCCCTGTCGAGCTCGTCATCCCGCGCAGGACCGCGTACGCCTGGCGCGAGTCGTCAGGCGCGACAGTCGCGTCCATGGCAGGAACCGATGCGGCCCAGGCTTGTGCGGTAGCACTCCAGAGATCCGCAGGTGTAGGCGGTCTTGACGGGAGGGGTTTGCTGGAGAGCTCGAGTGCGAGGTGGTGTTCCCCTCCGGGCTCAAGCTGAATATCTTGCCTGAGCATGCCGTCGATCACGGTTGCCTTGCCCATCCCGCTGATCCGGAGCCTCATTCCGCCGCCGCTGGCACCTGACCACACGCCGTCGTCGGACCTCGAGAAATCCACCCCGTGCCGGCCGAAGCCGGGCCGGGGTTGAAGGAGGATCCGGACCGGAGCGGTCCCGGAGATAAGTCGGATGTGGCGCATGAGTACAGCCATCGCGGGGTCCGCGGGCATGGCGAGGGCTTCGCGGCACTCGATAATCCCGTCCGTCGTGACCCAGCGGCTGTTCCAGATCAGCGTGCCGTCGTCGTAGTGTCCTCCCCAGACGTGGCGCGGATTCAAGGGAGTCACGGCGAACACGCCTGAACCGCCCACCAGGGACGAGAACACTGCTGGACTGTCCCAGACCGGGGCGCACATCCAGACCACGTCTCCGCGCGGCCCGATCACTGCGCCCCGTTCGCCATCGCCTATCAGGGAGTATTCGCGGAGAACCTGGGCAGGGAAAAGCGGGGTGCTGTCGGACTTCATTCCGGATTCCATCTGACTATGCGTTGATTCGGTATTTTTCGGCGTCCCGCACGCGGAACGTGAGACCGTTGCCCGGACTGTCCTCGCGAGGCCGGACGCTGCCGCCGGCGGGGTCGCCGGTACCGTCAAAGAACATGTCCTCGATCCGGACGTGGTCGTGGAACCACTCCAGGTGCCGGAAATTCAGCGTGCCGGCGGCCGCCGAGACTGTCAGGTTCGGGGCGCAGTGACCGGAGACTTCCAGCCCGTGGGCCGCGGCTACCGCAGCCGCCCGGAACCACTCCGTGAACCCGCCGCAGCGGCTCACATCCACCTGCAGGCAGTCCACGGCGCCGGCCTCGCACATCCGCCGGAAATAGAACAGGGTCGTGCCGTATTCCCCGGCTGCGACGTCGGCCGTGACTGATCGCCGGACCTCGCGGAGTCCTTCGAGGTGATCGCTGGACACCGGCTCTTCGAACCAGGCCACCTCCTGCTCGGCAGATGCTTCGAAAACCCGGACAGCCTGCTTGGCGGTGTAGCCTCCGTTGGCGTCGACGAAGAGTTGGACGGCCGGGCCGATGGTTTCCCGGACCTGCCGGATCCGGGTGAGGTCGCGGACTGTGTTCGTGCCGCGGTCCTCGCCGATCTTGATTTTCACCCGCGGGATCTTCTGGTCAACGGTCCATCCCGCCAGCTGGGTGCGGAGCTGCCCCTCCGAATACGTGGTGAACCCCCCGCTGCCGTAAACATCCACTGCCGCCCGGGCCGCGCCGAAGAGCCGATGCAAGGGAAGACCGAGGATCCGTGCCTTAAGGTCCCAGAGAGCGCAATCGACGGCGGAGATAGCATAGCCGGCCAGTCCGGGGCGGGAAGAGGTCCGGACGACCCGGGCCATGGCTTCGGCCGCAGCCGGAACGTCGAAGCAATTGAGCCCGACGACGGCAGGTCCGAGGGTCTCCCTGACCAGCGCCGCGCAGGCCGCGGGCGCGTAAGTCCAGCCGATTCCTGTCCACTCCCCGGCCGCGGCCCGCACCAGCACCATGGTGGTGGCGTCCCACGCGTAGGTACCGTCGGCCTCGGGGGTGCTGGTCGGGACTGTGTAGGCCGATACGTCAAGGGACTTCAACTGAAGCGTCGAATCGGTCACGGCCATCAGTCGTTCCTTTGCGGCAGGAACTCCTGGGCCTTGGTTTTGATTCCCTCCTTGATGAAGCCCCAGGCACTGTCGTCGCCCTTCATGACAGCCTTAGCGCTGTTGAGGGCCTGCTCGAAAGTTGCGTGGGGCGGGATCGGAGGGATGTCGGGGTCGGTGCGCACATCCAGGACGGTCGGCCGGTCCGCGGCGAGGGCCTTCTCCCAGGCGCCTCCGAGCTCGTCGGGGGAGTCGACGTTGATGCCCTGCAGTCCGAGGCTGGATGCGAAAGCCGCGTAGTCGACGTCGGGCAGGTCCTGCGATTCACGGAAGGATGGGGCGCCGCCCATGGCCCGCATTTCCCAGGTGACCTGGTTCAGGTCATCGTTGTGCAGGACCGCCACGATGAGCCGGGGATCACTCCACTCGCGCCAGTAGCGCTGGATGGTGATGAGCTCGGCCATGCCGTTCATTTGCATGGCACCGTCCCCGGCGAAGGCGATTACGGGACGTTCCGGATGGGCGAATTTCGCCCCGATGGCATACGGGACCCCGGGCCCCATGGTGGCGAGGTTGCCGGAGAGGGAGCCGCGGATTTGCCCGTGGAACTTCAGTTGCCGGGCGTACCAGTTGGCCGCGGAGCCGGAGTCCGCCGTGATGATTGCGTCCTCGGGCAGGCGGTCGGAGAGTTCGGAGAAGAGCCGCATGGGATTGATCGGGTTGGCTTCCACCATCGCCTCGGCGTGCATGGTTTCCCACCACCGGCTGATCTTGGATTCAAGGTCAGCGCGCCAGGACCGGTCCTCCTTGCGTTCCAGATGCGGAATGAGGGCCCGCAGGGCGGCCGCGGAATCGGCAACGATGTTGAATTCGTACGGGTACCGCAGGCCGATCAGGCCTGGATCGATGTCGATCTGGACGCCGCGTGCCTGCCCGTCTTCGGGCATGAATTGGGTGTACGGGAAACTCGATCCGATCGTCAGGAGCGTGTCGCAGTCGCGCATCATTTCATAGCTCGGACGGGTCCCGAGCAGGCCGATCGATCCGGTGACGTACGGCAGGTCGTCAGGCAGGGAGTCCTTGCCAAGCAGAGCCTTGGCAACCCCCGCGCCTAGCAGTTCGGCGACTTCGCGTACCTCAGCCGCAGCCCCGCGTGCGCCCTGGCCGATCAGCATCGCCACCTTGCTTCCCTGGTTGAGAAGCTCGGCTGCGCCTCGGATCGCGTCGTCGTCGGGCTGGATATCCGGCCAACGGATGCCGAGGCTGGACGGAACCATTTTGAAGGCGTGGGTCGGCGGCGTGTATTCCAGTTCCTGGACGTCGGACGGAATGATGACCGCCGTTGGTGTGCGGTTGGCCAGCGCTATCCGCAGGGCCCGGTCCAGGACGTTGGGGAGTTGCTCGGGAACGGTGACCATTTGGACGTAGTCCGAGGCCACGTCCTTGAAGAGACTGAGCAGGTCCACCTCTTGCTGATAGGAACCGCCCATAGCGCTGCGGGCTGTCTGGCCGACGATCGCCACCACGGGGACGTGGTCCAGCTTCGCGTCGTACAAGCCGTTGAGCAGGTGGATGGCGCCCGGGCCGGAGGTGGCCATGCAGACTCCGACCTTTCCGGAGAATTTGGCGTAGCCGACCGCTTCGAAGGCGCTCATTTCCTCGTGTCTGGCCTGAATGAATTTCGGCTCGTTTCCGGCTTTTCCGAAGGCGGCGAGCACCCCGTTGATGCCGTCCCCCGGAAAAGCAAAGACCTTGTCCACGCCCCATTCGCGGAGCCGGGCAAGCAAATAATCGGCGACTGTCTGTGATGCCATGTTCAATCTTCCTTTCCTGCGATGAGTCCTTCGGCGGCGCGTGCCGCTACTGCCATGATCGTCAGCGCCGGATTCGCGCTTCCTTGGGTCGGCAGCACGCTGCCGTCGGTGATGAACAGGTTGGGGACCGCGAAGCTGCCGCACGTCCGGTCCACTACGCCGTGGTATTCGTTGGCTGCCATCCGTGCTCCGCCCACGAGATGTGCGTACCGTTTGATCGTGATGACCTCGTCCGCGCCGGCCGCCTTCAGGATCTTCTCCATGACGGATTGGGCGGCACCCACCAGCTGCCGGTCGTTCTCGCATTGGCTGTAGCTGAACCGGGCGACGGGCACCCCGTGCCGGTCCTTTTCGTCCGCCAAGGTGACGCGGTTTCCTTCCAGCGGGAGAAACTCGCACAGCGCCCCGAGGCAGGCCCAATGCGGATAGTCACTCATATATCGCCGCAGCTCCGCACCCCAGTGCCCTTGGGCGGCTACGTGTTCGGCCCAAGCGATGGGAAGTGGCGAAACGGTCTGGATGGAAAATCCGCGCTTGTAGGGCTTGGCGGAATCCGTTTCGTAGAAGTCCTCAGTGCTCACCTCAGGTGGCGGAGCCTTCCACATGCGTACTTCCGCGTCGAACCGGCCCGCCGTCTGCGGCGCGCCCTGGACCATCAGGTACCGGCCCACCTGGTCGAAGTCATTGCACATGCCGTTGGGGAACCTCGTTGAGATTGAGTTCAGCAGGAGCCGCGGTGTTTCGATCGAATAGCCGGCGACGGCGACCGTGCGAGCGCGCTGGAACCGCTCCCGCCCGTGACGGACGTAGTGGACGCCGGTGGCCCTGCCTGTCCCTTCGTCGAAGCCGATACGGGTCACCATCGAATCTGCCCGGACTTCGGCGCCGTGGGCGAGCGCGTCCGGAATGTGGGTAATCAGGGGTGATGCCTTGGCGTTCACCTTGCAGCCTTGAAGGCAGAAGCCGCGGTAAATGCAGTGCGGCCGGTTGCCGAAGCGACCGTTGGCGATCGCTACGGGGCCGACCTTGGCCGTGATGCCGCAGGCGCGGGCGCCGCGCAGGAATAGTTCACCGTTGCCGCCGACGGGGTGGGGCCGGTGTGGGTACCGGTGCGGATCGCCCCAGGGCCAGGATTCTCCGGCGACCGGGAGTTCCTCTTCGATGTCTTCGTAATACGGACGCAAATCCGCATAGTCCAGCGGCCAGTTGGCGCCGACGCCGTCGGTAGTGAAGGTGCGGAAATCGCTGGGGTGGAAGCGGGGTGTGTAGCCGGCGTAGTGGACCATGGAACCGCCTACCCCGCGGCCTGAGTTATTCGATCCCAGCGGCACGGGGTCCTCGCCGGCGATCACGCGCGGATCGGTCCAGTACAGGTGATGCGATGCTGCCTCGTCACTTACCCAGTCCCGATCAGGATCCCAGAACGGGCCGGCGTCGAGAGCTACCGCACTCCATCCCGCGCGGGCCAGCCGCTGCAGGAGGGTTGAGCCGCCCGCGCCGCATCCGACGATGACGATGTCCACTTCGTCATGGTCATCGAACGTGCGCATGTCATCGCGCAGGCGGTGGTTGCTGCCGGGACCGGCTGGAAGCAGCCACGCCGATTCGTTGCGGTTCCGGACGTGGCTCATGGGCGGACTCCTCCGTCATGGGCCACGGGGTCTTCCTGGGGACTGGCGTCGGCCACTTCGAACGGTTCCAGCCGGTCGACTCCCAGGTTCTTGTAGCCGCGCGGATAGGCGGGACCGCCGAACCCGATTTCGTCCCACACCCACGGATGCGAGTAGAAGGCCGTGCAGGCGTAGCGGGTCCACAGCCCCCACACGTGACCGGCCGGCATGCCTTGCCACATCGAGCTGCCGAGGGCCTGGATGGCCTGAAGCACGGCGGCCTGTTGCTCGTTGCTGCAGTTTGCGAAGGATTGATTGAATGATTCCTCAGCCGCGCGGTCCAGCGCCGACAGCGACGTGCGCCAGGCCTCGCCGTCTTCGGGCATGTCCTCGTAGCGCCAGCCATCCGTCTGGTTTTCGGCAAGTCGTGCATCGACGAAATTGACCACCGGGATGCGGGGCTCGGCGTGTTGGGCGAGCAGTTGGTCAAACAGCGCCGTGGCCGTGGCCTCTTCGGCCGGAGTGAAGAAGCGGATGTCGGCGGGCCGGGCGAGCCGGCCCAGGACCACGCCGGCGGTGGTCTTGTCCCAATGGTCGGATTGGGCAACGGTGCTGAAACCAGGGTACCGGCCGCCGCCCGCGCCTGTATCCAAGGGAAGCGAGCTCATTTCTCCCGCCTCAGCACCGACGCGAGTAGCCCCATGCCGCCGACTAGCGTCACCAGCAGGGGCGCGAGCAGAGGCGGTCCCATCTCCAGGTTGTAGCGCAGATTGGAGAACCCGCCTGGCTTTTGGGCGATGCCGCGGGCGTGGAGGTAGGTTCCTTGCAATCCGTTGGCGACGATTGCCGCGCTTGCGATCGGCAATGCCGTTTTAGCCATCCTGCGGCTGAAGATGCCCGCTATGCCGGCTGCGGCCCCGATCGGGCCAAGCGCGACGGGTAGCCACATCCATTTGTTCCCGAAGCTGGCTTTGTCATGTTCGAAGTAGATCTCCGCCGCCGTCACCAGAGCGCCCGCTGCCGTGAGTCCCGAAAGGGACCTTTCGAATCGGCCCGTTTTCACGTTGCGCACCATGCGGTCAACGAGGTGGCTCACTTCGCCTTCGACTTCATGTTTCATGCTGTTCCTCCTCAATCAGACACGTCCGGTGCAGCGGGGCAAACTTTGCTGTCACGCAACTACCAGGGTGATACTGGGGTGCGTGGAGAGAATCGAAGACAGCGACGCGGGAGCCCGGATAGATGGGGCCCAGATCGATGCGGTGCTTCGGGCCGCCAACGTGCTGCTTCGGGTCGTGGCGCAGTCGGTCGTGGAAGTCGAGGACATCGTCACGAGCCCGCAATTGCGTGTGTTGGTCATGATTGCCTCTCGCGGACCGCAGAATCTCGGCGCCGTCGCTGCGGAGCTGGGCGTGCATCCCTCCAATGCCACGCGTATCTGCGAGCGGCTGGTCAATGCGGGGCTGATCGGTCGGCGCGATGACCCCGGTGACCGCCGGTACCGGGCATTGTCGCTGACTCCCGAGGGTGTCTCCCTCGTCAACACGGTCCTGGAACACCGCCGCAAGGCCGTCGCCGCGGTGATGGGTCGGATGCCGGCGGGGTTGCGCGGGGTTTGCGCCGTGGGCATGGATGCGTTTGCGGCGGCGGATGGTGGCGAAGGCTCCGAAGACGGCCGGTTCAGCATTGATCTGCACGGGTGACGGCCTCTGCATTCAGTATCGTGCCCGTCGCCGATGGTGCTTGTCATTCGAACTCTCCCGCTGCAAAGACAAGTGCAAGGACGGCGTTGGCGGTCGCGGGCGTCCGGTACCTGAGGTCCAGTGCAGCGAGTAGGACCATACTCGCTGCGTGGACCGCGTCCACGCTGCCTCCGATGCGGTGGGCGGTATGCCCGGCCCGGGCTGTCAGCACCGCCTGAATCAGGTGCCGTGCGCCGAGGATTCGGATGACGGTCCGGGCCTTGCGGTCAGGTGGGTTGCCCAACAGCCGGCCGGTCAGGAAATCCGGGGCCAGAAGCTCGCACATGCCGTAGACCCCTCGGACGACTTCCAAGGGCTTCATTGCTCTGCCCTCCGCAAGAACGCGCCGCGCGCAATTGCCGCGGCCGTGAGGAGCCCGACGGCGGCAGCACCCACCGTTGCATGGCGCTGGGAGGCCCACAGCTGGGCACTACGCCGGGAGGACCTGCGATCAAAAATGCCATGCGTCCCGAAATCCTTGGCCGTGTCCGCAGGCTCCCAGAGGTTAGCCGGCTGCTCCGGACTTCGGGGCTCCGAGGTCTGCTGGGCTTTGAAGCCTGTCTTGGCGAGGTAGCGGTCGAGCAGTGCGGGGGCGAAAGCGTTCACGATGAGGGTTCCGGCGGTGCTGCCGCCCACCCAGTATTCTCGCCGTTTCGGATGGTCGGCGGCGTACACGACCGCCCGTGCGGCCACCTTTGGCTGGTAAATCGGCGGCACGGGCTGCGCCTGATGCGGAAGACGGGAGAGCACCCAGGAAAATTGGGGTGTATTGACGGCGGGCATCTGCACCATGGTGGTGTGGATCCCGCTCGATTCATGTAGCAGTTCGCACCGCAGGGACTCGTTGAATCCTTGAATGGCGTGCTTGGCGCCGCAATAGGCGGTCTGCAGCGGGATACCCCGGTAAGCGAGGGCTGAGCCTACCTGCACAATGACTCCACGGTTCCGTGTCCGCATGCGCTTCAAAGCCGACATGGTTCCGTAGACGTAACCGAGGTAGCTGACCTCGGTGACGCGCTTGAACTCGGGCGCCGTAATTTCGGAAAACGGGGAGAAAACAGAGGTGAAGGCAACGTTTACCCAAACATCGATCGGCCCCAGCTCGCGCTCGATCTGCCCGGCGGCCGCGTCGAGCGCCTCGGCATCGGCGACATCAACACTCAAAATCCATGCACGCCCGCCGGCCGCTTCCACCTCCCGTGCGGCTCCGGCCAGCCCCGCTTCGCCGCGGGCGAGCAAGGCGACGATAGCCCCTTGGCGGGCAAAGGCAACCGCAGACGCGCGCCCGATTCCGCCGCTGGATCCCGTGATGACAACTATGCGTCCGGTCTTGTCCATGAAGGTGGCTCCTTAGCGTGTCAGAAACTGGGTCAAACACCCCGGCCGTCGGCGGGGCGCTGACACGGGTCCCCGCTAAGCCATCAATCTAGCCGAGATGCTTGCGCTTGCGCAATGGTATGTAGGCTTAGGAGTTCGGGATCCGGACATGGAGGGGGGCAGCACGAGCCGGTGCTGCCTGGTCCCAGCGATGTGAGCGGTCAGGTCTCCGTACGACGGTCATGAGTGCGGAAGCCTATTCCTGGCAGGCCATGATGGCTGCGGCACTGCTCGAGGCCATGCTGTCTCTTTCACGGCGCTGGCTCTATGTCCTCTTGTCCATACTCCGCGACGGCACCATCTACACGCCGACGTCCGTGGGGGTGCAAGCAATCGCGGATTGACGGACGGCGCCTCTCCATGCCGCGCGCTCAGGTCCCGACAGGGCAGGTTCTACCGGATCCTCGGCGCCTGTGGTTCAGTTCACTTATGCCGTCTCGATCCTCGGGAAAGCCGCCAACGGGCAACCCTGGGGCCAGGCCTGAGGTGAAGCGCGGACTGACCCGCAACCTGTACTCTCGCCGCCCTTCAAGGGAGAACTCCGGAGGGCAGGTCGTCGGCCGATCATAATCTCGCAGATTGGCCGTTCGTGCAGCGGTCTACCGGCGCAGATGACGGTCTCTCCGGTGGCTTCCGATCAGATCCTGGATGCCTTACTGTCCTGCCGTGCGCTTCGGTTCGGACGCCGGAGCGCTCTCTGCGCCGGTCCGTCCCGGAAGCGTGGGTTCCGCCAACAGGGTGCGCGCATGGAGCACGTCACCGATGAACCAGTCGTAGATCAGCACGCCGATCACTCCGCCCACGAGGGGGCCGACGATCGGGATCCAGAAATACCAGCTGAACGACCCGTCAACAGTGCCCGGCAGCGCCGTCTGCCCCCATCCGGCGAGCCATGCAAACAGCCTTGGCCCGAAGTCACGGGCAGGGTTGATGGCGTATCCGGCGTTCGCGCCCACGGACATGCCGATCGCCGCCACGGCCAGCCCGATCATGAACGGCCCCAGATTTGCCTGTACAGCGGTGTTGCGCATGTCGATGATGGCCACGACGAACAAAACGAGGAAAGCGGTGCCGACAATCTGGTCGACTAGCGGGCCCCCGGGATTTCCGTTGAAGTAGGGTGCCGGGAACGTGGCGAAGATGGAGTAGGTCGCCAGCCCCTTCGGATCCGCGCGCCCGGTGCCGACAGCCTTGTTATAGGCGTCGATGGCATCGTGATAGAGCAGGTACACCAGCGCTGCACCGGCGAAGGCGCCAATAATCTGGGCAAGGATGTACGGGCCGACCTTCTTCCAGGGAAACTTCCGCCGGACCGCGAACGCCACTGTTACGGCTGGATTGATATGCGCCCCGCTGACGCCACCGGCGACGTAGATTGCCAGCGTCACAGCCAGCGCCCATCCCCACGTGATCAACAGCCAGTCGCCCGCGGCCATGAAGATCGTGGTCGAGGTCGCGGCCCGTCCCGAGCCGGGCAACGCGGCAACTGCCATGGCCACGACCCCGTCGCCGAAGGCAATCAGCACGAACGTGCCGAGGAACTCGGCGAGGAGCTCACCCCATGTACCACCCAGTTGCTTGAGGCCGCTTCCCTTGCGGACCGCATTCCTTAGTGGACTGACATCACTCATTCCGAGTGCCTCCTTGAGTCATCTGATTCACCATAGAAAATTGACAACCCCAGCACCTTCATGGTAGTTCGATCGTCGCCGCGTCACTAGTCGATTGCCTTGGGTAACCAACGGTTGCCTCTGGCATCCATGAGCCAAGGCCTACCCGTGCCGGCCCACCGTTCTGTTGCGGAACAACCGCCCTCGCTAGACTTAAAGCGTGCAGTAGAAAGACGCGGAGTACGTTTCGAGAAAGGCACCAACATGACCGACAACAGCAGCTTCGAAGACGCTGTCGATGAGACGGTCACGGCAAAGAAGCCAGAAGAACCAGACCTGCGGGGCCGGTACATCGAAGGTAACTTTGGTAAAGCCGGTGCACAGCCCGGCCGCAATGCGGACGACGAGGAAGGCCAATACATCGAAGGGGACTACGGTGCGGCAGGCAGCGAAGGCGGACTGCCCGAACCCCTGGGCGACAAGGCCAGGGAATCGGGACGCTACGTCAAGGCCGACTACGGCGAAGCCGGATCGACACCGGGCCGCACCGCCGAATCTGAAATCGGGCGCTATTCAGAAGGTGACTACGGAGCGGACGGCAGTGTGGATCCCGTGCGCAAACCCCATAGCGATACAGGGACGAACGCCCAGAAATAGGACAGTCGCCGCGCGCTGCCGGGTGGCAACGCCGCCGGCCCGGCAGCAACGGGTCGCTCTGCTGTGGGGGCAAGGCCAATGCTGTTGGTTTTCGGGGGGCTTCTGCGTCGGCCGGGTGTCGACCACCAGGACTTCGACCGACAAATCGACGCACTGTGCGACGCGGGCATTCCTGCGGGCAGATCGGTCGGACCTCGCCACCCGGGACAACGAATGTGATCTGCACCACAATGTGTTGCGACCTGAATCACAACCGATTCCGATATTAACCTTGCACCCTCAGGTATAGCCTGAAATTAGTCACCAGCAATGGTGCTGGTGCTGACCAAGGAGTCGTACCATGAGTGTCGAATCAAGCTCCGCGGCAGGGACCTTCCCGGCGGGAAGTGGTCGCAGGGCTGAAAATCCCGTACCAGCCCAAGGCGCTGTTGTATCTCCTCAGGCGAGCATCAGCCCAGCCTTTGCCGATCCGGCAGCTTTAGGTCTGGGCGCTTTCGCCATGACCACATTTGTTCTCAGTGTCATCAATGCTGGCCTGATCGCCAAAGCGGACGAACCCGTCGTCCTGGGACTTGCATTGTTCTACGGCGGCATAGCGCAGTTCGCCGCAGGGATCTGGGAGTTTGCCAACCGCAACGTCTTCGGCGCGACGGCTTTCTGCTCATACGGAGCGTTTTGGCTCTCGTTCTGGTTCTTGAGCCAGTTCAGCGCGGGCAGCCTTCCGGCAGCGGACGCCGGCAAAGCGGTCGGCCTCTACCTGCTGGCCTGGGCAATCTTTACCGCCTATATGACCATTGCCTCCTGGCGCGTCAGCCTGGGCGTCTTTGCTGTCTTTGTCTTCTTGACCCTCACCTTCATCGCGTTGTTTATCGGCGCCTTCGCGGGAGCAAGCGGCATGACGGTGCTGGGCGGCTGGCTGGGCCTCGTGACGGCCCTTATCGCCTGGTACTGTTCCCTCGCAGTGGTCGCGAACGCCACCTACAAGCGGACCGTGCTCCCGGTAGGACGACGGTGACCAGAGATGGCCGAGTACCCAACTGAATCGGATGAAACCCTCGCAAACCTGCTGCACGAACAACGGCGATTCCCCCCGGACGCCGGCTTTTCCGCCCAGGCCAACGCCACGGCGTCGGACTATAACGAAGCCGACGGCGACAGGCTGGCGTTTTGGGCACAGCAGGCGCAGCGGCTGGACTGGTCGCAAAAATGGACTGAGGTCCTGGACTGGTCCAACCCGCCATTCGCCAAATGGTTCGTCGGGGGCAAGCTCAATGCCGCCTACAACTGCCTGGACCGGCATGTAGCTGCCGGCCACGGAGACAAGGTCGCCTACTACTTTGAAGGCGAAGCCGGGGACACCCGCACCATCACCTATGCCCAGCTCACGCACATGGTCTGCCAGGCAGCGAACACGCTGACCGATTTGGGCGTCACTGCCGGAGACCGGGTGGCCATCTACATGCCCATGATTCCGGAAACCGTGGTGTCAATGCTGGCCTGTGCGCGAATTGGAGCACCGCACACAGTCGTATTCGGCGGGTTCTCTGCGGACGCCCTCCGGACACGGATCCACGACTGCGATGCGCGGATCGTCATAACCTCCGACGGCGCCTACCGCCGCGGCAAGGCCAGCGGGTTGAAGTCCGCCGTCGACGAGGCACTGCTGGACTGCCCGGACGTCCGCAATGTCCTGGTGGTCCGCCGCACAGGCCAGGAAGTCGACTGGACACCGGGCCGCGATATTTGGTGGCACGAGTCGGTTGAACTGGCTTCCGCCGAGCACGACGCCAAGGCCTTCGACGCCGAACATCCGCTCTACGTGATGTACACCTCGGGAACCACGGGCAAGCCCAAGGGCATCCTGCACACCACCGGCGGCTACCTGACCGCATGCGCCTACACCCACTGGGCAGTGTTCGACCTGAAGGCTGAGTCCGATATCTTCTGGACAGCCGCGGACATCGGCTGGGTTACCGGACACAGCTACATCGTCTATGGTCCCTTGGCCAACGGCGCCACGTCCGTGCTGTACGAAGGCACACCGGATACCCCGCATCAAGGCCGCTGGTGGGAAATCATCGGCAAGTACAAAGTGTCGATTCTCTACTGCGCCCCGACCGCGATCCGGACGTTCATGAAGTGGGGCGCCCAGATACCGGCGAAATACAACCTCGAGAGCCTGCGTGTGATCGGCACGGTGGGCGAGCCGATCAACCCCGCAGCTTACATCTGGTACCGGGAGAACATCGGGCACAACCGAACCCCGGTGGTGGACACCTGGTGGCAGACCGAGACCGGATCCATCATGATCAGTCCACTCCCGGGAGTTACAGCAGGCAAACCGGGTGCCGCCATGAAGGCACTCCCCGGAGTCGTGGCCGACGTCGTAGATGACACAGGCGCGCCGGTTGCCGACGGTTCCGGCGGATACCTGGTCCTGAGGGAACCCTGGCCATCCATGCTGCGCACCATTTGGGGCGACGACGAGCGTTACGTGGAGACGTACTGGTCACGGTTCCCGGGGCTCTACTTCACGGGGGACGGCTCGAAAAAGGACGAGGATGGGGATATTTGGCTCATGGGCCGGGTGGACGATGTGATGAACGTGGCAGGGCACCGGCTTTCGACCACGGAAATCGAATCGGCCCTCGTCTCCCATGCGAAAGTCGCCGAAGCCGCCGTCGTCGGCGCCGCCGACGAAACCACCGGGCAAGGCATCGTTGCCTTCGTCATCCTGCGCAGCGAGGCGGGCGACGGCGGACCGGAAGTCGTGCAGGAGCTTCGTGAACATGTGGCCAAGGAAATCGGCAAAATCGCCCGGCCCCGGCAGATCATGGTGGTCGCGGAACTGCCCAAGACACGGTCCGGCAAAATCATGCGGCGGCTGCTCAAAGACGTCGCACAGGACCGGCCGATCGGGGATGTCACCACCCTGGCAGACTCGTCCGTCATGGACCTGATCAAGGCCGGCATGCCGGGCGGCGCCGGCGGGCTGCACTAGTTGGCAACCAGGTCCAGCTGAACGATGGACTCGGGGCCGCGGGGATTGATCTCCAAGCCCTGCGCCACGGCCCAAGCGCTGCTGTCCATCGTGGTCGGTTCCGCCGCGCGGACCTCGGTGATCTGCTTGCGGCCGCCGGTGCCGCGGCCTTTGTCTGTGAAGTGGCCAAGGATTTTGCGGAGTTCGTTGGCTGGCGTTGCTCAAGTCCACCTCATAGGACTTTGCGGCGAGGGCGAAAGTCAATGTCGAAGGAGTGTGCCAGGGGCAGGGGGAGGCGGTGTGCACAGTCCACACTTACGTCTGCTTTATGGAAGTGCCTATGGCGGTCCGCCCCTGAGTTTTCGACGTGCATACCTTCAACGCACGTGCTGGCTCTACGAGCTCACTGCACACCACCGCGCTGGAATGGCCGGCACCGTCCGCCGTACGGCCGCAGGCCTTCCTCGCCAACTGCAGCCCAGACCGGGTCAGCTTGGGGCCTCCAAACGAACCGCCACGTTTAGCAGTGCATGGCGTGATATCCCGGACTTCCCCATGACAGCCCACGGCCCGCGGACACCACCGCCTGGGCTCCTGCGAACACCCCAAACCAATTCGGGCACGTCACTGTTGCACGTGCAACTAGAACAGGAAGCCGGTACTCAGGCGCCGGGCTGGTTCCGCGGCCGAGTATCGGCACGAGGGCCTTCCCTGGAAGTTGCTCTCGGCGATGGCTGCGCCCGTGTCCGGTACGGGTCGACACCGGGTATTGGCGCGTTTCCGTGCCACCGGTTGCTCCCAAACCGGAGGCGCTTGCGCCGCCGTGACCGGCCCGAGGCAAAGAGCGCGGGTGGCGCGGCCGGGGTCACTTGCTGGGGGTGATTGCCAGGCCGGCGGTCAGGGCGGCCAGTCCGAGCTCGAACTGCTCCTCACCGGCGACCTCTGGCAGCTCGTCGAGGACGCCGGCGACAAACGGAACCTCGGCTGGAGGCAGGTTGGCAGCTTCTCGCCGCCAACTCGCCGCGTACGTCGCTTGTGGCTGGCGGCGTGTGCGCGGTATCTCCCAGGCCACGAAGCCTGTGGCATAGGTGAGGACGGCGTAGACCGCGTGGACGCCTTGCGCCGGCGGCATCCCGGCCCTCGCCAAGGGTCCGAGGAGAGCCTCGAGGCCGCGCAGGATGCCGGACCCGATCACCGCCCGGGAGAGGAAGATCATCGGCAGGCTCGGGTGCTCGATCAGGTTCAGCCGAAGGGCCCGTCCCCAGGCAAGCAGGATCGCCATCGCGTCGGCGGGGAGTGGGCGGGGGAGCTGGAGGTCGCGCAGGCCGCGTTGGGCGATGGCATCGAGCAGGTCTTCCTTGCTGTTCACATAGCCGTAGAGGGTCATCACCCCGCATTTGAGGC
Source organism: Arthrobacter sp. 05L417 (assembly GCF_056397865.1). NCBI lineage: Bacteria > Bacillati > Actinomycetota > Actinomycetes > Micrococcales > Micrococcaceae > Arthrobacter > Arthrobacter sp. 05L417. The sequence continues at coordinate 236,453 of NZ_JBFTOG010000004.1, forward strand.
GGCGTGCCAGCATCGGCATCGTGAGGGCGTCGAGGCCCTCGCTGTCGGCCAATGCCAGCGCGGCGTCGACCACTTGCTCCCGGGTCAGTGAGCCGCGCGGTCGCCGTTTTCGCGGGGTCTTGACAGGGTCCTGCATGGATGTAGCGTACTACTTACGGTAAGTAGTACGCTCCTGGAGGTGAGAGCGGATGCCCCCGGACCAGACTGTCGGCCTGATGGTCAATATCGCGATCTACCTCGCACTCATCGCATTTGTCCTCTATCGGCAGATGAGCGCGCGACCGCTCAGGGCTGGCAGACTCATGCTGCTACCGGCGGCCCTTGGCCTCTTCGGGGTCCAACAGCTGGCCCGCGAGCCTCTGGGTATGGATGTGGGCGGTGTAGCTCTCCTTGTTGTCGGTCTCGTCATCGGATTGGCCGCCGGTCTCTGGAGGGGGACAACGTTCCGGGTCTGGCCCGATGCTGGCCACGTGATGGTCAAGGGCACAGCGATGACGCTGGTGACCTGGGCGGTACTCATCGTGATCCGGTTGCCATTCGCGTTCCTTGGTCAGGCTGCAAACCATCCTCAGGGCTTCGTGATAGGGGAGCTGCTCCTGGCCCTGGCAGTAACGTTCGCCGCGCAGAACGCCGTGATCTGGGCCCGGGCAAAAAGGCTCCACGTCGACGACACCGTGGTCCACCGGTCCGGTCAGGAGCGTAGGCGATGAACTCAAGGGCGCGCCCGGCTGGGCCCAACACGCAACCCCCAGGGAGGGGACATGGAGCATCGCCATCAGCGCCACGTGCGATTGACGCTCCGGGCGCGAAGCTGACTCCCGGCCGGAAGACGATCTTCGCCGTCGCCTGTATCGTGGCGGGGTTCCTGCCGGTGTCGGCCGGATACGTGCCTGGTGATGACGCCCGGCTCGCCTGCGGTCTGGGCGTCACGATCGCTCTCCTTGCCCTCTCGCTGCTGGCGAGACGCAGCGCCGCCATGCGCGGGTACTGGGAGATACCCTTGGCTTTCTTCGGGATGTCCCTTTTCATCCTTGCTGACCGCTATGTGCCGGGATTCCTTGCCACCCAGGTCCTGCACAGCCCACCTGTCCCCGGCAACCCACTGGCTTCGACGGTTCCGGGCACGGTCATCATCGAACTCGATGAACTGCTGCTCACTGTCGTCGCCGTCCTGGTGGTGGTCTGGATCTCGAGGAGTTCGCCAGCCTCGATCTATGTCCGCAAAGGGCGATTCGGACGAGCATACGTGATCGGAATCATCGGGTTTGTCGCTTTCTATGTACTCACTTTCGGAGCCCTGTCGCACTCCCGGTTCATGCCTGTGCACGGCACCTTCGATTTCGGCCGCTACCTCAGCCTGACGCCCGCGCTGCTGGCTGCGGTGGCTGCCAACGGGTTCCTGGAAGAGCTGATGTTCCGCGGGCTCCTGATGTCCAGGCTCAACCTCGCTTTCGGGCCCTACCTGGCGACCTTCATCCAGGCGGCCATCTTCGCTTCCTGGCACGTCGGCGTCACCTACACGGCCTCCGCCCTCGTCTTCATCGTGTTGTTCGCCTTCCCACTCGGCGTGATCGGCGGCTATCTCACGCGCAGCTCGGGCAGCATCATTCCCTCCTCCCTTTTCCACGCGGGCGTCGACATGCCGATCTACCTGGGTTTCCTGTCTTACGTGTCCTAGCGCTTCCCGGGGGTCTCCCGCTGATCCGGATCGATTCCCCAAGCGAACTGAATGCCAGTCCGGTGCCGGATGTCAGTGGATGAGCCGGCGCTGGATAGTCCCGGCCAGGTGCAGACCGGCTCGTGGTTGACCCCGGCGGCGGATACCCGGTCAAAGAAGTCATCGAGCACGATGTTGTGCCGGTCGCTGTAGGCGTCATCGCTTTCACGCGGGTGGGCGAGGATGTTGGGTGATCCGTTGAGTACCCGGCGCCAGTCGTCGAACTCGGACAGGAGCACGCGTCCCCGCTGGATCCGGCAGGTCAGCAGCACCTTCCCGAGGGACCGGCGGCAATGGGACAGCAGGTCCCGGCGCCCGATTTTCGCCCAGAGCCACAAGGCACCTTTCCCCCGGGTTGGCACGCGGGACTGCATCTGCCGGTACATCCAGGCGTAGGCGTCCGGGAAGGCGGTCCAGGACCGTGCGGGGTCGGCGACGATGCGTCCGGTGGAGAGGAGCTGACCGACGGCGTCCTCGGTCTGAAGGGTGGCAGCAGCAGGACCCGCGCTTCGATGTCGCGGGGGAAACGTCATGGGCTGATCATGCATGCTCCCTCCGACAAGGAAGGGACGGCCGGACCATCGCATGGATAATTTACTCGCAGACCCGAATATCGGACGCGGCCAATAGTGCCGGGCTTGACGGGATCGGTTGGGTGTCGAATCGGCACAACAGCGCCTGCATGTGGGTATGGCGGTGCTTGGCGCCCATAACCACCGGCCTGTTCGCCCTCCCCCGGCTGATCGTGGTGGTCCCCATGATTGTCCGCCTCGGCGCGAGTACAGGCGGCTCGGCAACCGGCAGCGAACCGCGCCCTGCCGCTGGCTGCCGTTCTTGACCGTGCAGGAATAACAGGCATTCTTTTCTGTCAACAATTCATGATTGTTGACATAGTTGTCATATAATTGTTGTTTCGGCGATGCGCTCGCCGGCACGAACGTCAACGCACCAATCGCGAAGGGGAAGCCGATGCCTGGCCAATTCGAACTTGTAGACGCTGAACCGCGAGGGGTCCGGATAAACCTCGTCAATTCCGCCGGGGAAACCCTGGCAAAGTCGGAGGCGTACGAAGACATGGCGGCAGCAGCCGCCGCGGTCAGGGACATCCGGGAACAGGCGGCCACGGCGCATGTTGTGGATTGCACAACCAAATCCCATTCTCGACAGTCGTGACGACGGCAGCCAGGCCGTTTGTTGATTGACAGTCACTAACAGCTCCGAGAGTTGTCCCGGGGTTCAGCGCACTACCCCGGCATGGAAGAGTTCCTACCATTCTTTTTGGGGTCGGGCGTAGTCCGGACGGAATTCAGTTTCGGCAAACTGGACAGGAAGGCGGTATCAGCAAGCGTGAACATCAAGGATGAGTGGGACCGGCTCGATTCCGAGACCCGGACATGGCTTCTGGAAAATCCGGCAAGTCTGCTCCTGCCCCCGGCAATGTCGGCGAAATTCTGCAAAGACCGGCACGGGGACATTGAGCTTGACCCGAATGGACAGGTTGTACTTTCCAGGGGAGACCATGATTTTATCCGGGAGAAAGCGGAAGCCGCCGGAACAATCCGCGCCCCCATGGGGGAATACCGATTCTTCGACACGGCACCTTTACCTGTTATCAGAAAAGGGCACCCTGGAATGAGCGCCGCATCTTCACCGGATGCGGCTCAGTAGGATCCGCGGGCTCCATCCTCGTCATGGAATCAGCGGAATCGCCAAGGACGCCCGGTCCGGGCGCATGGGATTTTCGCGTGCCCCGCCGCATAACTGCCCGGTGAAGATGCCTCAAACCCTGCCGGATGAGCAGGGTCATTCGGCAGGGTCGATACCCGCTCGGACGACCCGACCCGGTTGCTCTCGCACTTCGCAGCATGAAATTTCGAGAAAGGCCGATCGGGAAGGCCTGCCGGGCCGGCCCGGGCCGCAGAGAGCGAGCGGGTCAGGAAAGCCAGCCGGCGTAGCGGGTGGGGGCGAGGTGGGCGTCCTTGTCGGTAAGGGCGTCTCCCTTGACGACGGCAAACATGCCCGCGGTCGGGTCCGTAACGACTTCGCGTTTGTCGCCCTTGCGGGACAGGGTGATTCGGCCCAGTTCGTCCAGGGAGAAGACCTCGGGACCGGCGATGTTGCGAATGCCGTTCAGCGGGTTGCCTGCGGCGACCTCCGCCACCGCTTTGGCCACGTCCCTGGACGCGATCGGCTGGATCGGCGTGGCGGGCAACCGGACGGTGTCGCCGTCGGCGGTCCAGGCCAGGACCGCGTCCATGAATTCCATGAACTGCGTCGCCCGGACGATTGAGTAGGGGATGGGCCCGGCCGCGAGGATCCTCTCTTGGAGCACCTTGGCACGGTAGTAGTCCAGTTCCGGCACCCGGTCCGCGCCGACGATCGAGAGAATGACGAAGTGGCCGACGCCACCCTTCTTGGCCGAAGCCAATAGCTGGTCCATCGAGGTCTGGAAGAAGGCCGGCGAGGCTTCGTCGAAGGTCGGCGAATTCGTCAGGTTGACGACGACGTCGGCGCCGGCCACGGCCTCGTCCACTCCTACGCCACTGATGACGTCGACTCCCGTGGACTGCGAATGCGCCACGGCGTCGTGCCCGGCGGCGTTCAGATTCTTGACGACCTGCGACCCGATCAGCCCGGTACCGCCGATGACTGCGATTTTCATGACATTCCTTTCGTTGGGGTGTGTGTTAGAGACCATCGACGAACGTGACCGTCTCCTCGAGCGACGCCCGGCCTGTCCGGGCGTAGTCCATCGTGTCGTCCTCGTACCCGATCGACAAGCCGCAGAAGAGGATGAGTTCGTCCGGGGGTGAGAGGACCTCTGCGACGGTCTTGTGAAACTTCGCCCAAGCCATCTGCGGGCAGCTGTGCAGCCCTTCGGCGCGGAGCAGCAGCATGACGGTCTGCAGGTACATGCCGACATCGGCCCATTGGGGCGAGCACATGTCGGGGTCGATGTAGCAGAACAGGGCGGCGGGGGCGCCGAAACAGTCCCAGTTCGAGGAAGCGGCCCGCTGGCGCGCCTCCAGGTCATCGCGCGCGATGCCGAGTGCACCGTAGCGTTGCTCGCCGAAGGCGGAACGGCGCTCGTGGTACGGGGACTTCAGCGCGGACGGGTACTGCTTGTACTCTGGCTCGTCCCACGGGTCGCCTGCGGCCAGACGCTCGGTGGCGCGTCTCTTGCACTCAGCCAGCGGCGCGCCGCTCAGCACGTAGGCGTGCCACGGCTGAATGTTCGATCCCGACGGCGCCCAAGCCGCGGCGGACAGAACGCGCCCCAGCACCTCACCCGGGACTTGCCGGTCGGTGAATCCGCGCACCGCCCTTCGGCTGGTAACCGCTTCATAGACGTCCATGATCAACCACTTTCCAATCTGCTCGAGTGTTATCGTTTCATACAAGATAGTATCATTCAATACTATCTTGCTTTGGACTACCGCTGAGCACGAGCCCTTAGCCATTGGCTCCCGCCGCGGGCATCACCTTAGGAGAAAGCGCATGACCACACTGCTGCATATCGACACGTCCGTGTTCCCCGGCGAGGCGTCCTCGTCCCGTTCGGTGACCGCCGCCTTCCGGAAGACCTGGGAGGAGCAGCACCCGGAGGGCACGGTGATCTACCGCGACCTCGCGTCCGACCCCGTCCCGCACATCACTGCCGACGCCTGGTCCGCCGGCTATGCCGCCCCGCCCGGGCGCACGCCGGGGCAGTCCACGGCGTTCGCCGCGCGTGTGAGGCTCATCGAGGAGCTGGAGCAGGCGGACGCCGTCCTGATCGGTGCCCCGATGTACAACTACTCGATCCCCTCGACCCTCAAAGCATGGCTGGATAACGTGCTCCTGCTCGGCCGCACCGCGGGCGAGTCCCGTTCCGCCCAGGGCACCCCCGCGGTCGTCGTCGCCAGCCGTGGCGGCTCCTACGGGCCGGGCACCCCGCGCGAGGGCTACGAGTTCGTGCAGAACTACCTGGAAGCCGTCCTCAAGGGCACCCTCGGCCTGGACCTGGACTTCATCGTCCCGGAACTCACCATGGCCACCCGCAACCCGGCCATGTCAGAACTAGTCCCCCTGTACGAGGCCTCCCGCAAGCGCGCCTTCGAAGACGCAACCACCAAGGCCAAGGAAATCGCGGCGCGCGTGGCGTAGCCTTGGCCCATGGACGCCGTGAGACGCCCTCGTTCGAGGGCGTCTCATGGTGCATCGTGGCTATGCAGGTGCGCCGCGCTTACGGTTCACTATCAGCCGTGTAGGCAACACGGGCCAGCAGATCCATCAGCCGTTCGGGCTCGTCGGACTCCAGTTCCGCGACGAGACGCTCGGCAAGCGGTTCCGCCGCCACATGGGCTGCGTCGAAAAGTTCGAGTCCCCGAGGTGTGATCTCCACCGCCCGCGCCCGCCGGTCCCCCGGAACGGTCTTGCGCACGGCCAGCCCTCTTCGCTCCAGGTCGTCCACGACCCGCATGATTCCCGCCTTGTCCGAGCCGGTAGCGGTCGTCAGATCCCGCTGCATGGTGGGGCCGCGGTTAACTAGCTCGATCAGCACGGCGAAATGCCGCAACTCGATGCCAAGCGGCCCGAGCGCCTCCGCCATCACGGCGGCCGCGCGCCAGTGCGCCCTGCGCAGCAGTAGTCCCAGGGCGAAGGGAGAAGCGTCCCCAAGGCGGCCGGTGGCACGGGAGGTGGCGGGTTGGCGAGGAACGTCGTTGGCCATAAGAACAACCTTACTAAGCAATGTGATCGTTCGATACGGTATCGGTAGAAACTGTCGAGGACAGCCTCGACAACAGACCCCTGTTCCTAAGAACCAACCGAGTTGGTGTCTCTAGCTTGATGAGGAACTGCCAAGTACCGCATTTTCGCCTGTTATGCGGCCAGAAGTGTCTCACCGAGTCTGTCTCACGGGGGGAGTCCCACCACAAGGCCTCGAGGCAAAATGACACACCCTCGATCTGGCACGTGCGGCATGAGGTTGCTTCCGGGATACGCGCCGGTAGGTGGCCACCGATCAGCGCGGCCAGATGCAGTCTGACGCGCTCAGCGAAGCAGGCGTGAGGGAAGAGCACATGTACTTCGAGCAGTTTTCCGGGACGAAATCGGCCCGGGGGCGACCGGCCGCGAGCAAACTGCCCGGATACAACGCCTCGGGTTGTCCCCAGCGCCGCCACCGGTTCGGCGACCGGATGCAGCCCGTCCGGAGCGATCGCTTGGTTGGGCGGCTTAGTGTGGCCGGGGGTTCTTGAGAAGGTGGATGCTGACGACTTCACTGGTGTCGCGCGTTGTGACGGTGAGCCCGTCACCGACAATGTCCAGGAAAAGGACGGCCCTTTCGCCTACCTTCAGCCTCCCGATGCCCAGCAGGGGAATCTCCTGGGTGTCCATCCTGAGCACCGACACCCTGTCGTTCGGTAAGCGGCTTCTGGGTCTTGGTCCGCTGGCAGGCGCGTGAGGCTTGGGGAGTTGCCGAGGGCGATCCGGTAGAGGGAGCCTGTCGATGTGCGGAAGGCAAACGTTCCGGTGTCTGTGTTCGTCAGTTCCTTGATCCGCACCATGGCCTGATTCTACGTTGGAAGGGCACGCAGCAGTCCCGGGCGTGATCGCACACGGAGGCTGACCAAACCAGCAGCGGCCGGAGGATTCGTGGATCGCCCGCCAGCTGGCTGGTGGGAGGGTCCTTCTGCCTGGCCCATTTCGGGATCCGGTCGTAAATGGCTGAGGGCCCCGCAGCTCCTGGCTGCGGGACCCTCAGTAATCCATAACAGGGAACCTGCCCCTGTCTTCCTCTACAGTTTACTACCGTGGCTAAGTCTGAACCAAAAAGCATCGAGTCGGTGCTGCTGCGCCGGTTGAGCAACGCCCGGCTTGCACCGTATCTTGAGGCTGCCGGGAGCCTGCAGGATGCCGTTCACCTGTACCGGTGGAACATCCGGCTCTCCGGCGCTGCTTATGAGGCCCTGCACATTTTCGAGGTCGTCCTTCGTAATGCCCTCGATGAAAAACTGTGTCTTTGGAACGCCACCCAGACCAACCCGAAAACCGGACAGGCCCACTCCTCGGACTGGCTTCTGGATCCGTCGGTATTGATAGAGCGGATCGTCGGCAGAGACATTCCCGATGCCAGATCACGGGCGGGGAGATCAACGCGCCTGCGGCCCAAGCACCAGCGGGAGCCGCTGCACGAGGATCTTCTTGCGGCCATGTCGCTTGGCACGTGGCGGTTCATGCTGCCAGGCCGTAAGGATGCCGGGAAGCAGCTACTGTGGGATCAGGCGCTGAGTTCGGCATTCCCGAACCTGAAACGACCGGTCCATGACTTGGAGCGGGCGGTGGAGGGCGTGTACCGCCTGCGGAACCGTGTCGCGCATCTTGAACCCCTCATCAACAGCCGAATCGAAGCCCAGCTCGCCAACATGCGAACGGTCATCGGCGCGATTGACCAGGACATGCTGTCGTGGTTCGCCTCGGTCGAGAAGATCGGCCGGACCCTGAAAGAGCGCCCGACGGTCAACCGCGGCCCCTGACATCCTTGTACGTCATTTGAAGGTAGTGCTGCTTGCAAGGGCTTGGCCAGTGACGGCCAAGGCCGTACCTGCATCGACCTATGGCCAAGCCAAATATCCCAAGGCGGGGGAGTAGCGTCGCAACGGTCTCTAAGCGAAAAACGGGGTGTGCACAATGTGCACACTCTTGCCGTCGGACTGGGCCGTACCGGTGCCGGACTGGTGTTATGCGTCGCATTGTTTAGCGATGGGGGCGTCTTTGCCGGTGACGATGCAGGTTTTCCCGTGGGTGTCTTGATTTAGTGCCGTCGGCGGCGTCAGGCTGACGATGACCGGATACAACGAACGGCCCGGCGTGAGTTTTCGAGGTGCGCGGGAACGGCTGATCCGCCACGGAACCGGGGCAGGACGGTTCCTGGTGCGCCATCGTCCGCGCCGCGGACGATGCGCCGGATGCGCTGCTACCCATGTGCTGCTTGAAGCCGGGTTGGCTGCGCGCCGGGCCGATACGGCTGCGGTGATCGCCGCCGCCGTTGAAGCCAAAACCGCCGCGGGCCACGGGCACCGGAGGATCGCGGCCTGGCTGGGCCGTCCCGCGTCCACGGTGCGCGGCTGGCTCCGCGCATTCGCCGCGTCCGCCGTCCCCATCGCCGAGGTGTTCACGGCCCTTGCCCACCGTGACGGGGCTGACGCGGCAGGACTCTGGCCTGCCCCGGCACAAACACCGGCCGGACGGGCGCTGGCCGCGGTCACCGCCTACGCGTCCGTGCTCGCGGAACGGTTCGCCGTCGCCGCGCTGCCGTGGCACAGCGCTGGCCTCACCGCGGCCGGTCCGTTCTTCTTCAGCACCGGACGGTGGCATGGGAGGGTGCAACACGAATTGGCCCTTACCCCGCAGACCCGGGGCGGCAAGGGTGAAGAAAGCACCGGCTGAACCCGCCGGGGCCATCCCATCCTGAGCCTTTTGAAAGGACAGCGTCCCCATGACAGACGCCAAACCGCACCGCGGGCCCCTGGCCCGTAAGGACCGGGCGGAGAAGACCGCCCTGTTCCGCTACCAATTGATCCGCGGCGCCGCAGACAAAACCCTGACCTCCCGCCAGCGCGGGCCGATGGTCCGGGCCCTTGCCGCCGCCGAGCACGCCGGCCCGGACGGGCAGCCCGTGCGCTACTCGCGCGAAACCCTCGACCGGTGGATCGGTGCCTGGCATCGTGAGGGGTTCGACGGGCTCAAACCGCGGGAAAGGGCCGCCGGCCCGGTGACCCCGGAGACTGTACTGTCCCTGGCAGCGACCCTGAAGCTCGAGCGCCCGCAGCGCACCGCGGCCCAGGTGCGCCGGATCATGGCCGAAACCCTCGGCGACGCCCCGTCCGAGTCGACACTGCTGCGCCACTTCCGCACCCTCGACATCCCCACCGGCACGCAGGCGCAGGCCACCGGCCGGTTCGAAGCTGGCCGCCCGAACGAGATCTGGGTCGGCGACGGGCTCCACGGCCCCCGGATCGGCGGCCGGAAAACCTACCTCTTCGCGTTCCTGGATGACCATTCACGCATGGTCACCGCGGCCCGCTGGGCGTTCGCCGAAGACGCCGTCCGGCTCTCGGCCGCGCTGCGCCCGGCGCTGCAGGCCCACGGAATCCCCGACGCCGTCTATGTCGACAACGGCTCAGCCTTTGTCGACGCGTCACTGGCCAGGATCTGCGCGAGGCTGGGCATCAAACTGATCCATTCCCGGCCCTACAGGCCCCAGGGCCGCGGCAAAATCGAGCGCCTGTTCAACACCGTGACATCCCAGTTCCTCTCCGAGATCACCGTGCTCGATGCCCCGGTCCAGACGGTTGTTCCGGGCACCGGGGAGGATCCTGCCGGGAGCGCGGTCACCTCGCTTCAGGAGCTCAACGCCTTGTTCATCTCCTGGGTCCAGATGGTCTACCACCGCACCGTGCACTCCACCACGTCGATGACGCCGCTGGCCCGCTGGGACGCGGGCTGGCAAAACCGGCGCCCGGACCGCCGGGACCCTGACGTGATCGCCGAAGCGTTCCGCTGGTCCGTGACCCGGAAGGTCACCAAGACCGGGACCGTGTCCCTGCAGGGCAACATTTACGAGGTCGACCCGTCCCTGGCCGGGGCCCGCATCGAGCTCATCTATGACCCGTTCGATCTCACCGCCCCGGTCGCCGTGACCGCCGCCGGCGGCGTCCCGGCCGGGGAAGCCGTCCTGCGTGAGATCCGCCGGCACGTCCACCCCAAAGCCGTCAACGCCGCCAAAGACGCCGACGCGGGGGCGAAGAACGCGGCCTCGGGCATCGACTACCTGCGCCTGGTCGAAAGACGGCACAAAACCGCGATGACCGGCGCCCCGATCAGCTTCGAAAAAGCGGCCGGCGCGATGGCCATGACCGCGGGAGGGACACTGTGATCGAGAAACTGCAAACGCACTATGGTTTCACGGCCATGCCCTTCGGCCGCTCCATCCCGGTCCAGGCCCTGCACCCGCACCCCGGGCACCGCGAAGCGGTCGCGAGGATTCAGTGGTGCGTGGACCAACGCCAGACCGGGGTGATCACCGGGGAAGTCGGCGCCGGCAAGACCGTCGCCGTCAGAGCCGCGCTGGCCCAGCTCGAAGCCTCTCGGCACCAGGTGATCTACGTTGCGGACCCCACGGTCGGGATGCGCGGCATCCAGTCCCAGATCGTCACTGCCTTGGGCGGCCAGCCTGCTCGTTACTCCGGGGTGCTGGCGCATCAGACCGCGTCCCTGCTCGCCGGGGAACTGGACGAACGCGCCCGCCTGCCCGTGGTCGTGATCGACGAGGCCCACCTGCTGGCGAACACGGACCTGGAATCGCTTCGTATGCTTACGAATTCGGCCCTTGATACTGGCTCGCACTTCGCGCTGCTGCTCATCGGCCAGCCCACACTGCGTCGCCGGCTCAAACTCGCGGTCCTGGCCGCCTTGGACCAGCGGGTTTCCACCCGGTTCGCCATCACCGGAATGGATCTGACCGAGACAGCAGCCTACATCCGCCACCACCTCAAATTCGCGGGCAGATCCGACACCCTGTTCTCCGATGACGCGGTCGCCGCGATCCACCAGGGCTCGCGCGGCTACCCCCGGGCGGTGAACAACCTCGCCGTGTCCGCCCTGATCGCGACCTACGCGGCGGGCAAGGCCATCGTGGACCTCTCCGCGGCCCAGTCTGCGATCACGGAGAACAGCGAGTAAAACACGCCGTCACCAATGACCACCGCCGCGTCAGCGCGGCGATCAACGCCCCGCCGGTCACCATCCGGCGGGGCGCTTTCATACCCGCTCGTCGCCACGGACCGTGACGGCCACATCGTCAAATAACGAGACCGGTAACAA
>NZ_JBFTOG010000005.1:0-209153 GCF_056397865.1 Arthrobacter sp. 05L417
TCGTCGAGGTACATCCAGGTGTCGTCGGCCGGGTTGGCGCCGTCGAGGTGGACGTTGAACCAGAGCACGATGGTCTGGCCGTTGTAGGCGGAGAGGTTCGCGCTGAGCTGGGTCCAGGTGCCGGAGTTGCTGCTGAGTTTGAACAGGCTGGCCAGGGTGGTGCCGCTGGTGGTGCGGGCCTGGGCTTCCATCCAGTCGTAGCGGCAGGTGGTGCCGGTGCAGGTGTCGTCCGCGGTGTGCGGCTGGTACCAGAAGGACAGGGTGGAGGTCCCGGCGGCGGGCACGGTGATGGTCTGGGAGAGGTTGCTGTCCCCGAGGGGTTCGGCGCCGGAGGCCAGGCCCAGGAGCGCGGAGCCGGTGCCGGTGTGGGCGACGGTGGAGGCCACGGGTGCCCTGACGCCGCCGGTGGTCCAGGACGTGAGTCCGGATTCGAAGCCGCCGTTGGTGACGCCGGGAACGGGCGCCGCGGGCGTGACGGGAGCCGACGCGGCAGACGCCGGTGACGTGCCGACCGCGTTCGTGGCCGTCACAGTGAAGGTGTAGGCCGTGCCGTTAGTCAATCCGGTGACGGTCGCCGTCGTCGAGGGCGGATTTCCGGTAACCGTCACCGGAGCCAGGGCCGTGGCCCCCGCATGCGGGGTCACCGCATACGAAGTGATCGGAGACCCGCCGTTGGCCGGCGCCGTCCACGACACCACCGCCGAGGCGTTGCCCGCCGTCGCGGCCACACCGGCCGGAGCCGCAGGCGCCGTCGGGGTAGCCGGGCTGACGTCGATCATCGAGTAGTCGTCCGTGGTGATCGAGCCGTTGGATTGGATGTTCAGTCCGTAGCTGATACCGGAGGCGCCTGCCGGGAGGGCCGGCGTGGTCCAAGTGATCTGGGTCCAGTTGCTACTTGCGTTGAACAGCGGGCTCGCGGTCCAGTACGTCCAGTACCCCGTTCCCGTTCGGTAGTAGACCTCGAATTGGGTGATGACATTGGATTTGTACCAAGCGCTGAGCTGATAGATATGGCCTGGCGTGCCCGTGGGTGAGCAGCCGCCAAGGTCCAGGGCCGGCAGGAGCTTCGCGTCACCGCTGACGTAGCCGCTCATGGTCAACCGTTCTGCGTTGTTTCCCGTGTGGCCGGGCGAGACCACTGCGTAGCTGGGTGTGTTGGTGCCATATCCGCCCGCAGCCCAGCACAGCGGAATTCCGCTGGTAAGCGTTTCCAGGCTCGGGTTCTGGATCATGTTGGTCCCCTGCGCGGGCGGCGGTGGCACCGGCGGGCCGGAGACGAGGGGCTGGACCGCGCCACCAATTACTTGGTCAACGGTCTTGACGGCAACGCTGCCCGCCGTCTGTTGTTGCGCTAGCCAGGACGCGAATTGGTTGAACAAGGTGGGGCTGATGGTGAGCGTCGGATCGGTCCCGACTGCGATGTGGTGGAAGGTCAATTGAACCCAGCCACCCCCAGCTGCCTGGGCCCTGGTCACAGAATTTTCCAGGTTCTGCAGTGTCCAGGTGCTGTCCACTTCTTCGGGTGCCGCGGTGTCGTAGGGATTGGCGGGCGGGATGGTCTCCGCGGCCGGGAGCCCGGGATCGTCCTTGCTGTAGAGGTCCCCGAGCCCGCGTGCGCTGTTGAAACCGCAATTCTTGACGATGGTCTGCACTGCAGGGTCCAAAGAAGCGAAGGGATAGGCGAAACTTGTGACCTTGAAACCCATATTGGCCAGGGCCACCCTGCCGTTGCACACCTGGCGCGTCACTTCGTCCGAGGTCAGGGTGACCAAATCAGGGTGGGTGACTGTGTGCCCGGCAATCTCGTTGCCGTCCGCGTAGAGTTGCTGCAGGTTCGCCGACGTGAAATAGCTCGGCTGATCTATCCATCCGGACGGGACGAAATAAGTGCCGTGAAGTCCGAGGTTCTTCAGCGTGGATGCGGCGGTCATTTGGTCGGCGTTGCCGTCATCGAAGGTCAGCGTGATGATGGTGTTTGCAGCCGCATGCGCCGGCAAAGCAAAACCGCTCAGGATTGCCAGGACCATGGCGGCACACGCACCAATGGCACCCCACCGGACCCCGAAGCGCCGCGGCACCTTCTGCTCCCGCGTCGAGAGTCTAGCCACTCCACTCACCGTCCATTCGAAGCCATGGCAACCGTAAAGGATGGGAGCATTCCTCCCTAGGCCTTCGGCCGATGATAGGGCGTTGAATCCGGCTGCGTCTTGAGTGAGCTCACTCGGCTGGACAGCAGCAGCGGCTCCCGATCCTGAGTGTGCTCACCCGATTGGGCAGCATGGAAGCAGATGGGCACCCTAGGGCTGGTTAACGAAATCAGAGCGCCTTGACTGCGCTCAACACCTTGGCCAGGGACTCCTTGGCGTCGCCGAACAGCAGCGTGGTCTGCGGTTCGTACATGAGTTCGTTCTCGATTCCCGCGAATCCAGGCCGCATGGAGCGCTTTAGGAAGACTACTTGGCGCGCGTCGGCCACTTCGAGGATGGGCATGCCGTAGATCGGCGAGCCAGCGGTGGTTTTCGCAGCTGGATTGACGACGTCGTTCGCGCCGACCACCAGCGCGACGTCGGCCGTCCGGAATTCCGAGTTGATCTCGCCCATTTCCTTGAGGGACTCATAGGGCACATTGGCTTCGGCGAGCAGGACATTCATGTGCCCCGGCATGCGCCCCGCCACCGGGTGGATCGCGAAATCCACGTCGATGCCCCTCGCCTCCAATGCAAGGGCCAGTTCCGCCGCCGTGTGCTGCCCCTGGGCCACAGCGAGCCCATAACCAGGAACGATGATGACCCGCTGCGCGTAGCCAAGGAGCACGGCCACGTCCTCCGGGCTGGAGGAGCGGACGGGGCGGTCGCTCACCGCCGTCGACCCCGCCGTCGAGCCTCCCTTGAAGGCGCCGAAGAGGATACCTGCAACACTGCGGCCCATGGCCGCGGCCATGGCGCGCGTAAGAATGGTGCCCGAGGCGCCCACCAATGTGCCGGCCACCACCAAGAGCACATTGCCAAGCACCAGGCCGGAGGCGGCGACGGCCAGGCCCGTGAAGGCGTTCAGGAGTGAGATGACGATCGGCACGTCCGCGCCGCCTACCGGCAGCACCAGCAGAACGCCCGCCGCCAGTCCGAGCACCAGGAGCAGCAGCGCGAGCGCGAGGGAACCACTGAAGACGACGGCGACGGCGGCACCCACCGCCGCGAGCAGCACCGCTCCCATGAGGGTCGGCAGGCCGGGGAACACCACCGGACGGGTGGTCATGAGCTCCTGCAGTTTGGAGAACGTGATGGCGGAACCTGCGAACGAGACAGCCCCCACCAACAGGGTGAAGACAATGGCCACGCGCACCCAGTGGTCCTCCGAGTGCGCGAGTTCCAGGAGTGCCACAAGCGCCGCGGCACCACCGCCGACGCCATTGAACAGCGCCACGAGCTGCGGCATCTGGGTCATCTTGACCTGGCGTGCGACCGGTGCGGCCACGCCCGAACCGACCACCATTGCGCCCAGGATCCAGGGAACGTTGTCCATCTTGACCGAGAAGAAGACCGTGGCGACGGCGAGCGCCGCACCGAAGGCGCCCACCAGGTTGCCGCGCCTGGCGGTGCGGGGAGAGTTCAGTCCCTTGAGTGCCAGGATGAAACAGACGGCGGCCGCGAGGTAGAGGAGCGAGGTCCACACTGGATCGATGAAGGTCATCGCATGCGCTCCTTGGACCCTGATGCTCTGGACTCGGACTTTATGGCGTCGGGCTTCCCGGCTGGCGGCGCTACGCGTTTACGGCCGCGGAACATCTCCAGCATGCGGTCGGTCACCACGAAGCCGCCCACCAGGTTGGCGGTGGCGAGGACGACGGCGAGCAACGCCACTGCGAGCACCCACGGGTCCGAGGCCTGCCCGGCAACGATGATGGCGCCCACCAGGATGATTCCGTGAATGGCGTTGGCCCCGGACATCAAGGGCGTGTGCAGCGTGCTTGAGACCTTGGAGACCACTTCGAAGCCCACGAAGACCGCCAAGACGGTGATGGTGAGCAGGGCGATGCCGTCCATCAGGAGACTCCTTCGTTGGCGGAGCTTATGGATTCCGCCGTCTCGGCCGAGAGTGCCGCAAGCGCCGCAGCCGTCGGGCCGTGCCGCACCTCGCCGTCGTGCGTCAGGCACGCGCCCGCCACCACTTCATCGCCGAAGTCCGGGACAACGGCTCCATCACAAGTCATGAGGGCAAGCAGGTTGGCGACGTTCTTCGCGTAGAGGCGTGAGGCGTCAGCCGGCATCGCAGAGGCGACATCCTTCATCCCCACCAACGTGACCGTACCTTGGCCGTCAGCCGTCGGGATCTGGAGATCCATGCCGGGTACGGAGCCTTCCACGTTGCCGCCGGATTCGGCGGCGAGGTCGATGACCACCGAGCCTGGGCGCATGTGCTGAACCATTTCGCGGCTCACCAGGAGCGGGGCCCGCCGTCCGGGGACCGCCGCCGTCGTGATGAGCACGTCGGCCTGGGCCACGTGCGGCGCGAGCAGTTCGCGCTGCAAGGCACCGCGATCGGCGCTGAGCTCGCGGGCATAGCCGCCGGACGCCTCCGCCGTCTCCACGTCGAGCTTGATGAACGTGCCGCCCATCGAGGCGACCTCGTCCGCCGACGCCGGCCGGATGTCGTTGGCGGAGACGCGTGCGCCCAACCTCTTCGCGGTGCCGATGGCCTGCAGGCCCGCCACCCCGGCGCCCAGCACCAGCACGCGGGCCGGCGGAATGGTTCCGGCGGCGGTCATGTAGAGCGGGAAGAAGCGGGGCAGGCGCATCGCGGCCTCAAGCACGCAGCGATACCCGGCCACGAGGGCCTGGGACGTGAGCGCGTCCATGGATTGTGCGCGGGAAATGCGCGGCACCAGCTCAAGCGCAAAGGAGGTCACACCCGCTTCCGCGAGCGCGCGGACGGTGGGAAGTTCCGACGACGGCGAGGCCAGGCCCACGGTGACCGCGCCCCGGCGCAGCGCGGCCGCCGTCGTGGGTTCGAGGGGGCGAACGTGCGCGTACACGTCCAATCGGGCGAGATCCAAGGCGAGGACGATGAGGGCCCCTGCCTGGCGATAGTCGTCGTCGCTGTGGCCCGCAGCGGTTCCAGCACCGCTTTCGACGACGACTTCAAGACCGAGTCCGGCCAATTGCGTGACGGTCTCGGGCGTCGCGGCCACGCGCCTTTCACCGTCCAGGCGTTCCCGCGCTATGCCAAGCTTCACCTGCGCTCCCTTCCCGAAACCCCATTGCCCCGAGCCGTTGTTGGCTTGAGTCTAGGACGCGGAAGGCCCGGGCGGGAGTAGGCGCCCAACGCCGACCGGCCATTCCCATCTTCGGACTGCTCTACTAAGCTCGCTGTGGGCTGGGAGCCTCCAGTTACCGCACCGTCGATGAGCCGGTTCCGGCCGCGCCGTCGGGAAGGAACATTGCCATGGCCACGTACAAGATCGGATACTTCGTCGGCAGCCTTTCAAGCCGCTCCATCAACCGGGTCCTGTCCAAGGCGCTCATCAGCGTAGCGCCGGAAGAACTCGAATTCACCGAGATCCCCATCAAGGACCTGCCCCTCTACAGCTCCGACTACGACGCCGATTTCCCGCCCGCAGGCCGGGCGTTGAAAGACGCGATTGCGGCGTCGGACGGCATCCTTTTCGTCTCCCCCGAGTACAACCGCTCCATCCCCGGCGCCTTGAAGAACGCCATCGACTGGGGATCGCGGCCTTGGGGAACCAACTCCTTCGCGCGCAAGCCCACTGGCATCATCGGCACATCTCCGGGCAGCATCGGCACGGCGGTGATGCAGTCCTCCATGCGCAGCGTCCTGAGCTTCCTCGACGCACCGCAACTGAACGCCCCGGAGGCCTACATCAAGTTCGATCCGGCGTCCTACAACGAGGACGGATCCGTCCGGGACGAAGGAACCGCGGCCCTCTTGCGCCACTACATGGAGGAATTCAGCGCGTTCGTTCAACGCGTCCTGGCCGCCAACGCTCCCGGGCACATCGGCGACGAACACCCGGACGGCGCCAAGCTGACGCGGTAGCGGGGCGGTAACGGGGGCTACTCCCCGACAACCCCATCCACCGACTCGCGGAGCAGGTCGGCGTGGCCGTTGTGTCGCGCGTACTCCTCGATCATGTGGAGCACGATCCATCGCAGGCTGGGTGCCCGGCCATCGGACCAGGTGCGTGCGGCAAGCTGGTCCAGGCCGCCGTCGTCCATCGCTTCGGCGACTAGCAAGCGGGAGCGAGACACGGTGTCCTGCCAGAGCGCACGGAGCTGCTCGGGTGAGTCCTCGGCGGCCGAGTGCCATTCCCAGTCCGGGTCGACTTTCCAGTCCACCGTGTCCCACGGGGGCTGCCGGTCCCGGTCGTGCAGGCATTGGGAGAACCAATGCTCCTCGACATAGGCCAGGTGCTTGAGCAGGCCGCCGAGGGTCATCGACGTCGGAGCCACGCTCGCTCCCAAGCCGGATGCGTCCAGCCCCGCGCACTTCCATGCCAAGGTGGCTCGTTGGTAATCCAGGAAGCCCAGCAGGGTTGCGGCCTCGTCGGCCGCGAGGGGAGGTTCCGGTCGTCCTTGCTCGTCCACGTCGGTCATGGGCCGTGAGCCTACGCGCTGCAACGCGCGGCCGCAACGCGCCGTGGCAACGAGGCTAGTGCTTCGCCGAGACGTCCTGCGATATCGCGCGGGCCGTCTCAACAATCTGCTCCTTGACCGATTCGAGGTAGGCCTCCGGGTTCGGCTGCGCAGCGACGTTTTGGGCTTGAAGTGAGACGTTGACCGCAGCAGCCACATGGCCTGCGTTGTGGTTCCACACCGGCGCAGCGATGGACATGAGTCCGAGTTCCAGCTCCTGGTCCAGCAGGCACCAGCCCTGCCTGCGCACTCGGTCCAGCTCGGCCACCAGTTCCCCGCGGGATGTGATGGTCCGCGGTGTCAGGGCCTCGAACTCCACCGAGGAAAGGTACTCGTCCAGCTTCTGCTGCGGCAGGCCGGCCAGAAGCACCCTACCCATGGACGTGGCGTAGGCGGGGAAGCGGGTGCCCACCGAGATGCCGACCGTCATGATCCGGCGCGTGGTCACGCGGGCCACATAGAAGATGTCCGCGCCATCCAGCACCGCGGCCGACGTCGACTCCCCCAGTTTCAGCGACAGCTCCTCAAGGTGCGGCTGCGCGAGCTGGGGCAAGGACAACGCCGACAAATACGAGTAGCCAAGCTGCAGCACCATGGCCGTGAGCGCGAAGGTCTTGCCGTCCGTGCGGACATAGCCCAGCTCCACCAGTGTGTGCAGGAACCGACGGGCCGTGGCACGCGTCAGGTTGGTGCGCGCCGCCACCTCGCTGAGCGTCATGACGGGGTTGGCCGCGTCGAAAGCACGGATCACGGACAAGCCGCGTGCCAGCGATTGCACGTACTGGTCACTCGCCTGGGGAGCACCGGCCTGAGGCGCTCCGGCTACTGCTGCATCGGTCATGGTTACCAATCTTATTGGCGCGAGCTGGCACCAGATTCCCTCAAAAGTCGATCCAAGGGGCATCTGCTGCCAGCTCGCGCTGCCCTTTAGACGCCGACGACGGCGCCCGCCGCCTTCAGAGGGACGGGCACCAGCGCTTGGAGTTCTTCGAAGGTGCAGCCAAACGTCTCACGCACGGTCACGCCGTCGGGCCCTATCAGGAAAACCGCTTTGTCCGTGTACACGCGCGTCACGCAGCCCACGCCGGTGAGCGGGTAGCTGCAGTGCCCCACGAGTTTGGACACGCCCTCGCGGGTCAGGAGAGTCATCATGACGAACACGTCCTTCGCGCCGGTGGCCAGGTCCATGGCCCCGCCGACGGCCGGGATGGCGTCCGGGGCTCCGGTGTGCCAGTTAGCGAGGTCACCCGTGGCCGACACCTGGAAAGCGCCAAGGACGCAGATATCGAGATGGCCGCCGCGCATGATCGCGAAGGAATCGGCATGGTGGAAGTACGAAGCACCGGGGAGTTCGGTGACGGGGATCTTGCCGGCGTTGATGAGGTCGCCGTCGATCTCCTCGCCCTTGGCCTCCGGGCCCATACCGAGCATCCCGTTCTCCGTGTGGAGCGTGATGTTCTGCTCTTCCGTGAGGTAGTTGGAGACGAGCGTGGGCTGGCCGATGCCGAGGTTCACGAACGAGCCCGGGGCGATATCCCGCGCCAGGAGGCGCGCGAGGTCGTCGCGGCCGAGGGGTGTTGTTGAGGTTTGGATGCTCATGTCAGGCCACCTTCACGATGCTGTTGACGTAGATTCCGGGGGTCACCACGTTCTCCGGGTCCAGGGCGCCGGTCGGGACGATCTCGGACACTTGGACGATGGTGTGCTTGGCTGCGGCGGCCATGATGGGGCCGAAATTACGGGCGGTCTTGCGGTAGACGAGGTTGCCCTTGCCGTCGGCCTTGAGCGCCTTGATGAGCGCGACGTCGGCGTGGATGGGTGTCTCGAACACTTGCCACTTGCCGTCGAGGAAGCGCGTGTGCTTGCCTTCAGCGAGCATGGTGCCGTAGCCGGTGGGGGTGAAGAACCCGCCGATCCCCGCGCCAGCCGCCCGGATGCGCTCGGCCAGGTTTCCTTGCGGGACGAGTTCCAGTTCGATTTCCCCGGCCTTGTACTTAGCGTCGAAGTGCCAGGAATCGGACTGTCGCGGGAAGGAGCAGATCATCTTCCGGACCCGCCCTTCCTTGATGAGCAGTGCGAGGCCCTGGTCGCCCTGGCCCGCGTTGTTGTTCACCACGGTAAGGTCGGTGGCGCCGGAATCGAGCAACGCGTCGATGAGTTCGAACGGCTGGCCCGCGTTCCCGAAGCCTCCGATCATGACGGTGGAGCCGTCCTTGATGCCGGCGACAGCCTCGGCAACAGTGTCAATGAATTTCAGCATGGCCCTAGGCTCCTTTTCCGGCTACGCCGGAGGTGACGTTCTCCAGCACCACGGCCAGCCCCTGCCCGACGCCGATGCAGATCGCCGCGACGCCCCAGCGCTCACCGGAAGCCTGCAGGCTGCGGGCCAAGGTCCCCAGGATGCGCGTGCCCGACGCGCCCAGCGGGTGGCCCATCGCGATCGCGCCGCCGTGCCGGTTCACGATGGACGGGTCGATTCCCCATGCGTCGATGCAGGCCAGGGACTGCGCGGCAAAAGCTTCGTTAAGTTCGACGGCGCCCACCTGCTCCCAGCCGATGCCCGCCTTCGCGAGTGCCTTGTTGGCGGCCTCCACCGGCGCGTAGCCGAAGAACTGGGGATCGTTTCCGTGCGCCCCGCGTCCGGCGATGCGGGCGAGCGGCTCGAGCCCCAGCAGCCCGGCGGCGCTTTCGCTGCCGATCCAAGCCGCGGACGCGCCGTCGGACAGCGGCGAAGCGTTGCCCGCGGTGACCGTTCCCCCTTCCGGGGCGCTGGCTTCGGGACGGAAAACGGTCTTGAGTCCGGCGAGCTTCTCCGCCGTCGAACCCGCCCGGATGCCTTCGTCACGGACCAACTCGGTGCCCGGAACCTGGCTCACCAACTGGTCATAGAAGCCCTCGTCCCAGGCGGCTGCCGCGAGGTTGTGCGAGGCCGCGGCAAACTCGTCCTGCCGCTCCCGGGTGATCCCGTACTTCTCACGCAGCCTCTCGGTGGCCTCGCCCAAGGAAATGGTCCAGTCTTTCGGCATGGCCGGATTCACCAGACGCCAGCCCAGGGTGGTCGAAGCCAGGGTCATGTCCCCGGCCGGGTATGGCTTGGAGGTCTTGGGCAACACCCACGGAGCGCGGGACATGGACTCGGCCCCGCCCACCAGCATGAGCTCGGCGTCGCCGGCATTGATCTGGCGGGAGGCGATGATGGCGGCGTCCAGGGAGGAACCGCACAGCCGGTTGACCGTGGTGCCCGGAATCGACGTCGGGAGCCCGGCCAGGAGGGTGGCCATGCGGGCGACGTTCCGGTTCTCCTCGCCGGCGCCGTTGGCGTTGCCGAACACCACTTCGTCGATGCGCTCAACATCCAGGGCAGGGGCGCGCTTGACGGCTTCGCGCACCACGTGGGCAGCGAGGTCGTCCGGCCGGACCCCGGCAAGGCCCGAGCCGAATTTTCCAAAAGGTGTGCGCACGGCGTCGTACACAAAAGCCTGATTCATGGGGTCTCCTCTAAGTTTCTGTAGTCCCAACTACCTCGCAGTTAATGTCGTTATGAGGGCTCAAAACGACATCTAATGCGAGTCAGTTGGGTGGGGTGGGCTCGCGGGTTCGGCGGGTGGGGTGGGCTCGCGAGTCAGTTGGGTGGGGTGGGGGATTCGGGGGTCTCGTCGAGTTCCGCGAAAACGCCTTGCGCGGTCTTGAATGCGGTGTTGGCGGAGGGGACTCCGCAGTAGATGGCGGTCTGCAGCAGGATTTCCTTGATTTCGTCCCTGCTCAGCCCGTTCGTGACGGCCGCGCGGATGTGCATGGCCAGTTCTTCCCAGTGCCCATGCGCCACCATCGCCGTGATGGTGACGGCGGAGCGCATCTGGCGGGTCAGGCCGGGACGGGTCCAGATGCCTCCCCAGGCGATGCGGGTGATCATGTCCTGGAAGTCACCGGTGAATTCGTCCTTCTTGGCGTTGGCGCGGTCCACGTGCGCATCGCCGAGCACTTCGCGGCGGACCACCATGCCGGCGTCGTAGATTTCCTGCGAGCTAGCGTCGCGCTGAACGGCGCCTTGCGAAGGATCAGTGCTCATTTTCCGGCCTCCGTCATGAACGTCCGCATGAGGTCCGCGACGACGGCAGGCGCCTCCGCGGGCGCTAGGTGCCCGACGCCGTCGAGCGCTACGGCAACAGCGCTGCCGCCACCTGTGTTGAATCTGGAGTTGATGCCCGCGGCAATTTCTTCAGCGAACGACGGCGGTGCAACAGTGTCCTCGACACCCGCCAATGCCTGCGTGGGGACGGTGATGCTGCCGAGCTCGGAGCGGACATCGAAGCCGGCGAGGGCCTCACAGCAGAAGGCGTAGCTGAAGCGGTCGGCGTCCCGCAGGGCATGCAGAAGGCGACTGCTGACCACGGGCTGGCGATCCATGAAACCGGGAGCGAACCATCGCTGCGCCGAACCCTGGATCATCACCGCGGTACCTTGTCCGCGAACGGTTTCAGCCCGTTCCAGCCACCCCTCGGGCGTACCGAGCTTCGCTCCGGAGCATTGCACGGACAGGGACTTGAGGCGTTCTCCGTGCTTGATGGCCAATTGCAGACCGGTGGCGCCGCCCAGGGAGTCCCCGGCGTAGTGGAACACGGCGCCGGGCGCGATCGAGTCCACCAAGTCAACCACCGCGTCGGCCAGTTCGGCGACGCTGAACGTTTCGGAGGCTGCGGGCGAGACGCCGTGACCGGGCAGGTCCCAGCCGATCACGTCGAACTCACCGCCGAGCAGCGCTGCCGTCTCGGTCCAGAGCACCGTGGACGTTCCGAGCGAGGGCCCCACCACCAGGAGCGGCTTCTCCCCCAGGGTGCGCTGCGGGGACAGCAACACCGCCTTGACGATGGGTTTAGCCACGATCGGCTCCCTTCGGATTGGTGTGTGCGAATTCGGGGTACGCGGCGAGGATGCGGCGGCTGATCTCGGCTGCCTCGCCGACATAGTTCGCAGGATCCAGAAGTGCCTTCAGTTCCTCGTCGGACAGCTTGCCGGCCGGGACGGCCTCGCGGAGGAGCTTGGTGTAGATCCGGGCTTGCTCCGCTGCGGGTGCCTGCAGGGTCTCGTCGACGACGGCCTGCAGTTTGGCCTTCGCATCGGCCCTGTCCGCGCCGAGGAGCGGAGCAACGGAGGATGCGACGGCTTCGCTGAGGAGCAACGGCCCGGAGATTTCCAGGTTGCGGCGCATCGCCTCTGGGAAGACGCGGAGGCCTTCGGCGAGCTCGCGCAGCTGGGTGGCTGCGCCGAGTGTGAGCCGAAGCAAGCCCCGCAGGGCAGGCCACTCGCTGTGCCAGGCACCGTCCGGGCGTTCGTCGTTGAAGTTCGTGGCTGCGACGTGCAGCTGCGCGGCCAAGCCAGGAGCCTGGAGCGCCGCGCTGCGGATCAGCACGGACAGCACCGGATTCTGCTTTTGCGGCATGGCCGATGAGACGCCGCGGCCCGCGGCAAGGGGTTCACCCAGCTCGGCAACTTCGGGGCGGCTGAGGAACAGCAGATCCGAGGCGATCTTGCCAAAGGAGTCCGTGAGGGAAGCCAAGGCGTCGCCGAGTCCCGTGACGGCCAGCCGGTTCGTGTGCCATGGAGCCGGAACGGGAGCGAGGCCCAGTTTCCCGGCCAAGGCATCGGCCAGAATAAAGGGGCTCGACGACGAGCCCTCCGCGAGCACGGTACCGGCAGCCAGGGTCCCACTGGCGCCGCCGAACTGGACAGGGAACTCCAGGGCTTCGAGGCGACGGGCCGCGGCGGCCACTCCGTGAAACCATTGCGCCGCCTTGAGCCCGAAGGTGAACGGAAGCGCATGCTGCGTCAGGCTCCTACCCACGCACAGCGTGTCCGCATGCTGCTCCGCAAGGCCGGCGAGCGCCGTCGTCGTACCCTTTACCTCGGCGAGAAGGGCGGAAACCACGCGGTGCGCGAGCAGCATCAGGGCCGAATCCAGGACGTCCTGGCTGGTCAACGAGGTGTGCACGGCGGCAAGCGCGCTAGCGTCCAGCCCTTTCACCCTGCCCCTGAGATCGGCCAGCAGCGGAATGACCGGGTTGGCGCCACCTTGTGCGCGTTCGGCGATGGATGCGGCGTCGTAGGCCCAGGATTCCGCGGCCTCGGTGACGACGGCGGCAGAACCGGGGGGCGCGAAGCCGGCCTCTTCGAGCACGGATGCCCAGGCGGCCTCGACGTCGAGGATGGCCGCGATCACTGCACGGTCACCCGTCAGCGCCACCACGGAGGGCGACGCCGAAACCGGGCTGAGCAGCCCGAAATCGCCGTCGCCACTCACTGGGAGGCACCTTCGAAGTCGAGAAAAACGGTCTCGTTCTCGCCCTGGAGGCGCAGATCCCACGTGAGGCCACCATCCGCGTCGCGGCGCGCGATCAGGGTCTTGCGGCGCTCGGGATCGAGGGAGCTGAGCAGCGGATCGGCAGCCAGCGCTTCCTGGTTTTCCGGCAAGTAGATGCGGGTGAACAGGCGGTTCATGAGGCCACGCGCAAAAACGGCGACGGAAATGAACGGAGCCGCTCCCGGTTCAGTGGGGCCGGGGTTGACCGTGGTGAAGGTGTACACACCGGAGTTTCCTACCGCGGCGCGGCCCCAGCCGGTGAAGGTGTAGCCATCGCGGACAAGTGAGCCCGTGCGCTGGACCACGTTGCCTTCGGAGTCCGGCTGCCAGATCTCCAGGATGGCGTCCGGGATGGCTTCTCCTGCGCCGTCGTACACAGTGCCTTGCAGACGGATGCTTCCGGCGCTGCCCGGGGCGAGGAGCTCGTTGTCCTTATTAAAGGGAAGGGCGTAACCGTAGAACGGGCCAACGGTCTGGCCTGGTGTAGGTGTCAGCTTGCTCATGTTCTACTCCTCATCCCCGGCGTCGCCAAAGGCTTCGTTTTCGGTCCAGGTCCGCTTCGAGCCACTGAGGACGATGTCCCAGTTGTAGCCGAGGGCCCATTCGGGGCTCGTCAGCTCGTGGTCGTATTTGGCAACGAGGCGGTCGCGGGCGTCCTGGTCCACGATCGATTGGTAGATCGGGTCCAAGGGGAACAACTGGTCGCCCGGGAAGTACATCTGGGTGACGATGCGCTGCGTGAAATCCGTGCCGAACAGCGAGAAGTGGATGTGCGCAGGCCGCCAAGCGTTGAGGTGGTTCTTCCACGGGTAGGCGCCGGGCTTGATGGTGGTGAAGCGGTAGGAGCCGTCCGGTCCGGTGATGCAGCGTCCGACGCCGGTGAAGTGGGGGTCGAGCGGGGCGGGGTGCTGGTCGCGCTTGTGGATGTAGCGGCCGGCAGCGTTGGCCTGCCAGATCTCCACGAGCTGGCCGGCAACCGGGCGGCCGTCGCCGTCGAGCACTTTGCCTTGCACGATGATCCGCTCGCCCTGGGGTTCGCCGTTGTGCTGGATGGTGAGGTCCGATTCCAAGGCGTGCACGTCCAGGTGCCCGAACGCCGGCGAGTACAGCTCGATGGTCTCCGGGTCCGCGTGGTGCAGGCTCTTGGTGGGGTGGCGCAGGATGCTGCTGCGGTACGGCGCGAAGTCCAGTCGGGGCTGGGTCTCCGGCGCGGCGCCGTCCTTGAGCGCCCGGGCGTACGCTTCGCCGATGGCCTTGATCTCGGCGCTGAGATCCGCTTGGGTTTCGGCTGCGGCGTCCAACGGCGCGTGCCCGGCATGCGGTTCGGCCGCCGGTACGAGCTCGTCGTCTTGGTAGTGCCCGGCATTTGCGTCTAGCAGCACGGCCGGCTCCTTTCGGGTGGTTGCTTTCTTGGTTTCTGCTGGTGTTTCTGCTTAGCGATGCACGTGATGGGCGTGAAGCGAGTCGTATTGGACGGCGTGCCGCACGGGGGCGTTGGGGGCGCCGTAGCCGTCGTAGTTGCCGCGGCGTTCCACCATTTCGAAGAACACGCTGCCTACGGTGGCGGTATAGAAGTGGAGGAATTCACCGTTGGCGTCCCTGTCGTAGAGAAGGTTCAGTTCCTTGAGGGTGGCAAGGAAGGCAGGATCCAAGGCAAAGCGGGCATCCAGGTCCTCGTAGTAATTGGCCGGTATTTGGAGGAAGTCGAGTCCACGGGCATGAGCCGCCCGCGCCGTGGCCACGAGATCATCCACCGCGAACGCGATGTGTTCCTGGTAGCTCTTGCGGGCGCCGTTGCCATGCTGGCCTGGTCCCTGCTGCCCGGGTTCCTGCTGAAGCACCGGAGCAAGGTTCAGCACCAGACGCACGGCGCGGTCAGACGTTTGCATGACCTGCGAGCGCACCAGGCCGCTGGGGCTCGGCACTTCGGCGAACGGCTGAGGTTCCAGCGCGAGGGCACTCGTGTAGAAGAGGACGGCTTCGTCGAAGTGCTGCCAGGGCTGGGCCAGGTTCACGTGGTCGATGACGGCTCGCGCTCCAGCGGCAGGATGCTCCAGGCCCTCGCCGAATTCGCGGGTCCAGGCGGCGGTGCCGTCGGGGCTGCCCTGACAGAGGAAGATCTCCGTCGAGTCCGGGGCGGCGATGCCTTGGAACACTTCCTCGTCCGCCTGCACCTTGCGCGGCACCACGGGGGCCTTGAGTTGCTGGGCGCGGGCCGAGGCAATCACGGGAGAGTCGACGTCGAACCCCAACGCCGCGATGGCGGGTTCACTGTGCGACGGGGCTTGTTCGTTGATGATGACGCGCGCGTGGCCCATCGACCACAACTGCACGTCCTTGGTCCGGTGCCGGCCGTCGAATTCGAAGCCGAGGTGGCCCAGAAGCGTCTCGAGCTGTGCAGGGTCATCGGTTTTGACTTCGGCGAAGTTGAATCCGCCCGGTTCAGCCACCTTGGGCAGCGTGGCCAGTTCCATGGGATAACGACGGCGGCCGGCAGCCTTGGCGAGCGAGTCACCGCTGGCATCTCCCGGCGTCGGGGACGTCGCGTTCGCGTCGAGCCACTTGGCGCTCTGTTCCTCAAGCCAGATCAGCGAGCGCATCGCGTCGACGGCAGTGCGGTCCACATCGGATTGGCGGAAGACGTCGTTGAAGACCTCCAGCGAGACCGGGCCGGAGTATCCCGCACGGGCCACGTGGCCCATGAACTTGGCCAGCTCGAACTGTCCTTCCCCCGGGAACACGCGGTAGTGGCGGCTCCAGGACAAGACATCCATGGAGAGCTTCGGAGCGTCGGCCACCTGGACGAAGAAGATCTTTTCGGGCTTGATCGCCTCGATGGGTGCGGTGTCCCAGTCGCGGGAAAGGATGTGGAAGGAGTCCAGGCACGTGCCTAGGTTGGGGTGGTCCACGGTATCCACCAAACGGTGCGCGTGCTCGTAGTCGCTGACGTACTTGCCCCAGGCCAGGGCCTCGTACGCTACTTTGACGCCGTGGTCCCCGGCCAATTCCGCGAGGCGGGAGAGCTGCTCGGCCCGGAGATCGTCGTCGTCAATCGTGGCCGTTCCCACGTTGGTGCACACCAGAATGGTGTCCATGCCGAGGCGGGACATGAGCTTGAACTTGGCGTCCGCCCGGCGCAGGTTTTCCAGCAGGGCGTCTTCGGAGACGCTGTCGAAGTCGCGGAACGGTTGGTAGAGGTCCAGTCCGAGTCCAAGGTCCGCCGCCATCTTCCGCGCGTCCTCAGGACTAAGCGGGGAGGTGACGAGGTCCTGCTCGAAGATCTCGATGCCGTCGAAGCCCGCGATCGCGCAGGCCTGCATCTTTTCCTTGAGCGTGCCGGAAAGGCAGACCGTGGCGATTCCCGTGCGCATCAGTGCCCCGCTCCGGCGAGTGCCTTGTCGGCCTTCGACTCTTCAGCCTTGGATTCTTCGGCGCTCACCAGCTCCAGGAAATGTGCCCGCATCCGTTCCGGATCGGCCTCTCGGCCGGTGAAGATGCGGAAAGCGTCGGCGGCCTGTCCCACGGCCATGCGACCGCCGTCGAGCACGCGGCAACCCTTGGCGCGGGCCTCAAGCACCAGCTGCGTTTCGATCGGCCGGTAGACGATGTCAGCCACCCAGTGGCGGGAGTCAACGAGGGACATGTCGAGTGGTAGGCCTGGATGTGCGGCCATGCCCACCGGCGTGCAGTGCACCAAACCGTCGGCCAGCGGCATGAGTTGCGGCAGCTCCGCCGTCGTGCGCGCCGTGACGGTGCTGCCCGGGAACAGCGCGGCGAGTTCCGCCGCCCGTTCGGCGCAGCGCGCCGGATCGACGTCCACAAGGTCCAGTGACTTGACCCCCGCGGAAAGGAGGGCGTATGCGACGGCGGAGCCGGCACCACCGGCGCCGAGCTGAACGACGCGCTCCAGTCCGGCGTCGGGGAGGCCGCTGGCCAGAGCTGAGCCGAAGCCGGAGAAGTCTGTGTTGTGGCCGATGAAGCGGCCGTCCTCGATCAGCACGGTGTTCACCGCACCGAGCCGCCGGGCGTCCTCAGAAACCTCGTCCAGGAACGGCAGCACCAGTTGCTTGCATGGATGCGTGATGTTGAGGCCGTTGTAGCCAAGCCTGGAAGCTGCGGCCAGCAGATCGCCGACGGCGGAGCCGGGCAGGGAGAGCTCCAGCAGGTCGATGGGCCGGTACAGGTAGCGCAGCCCCTGGACGTCGGCCTCCCTCTCATGCATGGGCGGCGTCAGCGAAGGCGATACGCCTTCGCCGATAAGGCCCACCAGGAAGGATTCGGCTCGGTTGCTCATGCTCATTGCTCCTTTGACAACTGCACCCGCGGATCGGCCCTCTCTGGATTCCCTCGGGACGTCCAGAGCCTGTTGCTCCGCCGGGCGGTATGAATCAGACTACACAAAATGTTCATATATTGCACTAGTGTTCTTATCGCGAACAAAAGTGAGTGCCGCTTAGCGCTGCGGCAGGCGGTCGGCAAGCTCGGATGCAGCGCTTTTCAGCAAGGGGACCACCGCCACCAGCTGCTCCACGCTCATCCGGAAAACGGGGACCGCAGTGGCGAGCGAGGCGAACGCAACGCCCTGGGAATTGAGGACCGGGACGGCGACGGCGCGCATGCCCACCTCGTTTTCCTCGTCCATGATCGCGTAGCCCTGGCGCCGGACCTTCTCGATTTCCAGGCGGAAAGCGTCGCGGTCGGTAATGGAGAACTCCGTCAGCGGCTCCAGTTCGAGCTCTTCCACCAACTGCTTGCGCTCGTCGTCGTCCGCGAAGGCAACAAGCGCCTTGCCCACGGCTGTGGTGTGCAGCATTCCAAGATGCCCCGGATCACTCGTGACCCGGAACATTTGGGGGCCGTCCACCTTGTTGACCGTGAGATGGTGGTGGCCATCCCGGACCGAAAGGATGGTGGCTTCGCCGGTCCCTTCCGTCACGCGCTGCAGGATGGGCCGTGCGGTACCCGCAAAGCCGTGGTGGTTTGATACCCGCTGACCGAGCTGGAAGACACGAAGTCCCAGATGGTAGCGGCGACCGTCGGCCTCGTAGTCGACGAATCCGTCGCGGGTCAGGGATCCGAGCAGCCGGTAGGTGGTACTGAATGGCAGCTCCGCCTGGCGGGCGAGCTCCGAGGCACTGGCCCCCTTCGGCTCATTGCCCAGCAATACGAGGAGGCCCAGGGCCTTGCCGATCATGTCGGTTTTTGTGTCTTCCTTCACATCCATAACTAAAGATTGCCACATCGTGAGAGCTATATCTAGATGGTGAGTAAATATCTTGACAAGTGACTGTGCTCACAGTCATCATTGCTATATCGCACAAGTAGCTCTCACAATGTGGCTACAGTGTGAGGCCGCTGCCGGACCCACAACGACGTTCCAGGCAAGCAAATTTCAGCCAGATGCGACATCGCCGTCACACAAAGGAACACCATGAGTCACACGATCCCGTCTACGACGCCGGGCACTGCCACGGCGGGAACGCCGAAGAAGGCAGCCCTCGCCAGCTTCCTCGGCAGCGCCGTCGAGTACTACGACTTCTTCATCTTCGGTTCGGCCGCGGCCTTGATCTTCCCGCACGTCTTCTTCCCCAGCGCCGACGCCAACGCAGCCATCATGTCGTTCGCGACATTCGGCTTCGCCTATGTAGCAAGGCCCGTTGGAGCCATCATCCTGGGGCACTTCGGCGACCGCATCGGCCGCCAGCGCGTGCTGATGTTTACCTTGGTACTCATGGGCGGTGCGACCTTCATCATCGGCTGCCTCCCCGATTTCAAGTCCATCGGCTGGTGGGCTCCGGCGCTGCTTGTCTTCGCACGCCTCTGCCAGGGCCTCTCGGCCGCCGGTGAACAAGCCGGGGCTTCGTCCATGACCCTGGAACACGCTCCGGACAACCGTCGCTCGTTCTTTACCTCCTGGACCCTCACGGGAACCCAGGGTGGCCAGATCCTCGCAGCATTGGTCTTCATCCCCGTCGTCGCCCTTCCCGACGAGATCAAGTACGGTATCGGCTGGCGCATCCCGTTCTGGCTCAGCGCCGTGGTGGTCCTCGTAGCGTTCTTCATCCGTCGCACACTGCATGAACCGCCGGCGTTCGCCGAGGCCAAGAAGAACAACCAGATCGCCAAGCTTCCCGTGGCCGACCTCCTCCGGCTGCACTGGGCCGAGGTCCTGCGTGTTATCTGCTGCGCCTTTATCTCCGCAGTGAGCACTGTCTTCGGCACCTTGGCCATTGCCTATGCCAAGGACGTGGCCCACGTGAACAGCACCATCACCCTGTGGCTCGTCGTGGCGGCAAACGTCGTCGCGCTCGGCACGCAGCCGGTGTTCGGCAGGATGGCCGACCGGATCGGCCGCAAGCCCGTCTTCATCTACGGCGCCGTAGCCAGCGCCATCATGACGCCGGTGTTCCTCTTGACGCTCGAATCCGGAAACGTGCCGCTCATGTTCCTGGTCTCCGTGGTGTACTTCTCCCTCGGATACGCCGCTGCAAACGCCGTGTGGCCCTCCTTCTACGGCGAAATGTTCAGCACCAAGGTCCGTTTCTCCGGCTTGGCCATCGGTACTCAGATCGGCTTCCTCATGGCTGGGTTCGCCCCGACGATCGTCACCGCAATGGGCGGCACCAAGGCCGGTGGCTGGGTCCAGATCAGCATCTTCACCGGCGTCATCTGCGTCATCGCAGCGGTCTCCGCGATGACCGCCCGCGAATCCTTCAAGACCCCGACGGCGGAGCTCGGCCTGAAGTAGGACGCTGCCTCAAACAAATCCGTGGTTCCACACCGGCCGCCCTCTGGGCCCGTGTGGAACCACGGATTTTCTTTGTCCCGGAAGTCTTACCCACGGCTAACCCATACGAAACCACACCGCAACATTGGGCCGCCACACTGGAATAGCCGGCAAACGCTGGCAGCTCCAGCCAGGGAGGCCACCATGTTGAAGGAAGTATCGACCCACCCCACAAGAATCCGCGCACTTGACCAGTTGCACCGCGGCGACCAGATCGAAGCCCGCCTCTCCGTCGGACCCTCCTACGATGACGTCGTCATCCGCAGGGGCAGCGTCCAGGAAACGGCCCCGGGCATCGGCGTCGTCTGGATCATGGATCAGCTGACGGGCCTGCGCAAGGCCATCAATACCGACGAATGCACAGTCTGGCGAGTGGCCTGACCTGGCCCCGAACCGCTCAGCCGCCAGCCACGGACTGGATGATCAAGACCTCCTGGCCGGCAGCAACCTCAGTATCCAGACCCTTCAGACGCCGGACCTCCTCGCCGTTCACGTAAATATTCACGTAGCGGCGGAGCGAACCGGTTTCATCCCGGATCCTCCGGGCCAGCACCGGGTAGTCCCCGGTCACAGCATCAAGCAAACTTTCCACGGTCACAGCTCCGTCGGCGGGCGTAGTCAGGTAGGACTGCCCGCCGGCGAGTGGCTGGAGAACGCTGGGCAAAAGCACCGTGATGTCAGGCAAGGTCCGTCCTAGGCCGGCAGGCCGGATGTTGCGACGGCAGCAGCCAATTCGGCGGCCACATCAGTGGAGACAACGGCAGCCCGCACACACAAAACATCAGGCAGGTGCGAGGCGACTTCGCTGAAGGACTCGCCCTCGTCGGCGCTGGCGTAGACCGAACCGCCGCGTGTTCCGAAGTACACCCCGGCAGGTTCAGCAGAATCCACCGCGGCTGCGTCACGGAGCACGGCGTTGTATTCATGGTCCGGGAGGCCCACATCCAAGCGCTTCCAGGACTGACCGGCGTCATCCGTGCGGTGCACCGCGAGATGGCCGTCCGGCGGAATCCGCTCACTATCGGCCTTGATCGGGACCACCCAGGCCGTCCCTTCGCGGCGGGGGTGGGTGAGCATCACGAAGCCGAAATCAGCGGGAAGACCGTCGGCGATTGAAACCCAGTTTTCGCCGTTGTCGTCCGTGCGGTACACGCCGTGGTGGTTCTGCGCATACAACCTGCCTTCGACGGCGGCATCCGCGGCGATCTTGTGCACGCACTGCCCGAACTCTGGATTGGGATCGGGCATGAAGTACGCCGAGATCCCCTTATTGCAGGCCTCCCAGGAGGCTCCGCCGTCGAGCGAGCGGTAGACGCCGCCCGTGCTCATGGCGACGTGGACGTTCTCCCCGGAAGGGTTGACCACGATCGAGTGGGCGGCAGCGCCGCCGTAACCGGCTCCCCATTCGCTGCGATGCGGGTGGTCCCATAGGCCGCGGTTCAACTCGAAGTGCTCGCCGCCGTCGGTCGATTTCCAGACGGAGATCGGTTCGCAACCTGCCCAGACCACCCCGGGCCGGGAGGCGGAGTCAGGATAGATCTGCCAGATCCGTTCCAGAGCGGCATCGGTGCCTTCCGGGAATTTGATGGCGCCTTGTTCGGGCTCGGTCCATGTGGCGCCCAGGTCATCGGAGTGGGCCACGGTGGGACCCCAGTGTTCGGAGCGCACGCCCACCATGATCCGGGGATTGTCCCCGCGCGTATCGATCCCGATGCTTGGGATTTCGCTCATGAGGAAGTGCGGACCGGAGAGGGACCATTCCTTGCGGTCTGTGCTGCGTGCCAGCCACAATCCTTTTTTGGTCCCGATCGCCAAGACATAACTCTCTGCGGTAGCCATGAACCCCATGCAACCATCCCCTCGCGGGGGCCGCAACGGTTTTATGAACCGCTTCTAGGAAACCGCCTCAGTCCACGAACTCGGATTGCGTCTCAATGAAGTCCCAGTCGGCGTCGCTTAGCCCGCCGGCCAGTTCCTCAAGGCGCGGACCGCCAACGTCGGCAATGCGTTGCAGGACTTCCAGCGGAAGCTCTGTGGCGCGGAGGTTCTCCCGCAGCCATTCCTTGCTCTTGAGGTCTATGTCCAGCCACCACATGAAGATCTCCACGTGGACCACCCCTTCCTGTGCAAGTTAACGCTAGGCCTGCGCCGGGTGCACTACAAGGGGACGAGGACCTTGATCAAATGCCGGGTCCGGCCCTAAATTCGGGGCTGGAAAAAGTAAAGTGAAAGTAGTTATTCAGATTGGTAGCGGAGCGCTGTCGTGGCACGTAAGCTAATTGTCAGCAGGAACCCAAAGAACCTGCTCCAAAGTCCGCTCCGGAGTGCGTATCCCCCAATAACGCACTCCGGAGCTCTTTGTTTAAGCCTCGCGACACGCAAAATCCCTGGCGCCCACGGAATTCCGGAGGCGCCAGGGATTTTCCGTGTCGCTCAGCTCCTAGACGAACTGGTACAGCAGGGCCGCCATACCGAAGCCCACTACCGAGAGCACTGTCTCCAGCACCGTCCACGTCTTCAGGGTGTCCTTGACTGACATGTTGAAGTACTTGGAGATGATCCAGAATCCGCCGTCATTGACGTGGCTGGCGATGATGGAGCCGGAAGAGATGGCCATGACGATCAGGGCCAATTGCGGCTGCGAATAATGTCCGGCCGTGAGCGCCGGGGCCAGGATGCCGCCGGTGGTCACGATCGCGACCGTGGCCGAGCCCTGGGCGAGGCGCATGCCGCAGGCGATCACGTAAGCGGACACAATGACAGGAAGCCCGGCCTTGGCCAAGGTGTCCGCCACGGCGTTGCCCACCCCGGTTGCCGAGAGCACTGCGCCGAAGAATGCACCGGCTCCAACAACAAGCAGGATCATGCCGACCGGCTTCAGCGAGGCCGAGCTCAGTTCGGAGAGGTCCTTGGCGCTCATGCCTCGACGCGTGCCCAGGAGCCACATCGACAGTGCGACGGCGACCGTGAGCGCAATGGCCGGGTTGCCGAAGAACACGAGCGCATCCCGGAATCCGCCCGCGGGGAGGGAGACGTTGCCGAAAGTGGCGCCAAGGATCAGGAGCATCGGCAGGCCGATGGCAAGGGCAACGACGCTCATGGGCGGCTCGTGGCCCACGGCTTCCTCCGCCTCCGGGATCACGCGGTCCTCCGGAACGGCAACTTGCACGCGCTTGCCGATCCACTGGCCCCAGAGAATGCCGGAAGCGAACCAGGCAGGGATGCCGCAGGCCAGACCCATGATGATGATCCAGCCCAGTTCAACGTGGAACAGTCCGGCCGCGGCTACGGGACCTGGGTGCGGCGGCAGGAAGGCGTGGGTCACGGAGAGGCCGGCGAGAAGCGGCAAGGCGTACAAAATGAGGGATTTCCCGCCGCGCACCGCCGCCACGTAGACGAGGGGTGCGAGCACGAAAATGCCGATGTCGAAGAAGACCGGAATGCCGAGGACAAACCCGGTGACGCCCATGGCCAGCGGCGTTCCCTTTTCGCCGAAGATCTTCACGAGCCTGCCCAGCAGGACCTCCGCGCCGCCGGATCGTTCCAGGATGGCGCCCAGGACGGTGCCCAGGCCGATGATCAGGGTGATGTGTCCGAGGATCCCGGCGAAGCCCTTCTCGATGAGGGCGTCCCCGCTCTTGATGGGCGAGCCTACAAGGGCATCGATGCTCACGCCGCCCGCCAGCGCGACGAGCACGCTGGTACCCACCAAGGCAATGAACGGTTCTACCTTGACTTTGATGATCAGAAACAACAGGAGGGCAATGCCGGCACCTGCCAGGAGAAGCAGGCCGGCCGTATCGTGCCGTAGCCAGTTCAGGAATTCATTCATGGAGGTTACTTTCTGGGGATTCCTACGCGAGGGTGGCGGTGAAGGCGGCGGCCCTGGCCGAAATGTCAGCCCAGTCGCCTGCGGCCACGGCGGACGGAGGGACCACGCTGGTTCCACAGCAGACCGCTGCGGCGCCGGCGTCGAGGTAGCTCTTGGCGTTCGAGGCGTCGATCCCGCCGGAGGGCAGAAGCCGGATGCCAGGGTAGGGACCCTGAAGATCCTTGAGGTAGGCCGGGCCGAGCTGCCTGGCCGGGAAGATCTTGACTGCGGCGGAACCGAGGTCAAGGGCCTGCGCTACCTCGGTGGGTGTCATGGCGCCCAAACTGAAGGGAACGCCGGCTGCGACGGCCACCGCCGCAACCTCGGGGCGAAGGCCGGGCGTCACCAGGAATTGGGCACCGGCGTCGATTGCTGCCCTTGCCTGCTCGGCCGTCATCACGGTACCGATTCCGACGGCGGCGCCGTGCTGCGCGGCGGTGTCCGCCGCCCGACGCACATGCTTCAGCACGTCCGGGGTGGTGAACGTCAATTCGACGCTGCGGATGCCGCCGTCGGCCAGTGCGCGGCACAGCTCGGCGGCGTGGGGGATAAACGGCGCACGGACGACGGCGAGGGTGCGGTCGGCTTCAAGCTGTTCGACGAATTCTTCAGGAGTCATGCGATTTCCGTACTTCCTGCTCGGGTGCGTCCGTCGGGGCTGCGGCGCAGGGCGCGGCCGGCACGGGCGCCGGTGGGCTTCCCGCCGTCGATCGCTGCCGTCCCGTTGACGAACACGTAATGGATGCCAGTGGCTGGCTTGCGGGGGTTTTCAAAGGTGGCTTCGTCACGGACGGTGCGCGGATCGAAGAGGACGACGTCGGCCGCGTAGCCTTCGCGGACCAGCCCGCGGCGATCGAGCTTGAGCCGCTCGGCGGGGCGGCCGCTCAAGTGGTGGACCATATCTTCCAGCGTCAGCAAGCCCAAGTCGCGGCTGTAGTGGCCCAAATAGCGGGGGAATGTTCCCCAGGCACGCGGGTGCGGCTTGGCTCCGACCAAGAGGCCGTCGCTGCCGCCGGTGTGCGTACGGTGGACCATGATGGCCTGCACGTTTTCCTCGTGGCCAACGTGCTGCAGGATCCCGGTGCCCAGGCGGTCCGCCTGGAGGATCTGTGCGAACACGTCGAACGGCTCTGCGTTGGTTTCGGCGGCGATTGCGGCGATGGTCTTGCCCACATGGCCGGCGAGCGCCGGGTTCTGGACGCCGCTGACCTCCAGGGTGTCCCACTCGGCGACGACGCCGTGGCACCCGTCGGAGCCGTAAATCTCCACGCTTTCGCGGATTCTCGCCAGCGTGGCCGGGTCGGCCAAGCGCGCGAGTGTGGCCTCGGTGCCGCCGGAGGATGACCAGCTAGGCAAAATGGCCGCGAGCGTGGTGGCGCCGGGGAGGTAAGGGTAGGTGTCGAGCGTGATGTCGGCGCCGTCGTCGAGCGCTGCATCGATGAGCTCAAGCAACTCGCCCGCCCGGCCCTTGTTTTCGGCGAAGTTCATGGTGGCGTGGGAAAGGTGCAGCGCGCAGCCGGTGTCCCGGCTCAGTCCGATCATCTCAGCGTAGGCGCCGAGCGCGCCCTTTCCGTAGGAGCGGTGGTGCGGGGCGTAGAAACCACCCAGCTCCCCCACCGTGCGGCAAAGTCCCGCCAGTTCCTCGGTGCCGGCGTACATGCCGGGGGTGTAGGTCAGCCCGGAGGACATCCCCACGGCGCCTTCCTCCATGGCGGTGCGGACCAGGTCCTGCATCCGCTCCTGCTGCTCCGGCGTCGGGTCCCCTTCGGCGAAGCCCATCACGAGGGCCCGCACGGTTCCCTGTGGCACGAGGTAGGCGGCGTTGGTGGCGATCCGGCCCCCGTCTTCTTCCGCGTCGAGGCGCTCCAGGTACTCACCTATCGTCCGCCAATTCCAGTCGAAATCCTGCGGGTTGTCGTTCCAACCGGCGATCTTCTCGCGGACCCCGGTCAGGGTGGCGTCGTCCACCGGAGCGTAGGACAGCCCGTCCTGGCCCAGAAGTTCGGTGGTGACGCCCTGGCTGAGCTTGGCGTAGTGGTCCTTGTTGACCAGCAACTGCAGGTCCGAATGAGCGTGCATGTCGATGAATCCGGGGCTCAGGACGAGTCCCGTGGCATCGATGGTCCGCTCGGCGCAGGTTCCGCTTGCGGTGAGGGATCCGGCGTCGGCGACGACGGCGATCACTCCGCCGTCCAGCAGGACGTCCGCGGGACGGCGGTCCGCCCCGGTTCCGTCCACCAGGATGGCGTTGCTGATGAGTGTCTTCATGGCGTGTGTCCTAGAAGAAGGTATGGATGAGGTCGACGACGGTTTGGTCGCCGTCGGTATCCGCCAGCACTGGGATGAGCGTCCACTTGTCGAAGGCCGTGCACGGATGCGAAAGCCCCAGTCGCACGACGTCTCCGGGCCGCACAGTGGTGGTGCCGGCGTCGAACGTCATGAAGCAGTGCTGATCGTTGACCGCGGTGATCTCGGCGCCTTCGAGCGGCTGCATGGGACCGCCGAGGGCGGGTCCGATCAGCTGCGGACGGGGGAGGCCTTCGTCGACCGGCAAGTCGCGTTTACCGGCGTCGAGGATGGCAAGGCCGGGCTCGGGCTGGGATACGACGCGCGCCCAGCCGTGCATAGCTGCCGTGAACGGCTGGCCGCCGTCGCGGGAAAACGGCGAGATGCCGCGGTAGAAGCCATCGTCGTGGATGATGTAGGCCCCGCTGCGGATCATGAGTTCCACCCGGGTGCCCGCCTCGGAGCCAGCGGTGACGTGCGGCGAAAGGACGTCGACGACGTCGTCGAAGTAGGCGCTGCCGCCTGCCGTGAGGATGACGGCGTCGGCCCCGTAGAGACCTTCCTCGAGGAGCCGCTGATGCAGCTCACCCATTTGGCCCAAGAACCCGCGGACGGCGGCGAGACTGTCGGCGTCTGCCGTGTGGGCCAGCGATCCTTCGTAGCCGCTCACCCCCACCAGCCGCAGGTGCGGGGAGGCAGAGATGGCGCGCGCGACGTCGAGTGCAGCCGCCACGCCTCGTGCGCCGGTGCGGCCGCCGGTCCCGCCAAGCTCAACAAGGACATCCAGGACGGCATTGCTTCCGGCAGCTTCCAAGGTGCGGCCAATGACCTCCACGGTGACGGCGGAGTCCACCCAGGACAGGATCGGCCGGTCCGGATTTGCGGTCTTGGCGACCCATTCGATCGCGTGCGGATCGCTCAGGCTGTTGGCCAGTTGCAGGCGCCGCACGCCGAATTCGCGGGCCACGCGGAGCTGGGCGAAGTTCGCCACGGTGATCCCCCAGGCGCCGCGGCTCAGCTGTTCGGCCCAGAGCTGTGGCGCCATGGTGGTCTTTCCATGCGGAGCCAGCAAGACGCCATGCTCCGCGCACCACGAAGCCAGCCGATCGGCATTGCCGCGCATCGCCCCGGCATCAAGCGTCAACAACGGTGTCTGGAGGTCCTTGAGTTTCGGGGTTGTGGAGAGGAACTCGCGGTGGCTGGTGCCGTTGGCTGTGGCGGGCACGGCTTTGTGCCGCCAGTCGAGCCGGACATCTGCCAGGCGGGCCACGGCGTCGGTCGCAATTGCCCCGGCCTCTGCTCCGGCCCCGGACGTGGAAGTGTTCACCAGTTCGATCCCTTCACGGTGCGCGATTCACTGTGCGCATTCTGCTCGCAATTTCCTTGCGTTGCGTATTTTGCAACGCAGGTTGCAAAGCTGTTGGTGATATGTCTAACATGGTGCAGGATTGGGAGTCAAGGCCGCGGCATGGCCCGGCACCCCCTGATCAGGCCACGGAAATCCCTTCTTCATTGGGGTGTCGAGTGCCGCTGGACGCGGCAGAGGGAGCGCGGGAGTTTCATGCTTTCAGCTGTATGTGTGGGCGAGACGATGGCCATGCTCACTCCGGTGAAGCCCGTCCCGCTGCACCAAGCCACGGAGCTGCACTGCGGCATCGGCGGCGCGGAATCGAACGTTGCCATGGGCCTGGCCGCCATGGGCCTGGACTCCCACTGGGTAGGCCGGGTGGGCCGGGATGGATTCGGCACCCGGATCCTGGAGGAGCTCAGCGGCCACGGAGTAGGCATTTCCGGCGTCGAGGTTGATCCCGTACGGCCCACCGGGCTTTACGTCAAGGTCCCAGCCCAGGAATCAGATCCCGACGGCGGCAGTTCAGTTTTGTATTATCGGCAGGGTTCCGCCGCGTCGGCCATGGGCCTGGGCACCTTGGCGAATCCCGCCGTCGAGCGTTTGCTTAACGAAGCATCGCTCATCCACCTGAGCGGCATCACAGCGGCGCTCTCAGCGGAATGCCTCGAGCTGACCGAGGCCATCCTCGCCGCACCGAGGCAGGGCCGCATCATCAGCTTCGACGTCAATTGGCGGGCGGCACTCTGGGCCGGACAGGACCGTTCCGTGCTGCGCCGTCTTGCCAACCTTGCCGACATCGTGCTGGTGGGCAAGGACGAGGCCGAGCACGCCTTCGGCACCACGGACGAGACTGAACTACGGCGTCTCATGCCGGATCCCGCCGTCGTCGTCATCAAGAACGAGGCCATCAGCGCCATCGCGCTGGAACGGGACGGGACGCGGTCCGAGGTGTCGGCATTGTCCGTGGACGTGCTTGAGCCGGTGGGCGCGGGTGATTCCTTCGCTGCCGGCTACCTGAGCGGCGTGCTGTTCGGCCTCGAGCAGAAGGCGAGCCTCCGCCGCGGTCACGTCGCCGCAGCCTGCACCCTCACCGTGCATGGCGATCGCGGCCCCCTTCCCGGCTCAGCGCTGCTTTCGGCCATCCTCGATTCCACAGACGCCGAGTGGGCCGGGATCCACGTTGCCGGGGGACACTTCAGCAGCCAGAATCGGAGCCCCCAAGATCGGAGAACAGCACTATGAGTCAAAGCCTGATGCGGGCCATCGACCTGCTCGCCGAGCTTGCTTCCAAACCGGCCACCCTGGATGAGCTTGCCTCCAAGGCTTCGGTGCACAAGACCACCGTGATGCGCCTCCTGCACGCGATGGAGGAAAAGCGATTCGTTGTCCGCGATGAGGACCAGCGGTTCATGCTTGGCTCCAAGCTGTTCGAGCTGTCCTCGCTCGCCCTGGAACAGCGCGACATCCGCAAAGTGGCGCACCCGTACTTGGCCGAACTGAACGGAAAGACCGGGCACACCGTGCACCTTGCCGCGTTCGAGGGAAACGACGTGGTGTACATCGACAAATTCGAGTCGCACCATCCCGTGCGGATGTACTCCCGGATCGGCCTGACCGCGTCCCTGCATTCGGCTGCCGTCGCAAAAGTCCTGCTTGCCGACATGCCACGCAGCCGGCAGGAAAAGATCGCGGCGGGACTCGACTACACAAGAATTACCGACACCACCCTGACCTCGCCGCAGGCCCTTTTGGCCGAACTGGAGCAGGTCAGGATCCAGGGCTGGGCCCACGACAACGCCGAGCACGAATCCTTCGTGCACTGCATCGCGACCCCAATTCGCGACGCGAGTGGCGCCGTCGTGGCCGCAGCCTCTTGTTCGGTACCGGTGGTGATGCTCAGCTATGAAGGACTGCTTGAGCTGCTGCCCGACCTCAAAGCCAGCACCGAGGCCATCTCCCGCGACCTCGGCTGGATCAGCCACGAAAGGAACTCGGCATGAGTGAAAAGACTGTAGTACTGACCGAAAATGCTCCGGCCCCGGCGCACGTATTCTCCCAAGGCATCCAGAAGGGCGGCCTGTTCCAGGTATCCGGCCAGGGCCCCATGGATCCCGCCACCAACCAGTACATCGGCGAGGGCGACGTCCGCGTCCAGACCCGCCGCACACTGGAGAACGTGAAGGCGATCCTCGAAGCCGGCGGTTCTTCGGTAGAAGATGTCATCATGTTCCGCGTCTACCTCACTACCCGCGACGACTTCGCCGCCATGAACGAGGTCTACGGCGAATTCATCACCGAGAACGTCCCCAGTGGCCAACTGCCCAGCCGCACCACGGTGTTCGTCGACCTCCCGCACGAAGTCATGCTCGTGGAAATCGACGCGCTGGCGGTTACGGCGTAATCCCCCGAGCCCGGCTTGGTGGCACTATTGGGTGATGCCCTTTATGCGCGTTCCCAGGCTTAAGAGGGCGTCTTCCCGGGACGGACGCCCAGCAAACCGGCTGGCGTCGGTTTCTACCGGATGGTTGCTGCTGGTTGTCGTATTCATCGAGGCTGCAGTCGCCTTGTCTATCCGCCTGCCATTGGCTTTCGGGTTTCCGCTGTGGGGCGGCATCGATGAAATGACCGGGTTCCCGGCTCTTCTGGCATTGCTGATCGTGCCCCTGATGGTGCTGGCGGCGTGGCGTCTCATGCGGCAGCAGCAGCGGGAACGAAGCCAGGCGTTCCGGACGTCGCGCTTGATGGACACCGTGCTGCATACAAGCCTGGACTGGCTGTGGGCCACGGGGCCCGATGGGCGATTTACGTTCTGCAGCCCGGCTTGCAAGGACATCACGGGGTACGAACCTTCCGAGCTGCTGGGGAGGCACATCACCCGCGTCATCGACCCCGGGGACCTGGCAGACGCACGGGTGGACTGGAAAGCCAGGGAAAGCGGTGACTCCTCGTGGTCACGGGTGGTCACCGTGTGCCGCCACCGGGACGGCAGCCGCGTCTTGATTGATGTTGCCGGAAGGCCGATCCGCGACAGGGAGGGCAGGGACTGCGGTTTCGAGGGCACCTGCCGCGTCTTGAATCCAGAGACAGCACGTTCGCGTGCGGAAGTCACCGTCCGCATCCAGGCATTGCTCAATGACGGCTCACTCATCACAGCATTCCAGCCGATCCGGTGCCTGGAAACCGGCAACGTAGTTGGAGTGGAATCGTTGACACGGTTCAGCGGCTCCCAGGAGTTGTCCCCGGAGGTGCGTTTCATGGAGGCCGCCTCGGTCGGCCTGGATATCGAGCTCGAGATCCTTGCTCTCCGGACCGCGCTGACCACCGCTGCGGGGCTCCCGCCGGAACTGTACATCGCGGCAAACCTCTCACCGCGCGCGTGCCTTGACCCTCGGCTGGCAGCCGCGATTGTCGAGTCGACCATCCCTCCACGACGCGTCGTGCTCGAGGTCACCGAACGCCATGAGGTCGCCAACTATGAACCGCTCGCCGAAGCGCTGGCGCCGTTGCGGCGCGCCGGCCTGAGAATAGCCGTCGACGACGCCGGCGCCGGCTTTGCTTCCATGCGCCACATCCTGCAACTCAAGCCGGACCTCATCAAACTCGATCGCGAGATCATCGCCGGCATCGACACAGATCCGGGACAGCGGGCCCTGGGAGCTGCGATGGTCGGTTTTTCCTCCGAAATCGGAGCCGCCCTGGTAGCCGAAGGGATCGAGACCGAGGCCGAGCTGGCTGCGGTCACCAAGCTCGGGATGACCGCGGCCCAAGGTTACCTTCTCGGCCGGCCCTCGCTCAGACCGGAGGACTGGGCGGGATGGGGGTAGCGGTGGCTGCTATCCCCCGGGCTGGTGCGCCGTCACCAGGCCATCGAAGTCCCGAACGACAACACCCGTAGCTGTCTCCACAGGAAGCCCGTTCCGCGCCCAATACTCGATGCCACCGATCATCTCCCGCACCGGGTACCCGAGCTCGGCGAAGGCCAGGGCCGCGAAGGTGCTTCCATTGCAACCAGGTCCCCAGGAATAGACCACCACTGCGGTCCCGGCCGGGATCAGTGCGGCTGCCCGGGCGGGTATCCCGGCGGTCGGAAGGTGCACGGCACCGGGGATGTGACCGTGGTCCCACGAAGACTGCCTGCGTGTATCCACGAGCACGAAACTGCCGGGAGCCGCATCGGCAACGTCCATGACGTCGATCTCGAACTGCAGCTTCGCACGGAAGTAAGCGCCTGCGGCACCGTCCGCCCCAACCGCAGCACCGGCGTCGTTCTTTGGCTTTTCCATCTGCCCTCCTAAGCCAGCTTCGCGAGTTTGGCGTTGGCACGTCGCGATCCCAGCTTGGCCGAGATGCGCAAACTGGTTTCGGCGGCCATGGGACCTACTTCACGGACGCGTTTGGCGGTCATCCGGGACGACAACGATGAGACGCTGAGGGCGGCAACCACGTGATCGTCGTGGCCGAAGATCGGGGCAGCGACGCACCGGACCTCGGGTTCGTTTTCACGGTCGTCGATCGCATAGCCTCGGCGACGGATCGCGGCGAATTCAGCCCGCAACTGCTCGGGATCCGTGATGGTCCTGTCGGTGATGGGCACCAAATCGCCGGCCAGGATAGGCGCCACCACTTCCTCCGGGCTGAAGGCCAACATGGCTTTGCCAACCGCGGTGCAGTACGCCGGCATGGTCGCCCCAACGCGCGATGCCATACGGACTGTTGCCTCGTCTTCAACTTTGTCGAGGTAGACCACATCATGGCCGGACAGGACCACCAAGTGGCAGGTGCTTTCCGTAGCCCTCATCAGCACTCTGAGCTCGGCATTCGCGACGCTGCGCAAATCGAGCCGGTCCAGGTATGACTGTCCCAAACGCAGGCAACCATGGCCCAGCCGGAAGCGGCCGCTCTCGGCGTCGCGTTCCAGCAGGTTTTCGTCCAACAAGGGCGCGGCCAACCTCAGAACCGTGCTCTTGTTGAGCCCGGAGAGCTTGGTCAGCTCCACCAAGGCGAGTCCGTCCGCGCTCACCGGATGCTCCGCCACCACCGCCAGCAAAGCCAGCGCCTTCCGCAGCGAAGCCGAGGAGTTCCGGGCCTCCGTGCCTTCAGTACCCACGTGTGTCCTATCCAGCGGCGATGCGCTGCTCGGCGTCGTAATCGCGTTTCCAGCCAACCACTCCAGGCCTCAACTGCCAGGGATGCGGTCCGGACAGCGGCCGGTATTCCACTCCCATGGCCTCCAGGCGTTCCAGATGCGCGCCTTCGAGCCTGGCCAGGAAACCATCGTAGTCGCGGTTCTCCGGCTGGCACCAGAGCACCTCCGCCGCGGCGCTCAGCCGCGGAAACGCGGCGAAGTGGACCCGTCGCGGGGAATCCAGGTGTTCCGTCCAGATGTTGGCCTGCGCGCCGAGGAGCCTGCCCCGGAACGTTTCATCCGCACCCGCGGGCAGCGGTTCGAAGCCGTAGACATCCTGCAGGCTGGTGACAAAACCCACGGGCACGGGTTCGCCGTCGCCGTCGGCCTGCCGGTGGTCAAGGTACAGCTTGTGCTCAGGGCACATGACCACGTCATAACCGCTTTTGAGCGCGCTCATACCGCCTTCGTAGCCTCGCCAGGAGGCCACCAATGCACCATCCGGCAGCTCGCCGTCGCCGATTTCGTCCCACACGGAGGTAGCACGCCCATGCCCGTCAAGGTGCTTCGCCAACTGCCCGACAAACCAGCTGTGCAGTCCCGAAACGTCGGGCAATCCGAGTTCGGCGGCTTTGGCTTGTGCCTGGGCGCTGGATTGCCACTGGGTCAAAGGAACCTCGTCTCCGCCCAAGCTGATCCAACGGGACGGGAAGATCTGCACCACTTCATCGAGCACGTTGCGGTAGAACTCCAATGAGGTTTCCGAGACTTCCAGGACCGTCTCATT
This sequence comes from Arthrobacter sp. 05L417, assembly GCF_056397865.1. Lineage (NCBI taxonomy): Bacteria > Bacillati > Actinomycetota > Actinomycetes > Micrococcales > Micrococcaceae > Arthrobacter > Arthrobacter sp. 05L417. Next base: position 33,216 of record NZ_JBFTOG010000005.1, read on the forward strand.
GATTCCCCAACGGGGCCACACCTCGGTGGCCACGCCCGTTCCCAGTTCGGGGTAGGCGGCGATGGCGGCCTGGCTGTGTCCTGGAACATCGATCTCCGGAATGACGGTGATGTGGCGCTCGGCAGCGAACGCGACCACTTCGCGTAAATCGTCCTGGCTGTAGAACCCGCCGTGCGGAAGCCCATCGAAAACCCCTGCCCGCCAAGAACCAAGCGAGGACTCGCGACGCCATGCCCCGGTCTCGGTAAGTTTCGGGTAGCGATTGACCTGGATCCGCCAGCCTTGGTCGTCCGTGAGGTGCAGGTGCAGGACGTTGAGCTTGTGCATGGCCATCACCTCGATGAACCGCAGCAGGTTGTCCTTGGGCATGAAGTGCCGGGCCACGTCCAGCATGGCCCCGCGGTACCCGAAACGCGGGTGGTCCTGGATGGATACCTTGGGAACCGGCCATGCGCCATCCGTTTCCGGAACGGGCGCTTGCCGGAACGCGGCGGGTCCCATCAGCTGCAGGAGCGTCTGCGCGCCATAGAAGGCTCCGGCCGGACCGCCCGCATGAATCACGACGGCGGCGCCCACCTCCAGTCGGTACGCCTCGGCGTCGAGCTCCGGGTCAAGCAGGAGGCTGATACCCGCATCGGCCGCGGCGGCCGGGAACAGGTCCCAGCCAGTGGCCGCTCCGAGGTTCCGGGCCAGCCAGCGGCGCGCACTGTTGAGCTCCGGATCGGCGGCCAGCGTGGTGGCTGCGTCCAGTTCCAGGAAACCGACACGCGACTCCACCGAGTACGGCACGGGAACCAGCAGATCCGCGGCGCTCATCCCTTCACCGCCCCCGCCAGCCCGGACACGAGTTTTCGCTGCACTGCGATGAAGAAGATCAGCACGGGAATGGTCATAATCACGGAACCGGCCATGATGGCACCCCAATCGTTCTGGTCGGGCTTGAAGAAGGTCAACAATGCCATGGGCAGGGTCTGGTTCTCCTGGGCGGAAATGATGAATGTCTTGGCGAAGAGGAAGTCGTTCCACGTGGAGATGAAGGAAAACACCGAGCATGCCACCACTCCGGGCGCCACGAGCGGGAAGAGGATCGAGCGGACAAAACGGAAACCGCTCGCCCCGTCTATGCGCGCTGCCTCTTCGATCTCGACCGGCACGGCTGCCACGAAGCCACGAAGCATCCAGATCGCGAACGGAATGCTGAATCCCACATGGACCAGCACCACGGAGCCGAGCTGGTTCAAGCCCACCAACGGTACGGCCTCCCCGGCATTGCGCAGCAGGAAGAACAACGGAATCGTGAGCGCTTCGACGGGCACCATCTGGGACACGAGGACCACGATCAGCAGCTTGGTGCGCATCTTGAATTGGTAGCGGGTCAGTGCCACGGAGGCCAAAAACGCCAGCACAGTGGAGACGATGACGACCACGAGCGCCACGATTACGCTGTTGAGGAAGTACCTGCCGAAGTTGTTCACTGACAGGACCCGCATGAAGGAGTCGAAGGACGGTTCCAGCGTGAACGGTGCCGCATCGCCGGCGTCGAGCGCCGTCTTCGGCTTGAGGGCCGAAAGGACCATCCAGAACAGGGGGAACGCGACAAGAAGCGCGATGGCGAGTGCCGCCGCATCGGCGCCGAACCGGCGTCGTCCGCGCTTGCGGAACTGTTGCGGCGCGTCCGGTGCGGGCCGGTTCTTGCGGAGTGGAACGTCGACGGCGGTCACAGGACTTCTCCCGTTCTCTTGAGGATGCGGAGGTAGATCAGGGTAATGATCATCAGCAGCGCGGTCATGATGACGCCGAGGGCCGAGCCGAGGCCATAAAGGCTGGCCGCGAAGGCCTGCTGGTAGCCGTAGACGTTCAGCACGAGGTTCTGCCCGGCAATACCGCCGCCATTGGTCATGATGTAAATCTGGGAGAAGATCTTGAAATTCCAGATGATGGACTGGATGGTCACCACCATCACGATGGGCCGCAGCATCGGAAGCATGATGCTGCGCGCGATCCGGGGCATGGAAGCACCGTCGAGCCGCGCCGCCTCAATCACTTCGGTGGAGATCGCCTGGATGCCGGCGTAGACCGTCACAAGCACGAACGGGAACGAACACCACACCACTTCGCTGGCCACCAGCCCGAAGGCGGACCATTTGTCGTAGGTCCAGGAGTAGCCGTTGAACTGGGTCAAGCCCACGGACACGAGTGCCTTGTTGACGAGTCCCAAGGTGGGGTCGAAGAGGAACAACCACACGGCGCTGCCGGTGACGGCCGGTGTGGCCCAAGCGCCGAGCGAGACTACGAACAGCGCGGTCCGGACCCAGGGCCGGAGCCGTGTGGCCAGCACTGCCAACGACGTTCCCACCAGCAGCGTCAGGACAACGCAGGCGCCCGCGAACAACACTGTGTTGCCCAGGACGGACCAGAACTCCGGATCGGCGAACAGTTTCTGGTAGTTCTCCAGGCCCGTGAACTGCAGTGGTGCCTTGCCACTGACTTGGGCCTGGCGGTAGTCATACAAGGAAACGTTGATGAGCTGGAAGATCGGGTATCCCAGCAGCGCGATCAGGACAATGAAAGCCGGGGCCAGGTAGAACCACGGTTCCAAGCTGCGCTTGCCCTGCGAACGACGGCGGGGCATGCGCGCCGTCGTCGGCTTGCGGTTCTGTTTGCGGTCCTGTTTGCGGTTCGCTCCGTTTGTGCCCGCCTTCGCGGATGCAAGCGCCGTCACGCCGCGCCACCTGGCGTGGATCGGACGTGCCTCACGAACCCCGTCATTTGGATCCGAAGACCTTGTTCATGGCTGCAGCCGCGTCCGCAGTAGCCGTATTGACGTCAGCTTTACCCGTGACGATCTTCTGGTACATCCCGGTGAAGATGCCCTGGGCGTCGATGGTGGACCAGGTTTCCGTCACGGGGACGAAATTGGTGCCGGCGGCGAGGGTCTTGATGAAGGGGTCAAGCTGTGGATTGGACGCCGCAACAGACGTCTGGACGTCGCTGAATGTCGGCAGGTTGCCCATGGCGTCGAACATCTTCTGCTGGAACTTCTTGCCAGCCAACAGCTCAACGAACTCAGCTGCCAGGGTGTGGTGCTTGCTGCTGTTGAAGACGCCCAGGTTGTTTCCGCCGGCAAATGCAGGGGCGATCGAACCTGCCGTATTGCCCGGAACCGGAACCACCGCGAACTTGTCCTTGACGGCGCTGGCCGCCACGGCCTTGTAGTTGAAGTCGCCACCGATGGTCATGGCCGACTTGCCGGCGATGAACTGCTGGACGCTCGCGTTTCCGCCGAATTCGGCGCACGTCTGGGGCGGGCAGATGTCGTTCTTGAGCAGCCGGGCATAAGCCGAGATGCCGTCCCGGGATTCGGCCGAATCCAGACCAGAGACGAAAGTGTCACCCTTCTTCGTGGCAATGTTGCCACCGTTGACCCAGAGGTAGGGCATAGCGGAGAACTGCGCAGCTCCACCAACCGAAATCCCGAGCATGTCCGGGTTGGCTGCGCGGACGGCGCGGGCCACGGTTTCGACGTCGGCAAGAGTCTTGGGCGCCCCCAGCCCGAGCTTCTGCAGCAGATCGGCGCGGTAGTAGAGGGCTCGGACGCCGACGTACCACGGCACACCGTAGTTCTTGCCACCGACGTCCGTGGTGGCCAGGATCTTGCTGTCCAGGTCCTTGGACTCATCCCAGGCCTTGATGTCTGCAGTCATGTCGGACAATCCGCCGGATGCAACGTAGCTGGCGAGGTCTGTGTTGCCGAACTCGGCGACGTCGGGAGCGCTCGAGGGGTCGTTGAACGCGGCCTTGAACCGTTCTGCCCGGCTGTCGACGGGAATGTACTGGACGTCGACCTTGACGCCGCTGTGACTGGCTTCGAAATCGGAAACCGCGGCCTTGACTACCGCGGATTTGGGGTCCTGGTTGACTTCCGAGAAGAGCCAGACGCGGATGGTGCCGGACTTCTCATCGGAAGATGACGCGGCGTTGTTCGACGTGGGCGGGGCGCAGGCCGTCAGTGCGAGGGCGGCGAGGGCAAAGGCAGCCGCAGAGCGTGCGATTTTCAATGGATCCTCCATAGAGAAAAGGGTTGAGTGCCCGGCGGTCCCCCGCTTCGGGTATGGAAGGAAACTTTACAAACATACTTTTGTGAGCGGAAGCACAAGCGGCAAAAGGTTTGCATTGCAAAACGAGAATTTGTAAATAGGCGATCTTTCGCACGATGGCTGATACCCCCTGGGGGTACTTGATTTTATACCCCTAGGGGGTATACCTTTGGGGCATGAGCACGATCGATGTGGACCCCGCAGATTTGAACCCGGTTGATTTGAACATTGGCCAGCCGGGCATCGACGTTGAGGATGGAGCGCATTCCCAACACGGCTACTCTTCCAACAAGGACGCCTACTTGAGGCGCCTTAAGCGGATCGAGGGCCAGGTACGCGGCATTGCGCGCATGGTGGAAGAGGACAAATATTGCATCGACATCCTCACCCAAGTCTCGGCTGTCACTAAAGCCCTGCATGCCGTGAGCCTCGGGCTCGTGGAGGAACACATCGGGCACTGCGTCGTCGGAGCTGCCTCCGAGTCCGATCCCGTCGTGCGCGCAGAGCAAATCGACATCAAGGTCAAGGAGGCAGCCGATGCCATCGGGCGCCTGTTGCGGTAACCCCGCAAGCACTCACCACACCATTCAACTCACTACCAAGGAGCACGCCATGGGCCACACCGCCACCATCCAGACGAACGTCAGCGTTTCCGGAATGACCTGCGGGCACTGCGTTTCCGCAGTGAGCGAAGAAATTGAGTCCTTGACGGGAGTGGAGAATGTCGAGATCGATCTGAATGCCGGCGGAATCTCCACCGTCACCATCACCTCAACCCAGGAATTGTCGCCGTCCGAAATCGGCGAAGCCGTCGCCGAAGCCGGCTACCTGGTAGTCGCCAACGAGGCGTAGGGGCCAATGTGAGCAATCACGACATCCTCCACCAAACGGGCACGCGCATCATCGAACTCGACATCGAGGGAATGACGTGCGCATCGTGCGTGGCCCGCGTAGAGCGGAAACTGGGCAAGCTCGACGGCGTGGAGGCTTCCGTCAACCTCCCCCTCGAATCAGCCCAGGTAAAAGTCCCGGACAACGTCACCGACCAACAGATCGTGGACACCGTAAACGCAACGGGCTACAAAGCCTGGATCCGCGAATCCCGGCCCAGCCCGTCCAGCACCGTGAGCCACGATCGCGAAACCGACATGCTCGGCGCGCTCGAGCCCGGCACCGGGCATCTTGGCGAGCACTCCGAACCCGAACATGACCACAGCGATAGCGACCAAAACGAGTGGCTCCATGACCACAGTGGCGACGCGGGGGGCATGCGGCAGCGTGCGTCTAAGCTGGGCCCACGCCGGCAGGGTTCCCTGGCCGAGCTTGCGAGGTTAGGGGGCCGGTGGGGCGGAACGACCGAGCACGCCGAGCATGGCGCCGGTGGCGCCGCGGCAGGCGACCACAGCGCCCACGAAGACCATATGCACCACGGCCCCGCGTCCCGGCAGCTAAAGCCGAGACTGATCGCCGCTGCCATACTGACGGTCCCGGTCTTCGCGATCTCGATGATTCCAGCCCTGCAGTTCCCGCACTGGGGTTGGGTCGCCGCTGCACTGGCTCTTCCCGTGGTGACGTGGGCTGCCTGGCCCTTCCATCGTGCGGCCGCCATCAACGCGCGCCATTTCGCCTCGACCATGGACACGCTCGTCTCGATTGGTGTCCTGGCCGCGTACCTCTACTCTGCGTGGCAGCTCGTTGCCAACCCCATGATGACTGAACACCCCGGCATGGAGTCCATGGGAGGCGTGAGCGGCGGGCTGTACTTCGAAGTTGCGGCTGTGGTCACCACGTTCCTGCTGCTGGGCCGTTATCTCGAGGCCAACGCCAAAGCGAAGGCCGGCGATGCCCTCAAGGCCCTGCTGAACCTGGGAGCCAAGGACGCAACGGTGCTGCGCGACGGCGTCGAGCACAAGATCCCGGCCGAGCAACTCGTGGCGGGGGACATCTTCGTGGTCCGCCCGGGCGAGAAGATCGCTACTGACGGCGTAGTGACGGGCGGTGAATCCGCCGTCGACGCGTCGCTGATCACCGGCGAATCCATGCCGGTGGAGGTCGGACCGGGAAGCCAGGTCACGGGCGCCACGATCAATACTTCGGGCCGTTTGTTGGTCCGCGCGACCCGCGTCGGTTCCGACACGACGCTGGCGCAAATGGGGCGGCTGGTCAGCCAAGCGCAGACGGGCAAAGCCCCGATTGCACGGCTCGCCGATCGCATCAGCGCCGTGTTCGTTCCGGTCGTGCTGGTTATCGCCGTCGTTACCTTCGTATTCTGGCTCGCCCTGAGCGGGGACCTCAACGCCTCGTTCACTGCTGCTGTGGCGGTCCTCGTGATTGCCTGCCCGTGTGCGCTTGGGCTCGCGACACCCGTTGGCCTCTTGACCGGGACCGGTCGGGGCGCGCAGCTCGGCATCCTCATCAAGGGTCCACAGGTGCTTGAAGATACGCGCACGGTGGACGCCATCCTGTTGGACAAGACCGGAACCGTCACGAGCGGAAAGCTGGCCGTCGGACATACCCTGGCCTTGAACGGCCACTCCCCCGCCGACGTCCTGTCTCTCGCCGGCGCAGTCGAGGCAGCGTCGGAGCACCCCATCGCCCACGCCATTGCCGCCGCAGCCAAGTCCGCAATGCCCGACGCCGGCCCCCTCCCCGCCGTGAAGGACTTCAGTTCCGCCCCGGGCGGCGGAGTCCGGGGAACGGTTGCGCTGAACGGAGCAGGGAATGGCGCTCGTCGGACGGTCGTGGCCGGCAGGACCGGCTGGCTGGAAGACAACGGAATCTTCCCCGACGATGCACAGCGCCGGGCCCTGGCCACTGAGGAAGCTGGTGGGGCTACCGCCATCTGGGTTGCTGTGGACGGGGAGCCCGCCGGGATCGTGTCGCTAAGGGACACTGTCAAACCCGGTTCGGCGGCAGCCATCGCAAAGCTCAAGGAACTCGGGATTCGCCCTCTGCTGCTGACCGGAGACAACGCCGCCGTCGCCGCCCAAGTGGCCACCGCCGTCGGGATCTCCCCGGAAGACGTATTCGCGGGAGTCCTGCCGGAAGGCAAGGTGGACGCGGTGCGGAAACTCCAGGCCCAGGGTTCCACTGTGGCCATGGCAGGGGACGGAGTCAACGACGCCGCTGCGCTGGCGCAAGCCGACCTTGGCATAGCCATGGGATCGGGTACCGACGTTGCCATCGAGGCCTCGGATCTGACCGTGATGGGCAGTGACCTCGGCCAGCTGGTGCAAGCCATCGAGCTGTCCCGGAAGACCCTCACCACCATCAAGACAAACCTGTTCTGGGCCTTCTTCTACAACGCCATCGGTATCCCGGTGGCAGCCCTTGGTTTGCTCAACCCGATGATCGCCGGTGCGGCCATGGCCGCGAGCTCGGTCCTGGTGGTCGCGAATTCACTACGGCTGCGCTCCTTCGCAAAGTAGCCCCCACCGCCACCGTGGGCCCCACCCAACTGATCCCCACCGCCACCCTCGCCTCGCAAGCTCGGCCAGGGAACCCTGGCGGCGTGGGCCCACGCAGTTGTTGTCGTTATCCGGCGTGAAAACGGCAACAACTGCCAGTTAGTTTGGGGGAAGCTAGCAGTTTGGGGGAAGCTAGGCCGTTCCGAAACGAACGGCTGCCCGGGCCCTGGCTTTTGCCGCCTCCTCGTCGCGGTTGCGCGCTGGCGCATGGGTCACGAGGGAATCGAGCAGGTGCTGGGTGATGTGCGCGATCTCATGGACAGCCTCGGCGAACGCTTCCTCGTTGACCTTCGAGGGCTTCGTCGTGCCACTGATCTTGCGCACGTATTGCAGGGCTGCGGCTTCCACCTCCGCAGAGGTGGCTCGTGGCTCAAAATTGTGGAGGGTGTGAATGTTCCGGCACATATCAACATGCTAGGCCCCGCTCTCCCGTGCCGGGACCCCTTGAAGCGATATCTGAGCCCTGACAAAGGTCCTGAAGTCGTAGCTGCGGGACCACCGGAGATTGTTTCAGAGCACCCTCTCCGAGGGAACCGGCTCGACGTCGTTCGCGTGGTCAAGCTCAAGGGCCGTGTGGTCTTCGCCGAATCCGGCGGCATCGCGCTTGTCAGCCCGTAGCTCGTCGATTCGCACCAGAACCACCCCGCACACGATGAGTGCCCCGCCCACGAGCTGGATGGCTCCGGGCAATTCGGCCAGGAGAAGCCAGGCCCACACGACGGCAAACAACACCTCCGTGAGCGAGACAAAGGAAGCCCCCTTGGAACCAAGGCTTCGGGCAGCCATGATCCCCGTGACGTAAGACAGCACGGTGGACAGGATGACGAGGCCGGCGATCGAGACCCACCACGGCGTTGTCCACGGCCCGAGATGCGTATCCGCGGTGGCGAAAGTCATGGTCAGCAGACCGGTCCCGCCGGCAATCCAGATAAGGATTGAACCTGCCATGAGACCGCCTGCGGCCAGCACGATGGGCGGCAATGTGTCGTTCTGCTTGGCGGTGATGAAGAAGTAGATGACCAGGCAGACGGCTGCGGCCATGCCCCACAGGACGCCAATGAAGTCCACCTTCACAGAGCCGGTGAGATCAAGCACCAGGACGAGCCCGCCGAGGGAAAGCAGCGTTCCAATAGCGGTGAGGGCCCGGGGGCGGCGTCGGCTCGCGACCCAGAGCCACAAGACGATCATGGTTGGCGCGAGATATTCGAGCAGGAGGGCGACACCCACGGACAGCTTGGATACCGCGTTGAAGTAGAAAAGCTGACACCCGGCGACGCCAATCACGCCGAACAACAGGATGGTGAGCCAATTGTCCTTGAGCTGGTGCCAACGGCCCCGGAGAGCGACGACGGCCGGGATCACCAAGATGAGTGAGGCACCGCTCAAGCGGATGGCAACTGCCGCGCCGGGGGTCCACCCGGTTTCCAGGAGCGACTTGGCGAACGAGCCGGACAAGCCGAAAACAGCTGAGGAAAAGAGCGCGAGCCCCAGGCCCGACGCCATGAAGCCCGCAGCACCAGCCCGGTTTGTTGCAGCTGACACAGCAGCCTCCTGTCAGGAGTAAAATGGGTTACGCTGCTGACAATACCCCCGAGAGATGTAAGGAGTCAAAGTGCTTTTTGCACCTGACACTGAAGTGGCGCTTCGAACCGTGGTCAATTTGATCAATACGGCCGCCAACGGGACCGAATCCCTCACGGGTGCCGCCGAGCTCCACGCCTTCCTCGACGCGGAAGAATTCACGGGGACCAGGGAGGGAACCGAGGCGGAATTGGCCAGCGCGAAGCGCCTGCGGAGCCAGTTGGCTTCCCTGTGGACAGCGGACGAGGACGCGGCCGCAAAGACCGTCAACCAACTCCTCACCGACGCGCGTGCACTTCCCCAGCTGGTCAAGCACGACCATTGGGATTGGCACTTGCACGCCACCACTCCTGAAGCGCCCCTCGCGGAACGCATGGGGACGGAGGCTGCCATGGCACTCGTCGACGTCATCCGCAGCAAGGAAATGGACCGCCTGCGGGTGTGCGCGGCAGACGATTGCGACGCGGTTGTGCTGGACTTGAGCCGCAACCGTTCCAAGCTCTATTGCGATACCGGCAACTGCGCCAACCGAACCCACGTGGCCGCCTACCGGGCCCGGAAGGCCTCAGGTACGGAGTGAGCCGGCGCGAGCGTCACGCGGAGCAACTTTTCGGGGCGCACGACGGCGGCCTGCCGCGGGTTTCCGGGGTCGCCGGGGTCGCCAGCCGGCAAAAAGTTGCGTGGCGTGACGGGATACGAGGCTAGGACGGCCTAGTCGGCGTCGGGGGTTTCCGTCTCGCTGCCCGCATGGGGGGCCGCAGAACCGTGACCCTGGCCCGGCTTCCTGGAACTCAGGTTGACGCCCGAGCCCTTGCCGAGGTGCTCGGCGTTTTCCTTGTGGCTCATGGAAAGCATTGCGGCGAGGACAAGGCTCACAATGAAGGCGATGCCGGCGCCCGTAAAGGCGAGGTCAAAGCGCGGAGTCCGGGCGCTCCCGCCGGAGGCGAAAATCAGCACGGCGAAAAAGATCACGACGCCCCAAAACGCGGAGAACATCAGCGGTCCCTTAACCGAGGTCCGCATCTTGCGCGGCTCTCCTGGTTTTTGGTCAGCCAAGGTCATTCCTCCAATGTGGGTGTTGGCGCCGTTCGCGCCTTGAAAGTTCTACGAAGGGTAGAACGTACGACTACTAGTTTACGGCCTCAGCGGAGGGGCTTCGCCCATCGTGCCGGAGGCTCAGCCCGGACAGCACCCACAAGACTCCCGAGATGATGGCGCCACCGCCGGCAACACCGAGAAGTGCGTGCGCTCCAAGGCTGATGAAGAACGGCAACGCAACGGCGGTGCCGATGCCCACCACACCGGAAATGATCCAGTCGCGGGCAAGCACATGGTGTCCGCGCTGCCGGAATCCCTGGACCAGCTCAAACACCCCGAGCACCAGCAACCCTACGAGCGCGGAAACGCCAACCCCCGTGTCGGACTGCGTAATCAAGGCACCCACCCCTGCCAGGCCAACGACGACAGCCGCGGCCGCCGGAACACTCGCAGCCAGGAACGCGCCGCCCGCGGTTGCGAGCAGGTAGAGCCCTGTAGCCCAGGCCAGAACGTGAACGGATGGCGAGCCCCAGAAGACGGTCACGGCTCCAAACACCAGCGCAGCACCGGCGCGGAGAAGTACGGGCTTCCAGAGTCCGGTTGCTGAAGGCGTGGATGAAGTCGCTGAAGAGGTGGGGAGAGTCACCAGTCCAGTTTAGTGCGAACCGAGGACCATCCATTTGTCAGAGCGGGCGCGCAGCCCCAGCGTGACCCCGCGGGCCATCATGTAGCCCAGCGCGAACGTGACCCAGAGCCAGACGAGCCCCGCCGCGCCGTCGGGCTTTGTCACGTGGACTGCCACCAAGAGCGGCAGATAGACCGCGAGGTTCACGACGCCGGCAATCGCCAGGTAGCGGGCATCGCCCGCACCGATCAGGACGCCGTCCAGGACGAAGACGTAGCCGCCGAGAGGCTGCCCGACGGCGAGCACCCACAGTGCCGCGGTGAGCGCGGACTGGACGCTGGCGTCGGAGGTGAAGAGGAAGCCCGCCCACGGAGCGGCGACCGCGAGGAGTACACCGGTCACGACACCGAAGCCCACACCCCAGCGGATCATCGTGCGGGTGAGATCGCGCGCCCGAGCCGGACGGGCGGCGCCGAGTTCCTTGCCGATGAGGGCCTGCGCAGCAATCGCCAAGGCGTCCAGGGCGAAGGCAAGGAAGGAGAAAATGGTCATCGCGAGCTGGTGCGCGGCGAGGTTCACGGATCCTTGGGACGTGACCACCAGGACGGTGGCCAGTATAGCCAGGCGCAGGCTGAGGGTGCGGAGCATGAGCCATGAACCCACGGAGGTCATCGTGCGGATTCCGCGCCAGTCCGGTCGCAATGAAACCCCGTGGCGCCGGGCATTCCGTCCCACCATCACCAAATAGACGGCAGCCATGGCCCATTGCGCAATGCTGGTACCGATAGCTGACCCCGCCACGGATAAATGCAGCCCGTAGACGAGGGTCCAGTTCAGGGCGATGTTGATGGCGAAGCCCGCTGTTGCGACCACCAAGGGGGTGCGGGTGTCCTGTAGTCCGCGCAAGACGCCGGTGCCAGCGAAGATCAGGAGCATGGCTACGAGTCCTGGCATCGACCAGCGCAAGTACTCGACGGCATATGCCTGCACCTCGCCACCGGCTCCAAGCAGCCCGACGAGCGGCTCGGCCGCGAGGAAACCGGCCACGGCCAGGACGGTGCCTAGCAACAAGGCCAGCCAGACGCCGTCGCGACCTGCGGCCAGCGCTTTGGCGAGCTTTCCGTCCCCGATCGCCCGGGCCACGGCAGGAGTTGTCGAATATGCCAGAAAGACCATGAGTCCGACGGCGGTGTACAGCAGGGTGGAGGCCAGCCCGACGCCGGCAAGTTGAGGGACGCCAAGGTGGCCCACAATGGCCGAGTCGGCCAAGAGGAAGAGGGGTTCGGCGATGAGCGCCCCAAAGGCGGGGACAGCCAGGCGCAGGATCTCGCGGGAAGTGGAGGGCGTGGTGGGACGGGTCACTGTTTGGGGCACTTTCCCAGCCTAGCGGGGCACCGGCGAGTAGATTGTTGAGGTGTCGCTCCAGCATCCCATCACCGTTTCCGTCGCCCGCACCATTACTCCCGGTTACACGCGCCAAGCCAACGCATGGGCCCACGCAGGTCAGGAACTTGCCCGGGAATGGCCCGGCTACCTGGGTTCAGGATGGGTGCGCACGGCGGCCGATTCCGATGAATGGCACATGCTCTACCGCTTCGCCGATGCTGAAACCCTGCAGGCTTGGGAGGAATCCGAGGAGCGCCGATGGTGGATCGAAAGCGCCACTGAGCTCATGGAGGTCACGCGGGTGGAGCGCCGTTCCGGAATCGAAGGATGGTTCTCGCAACCCGGCGACGTGAACCTCGCCGTCCCGGAGACGGTGGTGCCGCCGCGATGGAAGCAGGCCGTCAGCATCTTCCTGCCGTTCTTTCCCTTGAGCCTGCTGGCCAATTTCCTGCTGCACCCCTTGGTCCTGGGCTGGCCGCTGGTTCTCCAGGTTCTGTTGAACATCTGCATCCTGACGCCGCTCATGGTCTACATTTTCCTGCCGGTCACCACCCGCCTCCTGAAGCCCTGGTTGGAAGCGAAGCGCAAGGGCCGGTAGGACCTGCCGGGACTGCGGAGGCGGTCTCACTGCGTCACGCTTGTTTGACACTTCAAGCAAAGTCGGAAAGGCTTGAGTTGAAGCTTCAACAAATTGACTCCGGTCTTGGGAGCTTCGCGACAGCCAACCGCTACCCGAAAACGGTGCAAAAACATGAACCAGTCCACCCTGACCAACACAGCCCTTACCGTCCTGCGCGTCATCGTCGGCTTCATCTTCGCCGCGCATGGCTGGCAGAAATTCAATGAGTTCACCATCGCCGGCACACAGGCCGCCTTCGGCAAGATGGGCGTTCCTGCCGCCGACGTCGTGGCCCCGATCGTGGCAAGCATCGAACTTGTCGGAGGCATTGCCCTCATCGCGGGCGTGCTGACGCGCATCTTCGCCGCTCTCCTTGCACTGGATATGCTCGGTGCCCTTTTCCTGGTCCACGCCCCGGCCGGCCTGTTTGCCGACAAGGGCGGATACGAACTCGTCCTGGCCCTCGCGGCCGCAGTGGCGGCCGTGGCCCTGACCGGCGCCGGACGAATCTCCGTCGACGCCGCCGTCTTCGGCCGGAGGGGTTCCAAGCTGCGCATTCTCGCCTAGGATCGCGTGCGCTGCTTCGCCGGCGACACCCAATTGCGCCGGCGATGCCACAAAGGGCTGGCGACTCCCGAATTCGGGCGTCGCCAGCCCTTTTGCATGTCACGGACCCATTTGCGTGTCGCGGAGCCGTGTGGGCGTCGCCGGCCCGTCATACAGCGCGCCGGCATCCACGCCGTCGATACACTCACGTCATGAGCGAGCTCCCCTCCCACTCCGTCACGTTGCGGTTCCTTGCTTCCCCCACCGACGTCGGACACAGCGGGTCCGTCGACGCCGGCACAGTCCTTGAGTGGGTGGACAAGGCCGCGTACGCGGCAGCTGTTGGCTGGGCGAAGTCCTATTGCGTCACGGCTTACGTGGGCAACATCCATTTCGCCGACCCCGTGAACAGCGGGGACATGGTCGAGGTGGAAGCGACCATCGTCTACACGGGCCGCTCTTCCATGCACATCCGGACCATCGTGTCCTCCGGCGACCCCAAGGGCGGCCCGGCCACGATGCGCAGCCAGTGCCTGGTGATCTTCGTTGCGGTCGGTCCCGACGGCCGCCCGGTTCCAGTCCCCCAGTTCGAGCCAGCGACGCCGGAGGAAATCGAGCAGCGCAACAGCGCCCTCGCGCGAATCGCCGTGCGGGAAAAGATCGTCGAAGCCATGAACGCGCAGGAATATACCGACGCCGGCACGGCCGAGCGCGTTGTTCTCCGCTTCATGGCAGCCCCCACCGATGTGAACTGGGGCGGGAAAGTCCATGGCGGCATCGTCATGAAGTGGATCGATGAGGCCGCCTACGTCTGCGCTTCCCGCTATTGCGGCAAGGACACCGTGGCCGTTTTCTCCGGCGGCGTGCGCTTCTACCGACCACTGTTGATCGGCGACGTGGTGGAAGTCGAAGCCCGCCTCGTCTACACAGGCCATAAGGGCATGCATATTGCGGTCCATGTGCGCTCCGGAAACCCCAAGACCCGCGAGATGAACCTGACCACCTATTGCCTCACGGTCATGGTGGCCAGGGACAAGACCGGCACGTCCGTTCCGATCCCACCCTGGGTTCCGGAAACCGACGAGGATCGTCGCCTTCACGCCCACGCCCGCGAACTGCTGGAGATCCGCGGAAGGGCTCCCGGAAACCGGATGCCCGACCATTTGCTCAACGGCAGGTAGGCGACGCCCAACACCGTTCCATGGCGAAGTGCCCTAAGGTGCAGTGGCCACCCCCAGCGGTGGCCATTGCACCTTACGGACTGCCGGTTACTAGCGGCTGATAGCCGCAGGTACTGATTCCAAGGGCACGTGCCGCACGGCTCCCTTGTCCGCCGAAAGCGCGAACGCCGCGTATGCGCGCAGCGCTGGCGAGACAGCGCGTTCGCGGTTGCGCGGCCGGTAGCCTGTGGTCGCCTCAAGCAGTGCGCGACGGCGGTCAAGCTCGTCGTCGGGCACCTCAACAGTGATCGAGCGGGCGGGAATGTCGATGGAAATCGTGTCGCCGTCCTCGATGAGGGCGATCGCTCCTCCTGCGGCGGCTTCGGGAGAGATGTGGCCGATCGATAGCCCGGAGGTCCCCCCGGAGAATCGTCCGTCGGTGATGAGGGCGCACTTCGCCCCGAGCCCGAGACCCTTCAGGAATGACGTCGGGTAGAGCATTTCCTGCATGCCAGGGCCGCCGCGCGGGCCCTCGTATCGAATGACGACGACGTCGCCCTCGACGATTCGTTTGCTCAAGATTGCCTCCACGGCGTCATCCTGCGATTCGAAAACCACGGCGGGGCCGGAGAAGCGGAAGATCGACTCATCCACGCCGGCGGTCTTCACGACGCATCCATCGAGCGAGATGTTGCCTCGGAGCACGGCCAGGCCGCCTTCCACGGTGTGGGCGTTGGCGATCGAGCGGACGCAGCCGTTCTCGGCGTCGGTGTCCAAGCTCTCCCAGCGCTCCGACTGGGAGAAGGCCGTAGCGGAGCGGACACAGCCGGGGGCCGCGTGGAAGAGTTCGGTGGCCTCGTCGCTCGCCTGGCCGCCGCGGATGTCCCAGGCGTCCAGCCAGGAGCGCAGGTCTGGGCTGTGCACGGAGCGTACGTTGTGATTGAGCATCCCGCCGCGGTCCAGTTCGCCCATGATGGCTGGGATGCCGCCGGCACGGTGGACGTCTTCGATCAGGTAGGTGCCGTTGGGCGCCACCTTGGACAAGCACGGGGTGCGGCGCGAGATGGCGTCGATGTCCTCGAGGGTGAAGTCCAGTTCGGCTTCCTGGGCAGCGGCGAGCAAATGCAGGATGGTGTTGGATGAGCCGCCCATTGCGATGTCCATGGTCATCGCGTTCTCGAACGCCTCGCGGCCCGCGATGGACCGGGGCAGAACGGAATCGTCGCCGTCGAAGTAGTGCGCGTTGGTGATGTCGACGATGGCTTTGCCCGCGTCCTCGTAGAGGTCGCGGCGGGCGGTGTGGGTGGCGAGCGTCGTGCCGTTACCCGGCAGCGAGAGCCCGAGCGCCTCGGTGAGGCAGTTCATCGAGTTGGCAGTGAACATCCCCGAGCAGGAACCACAGGTGGGACACGCGTTTTCTTCCAAGGTGAGCAGATCGGCGTCAGAGACGCTTTCGTCCACGGAGTCGGCGATCGCGGAGATCAGGTTCAGGCGCTTGCGCACGGTGCCATCGACCAGGACGGCGGTGCCACCCTCCATCGGCCCCCCGCTGACAAAGACCGTGGGAATGTTCAAGCGAAGCGCGGCCATCAGCATGCCGGGGGTGATCTTGTCGCAATTCGAGATGCAGATGAGCGCGTCGGCACAGTGGGCGTTGACCATGTACTCGACCGAATCGGCGATCAGTTCGCGGGACGGCAGCGAGTAGAGCATGCCGCCGTGTCCCATGGCGATGCCGTCGTCCACGGCGATGGTGTTGAACTCGCGCGGGATGCCACCCGCCTCGATGATGGCGTCGGAGACGATGCGTCCGACTGGCTGAAGGTGCGTGTGTCCGGGGACGAATTCGGTGAAGCTGTTCGCGACGGCGATGATCGGCTTTCCGAAGTCGGACCCTTTCACACCGGCGGCACGGAGCAAGGCTCGTGCGCCGACCATGTTGCGGCCGTGGGTGACTGTTCGTGAACGGAGTTGAGGCATCTCACCAGTCAATCAGCCCAATAGCGGGGGTTGAAGACGCTCTTGGTACTAGTAGTGGCAGTGCTAGATTTAGTGGAATGAGTGAGGAGCGCAGGCGGGAGTTGGGCCAATTCCTGCGCGACAGGCGAGGAAACCTGGTGCGGGCGGAGTTGGGGTTGCCGCCGATTGGACGGAGCCGCACCCTCGGGCTTCGCCGCGAAGAGGTCGCTTCGTTCGCCGCGGTCAGCGTCACTTGGTACACCTGGCTCGAACAGGGCCGCGAAATCAATGCCTCCCGGCAGGTGCTCGAGGCGATTGCGCGAGTGCTTGGCCTCACCGGTGCCGAGAAGTCCTACCTGCTGGCATTGGGCGGCTACGCCCCCGTGCCCGATGCCGAGGTGGCAGTGATCGAGGAACCTCCGGCGCACGTGAAGCGGCTGCTCGACTCTGTTGACTTCCCCGCCTTTGCAGTGGCCCCGGACTGGGGGATAGCCGGCTGGAACCGCGCCTATGCCGGCCTGTATTCGCGAATCGCCGCCGTCGACCTGGCCGACAGAAACCTCTTGTGGCTGATCTTCACAGACCCGCACCTGCGCGAGATGCTGCCCGATTGGGAAGAGACGTCACGCCATTTTGTCGCCGAGTTCCGGGCGGAGGCAGGTGCCCGGCTCGGCTCCGCCGCCCACACCACGCTGATCAACCGGCTGATCGAGGCCAGTCCGGAGTTCGCGAAACTCTGGGCGGACCGCGGCGTGGAGCGCTTCGCGTCCAGGCAGCGCGTGTTCCTGCATCCCGCGGTCGGCGAACTGGTCTTTGAGCAGCACCGTCTGGCGCCCTCGGATGCGCCGGAGCTGCACCTTGTGATGTACGCACCGGTACCGGGCACGCCTACGAGTGATCGGATGCGTGCGCTGGTGGAGGGCTAGCGTCCGTCGTTCCGGGTTCGCCGGACACCCTTTACCTAGTCGGCGGCCGCTACCCCCTAGAACCCGCCGCCGCCGGTCTCGCCCGCCATATTGGCGAAGCGGGAGTAATGGCCCTGGAACGCAACCACGATGTCCTTGGTGGGACCGTTACGGTGCTTGGCGATGAGGATGTCGGCTTCGCCGGCGCGAGGGGATTCTTTGTCGTAGACGTCCTCGCGGTGAAGCAGGATGACCATGTCGGCGTCCTGTTCGATGGAGCCTGATTCACGGAGGTCCGAGACCATGGGCCGCTTGTCCTGGCGCTGCTCGGATCCACGGTTGAGCTGCGAGAGCGCGATGACCGGAACTTGGAGCTCCTTGGCCAACAGCTTGAGGGCACGCGAGAATTCCGAGACTTCCTGCTGGCGGGATTCCACCTTCTTGCCGGAGCTCATGAGCTGCAGGTAGTCGAGGATCACCAGTTTGAGGTCGTGCTGCTGCTTCAGGCGGCGGCACTTGGCCCTGATTTCCATGAGGGACATATTGGGGCTGTCATCAATGAACAACGGGGCGTCGTTCATGCGACCCATGGTGGTGGCGATCTTGGACCACTGCTCGTCCTTGATGGTGCCCTTGCGAAGGTCCTGGAGGCCAATGGTGGCCTCCGCGGACAGCAGGCGCATCGCGATTTCATTGCGTCCCATTTCCAAGGAGAACATCACGGTGGCGAGGTTGTTCTTGATGGCAGCGGAACGGGCGAAGTCAAGCGCGAACGTGGATTTACCGACGGCGGGGCGCGCGGCGATGACAATCATCTGGCCCGGGTGCAGACCATGGGTGAGCTCATCGAGTTCGTAGAACCCGGTGGGGACGCCCGTCATGCCCTCTCCGCGGTGGCCGGATGCCTCGATCTCGTCAACGGTGGATTCCATGACGTCCTTGAGCGCCACGTAGTCTTCCGCGGTGCGGCGTTCGGCCACGGCGTAGATCTCGGCCTGGGCCTGGTTGACGAGGTCTTCCACCTCTCCGTCCTGGCCGTAGCCCATCTGGACGATCTTGGTGCCGGCGTTGACGAGCCGGCGCAGGACGGCGCGTTCGGCAACGATCTCAGCGTAGTAGCCTGCGTTGGCCGCCGTGGGCACGGTCTGGATGAGCTCGTGCAGGTAGGCGGGGCCGCCGATCCTGTTGATCTCGCCGCGCTTGGTGAGCTCATCGGACACCGTGACGGCGTCAGCGGGTTCGCCGCGGCCGTAGAGATCGATGATGGACTCATAGATGGTTTCGTGGGCCGGACGGTAAAAGTCATGGCCGCGGACAATCTCCACGACGTCCGCAATGGCGTCCTTGGAGAGCATCATGCCGCCGAGAACCGATTGCTCAGCAGGGATGTCCTGCGGCGGTTTGCGGCTGGCGTCCGATGTCCGGCCGCCCTCGATCGAATCCAAGTGCGTAACTGACAAGCCGTCCTCCATTGTGTACCGCGGCAGATAACTGTTCCCGGCGGTGCGGTTGGCCACTGCCCCGGTGTGGGTTGCTCCGACCGCGCCGATTATGCCGGCTGGTCCAAACTGTTCCGTAGGGCACCGACAATTTTGGGTTCCCCGGGATTTCCACAACTTATCCACAGACAGGTCCGCGGGCGCGCTGCTTTTCGACGGCACCAGGGTGCCGTCCACAAGAAACAGGGGTTTTCCAAGTACCTAAAGCAGGTACTCAGCCACGTTAGCCCTGCTTTTCCGAGGCACCAAGCCGGGCCTGTGGATAAAGTGTGGAATACATACCCCTACTTGTGCACAGTCTGTGCATGACCCTGTGGAAAGAGAAATTCTTTTTATGGCAAATAGCCTCTGAACTGGGAAAACGTTCTTCACGCCATGTGGATCAAAAGTATTTTCTTCCACGGATCATCCACAGGCCGATACACGCAATCCACAGTCCACCCCTCGTCCAATGGCCCAAAGCGGGATAAATATGCCAAAAATGTGATACCCCCACAATCGATCCCAAAATTTGACAGACGGCTCTCAGAAGCTATGCCAAAGCAGGAATGTGCTGTGGATAACCGCGTTCTGGCATAAGCTCTAGGTATGGGTTTCACCATTGGGGATGTACTGCTGGTCGCAATGCCCGTTGTCATCCTTGTGGCTGTGATTTGGGCCCTGACGGCGGCATTCAAGCCACGCAACCCAGGGTTGTCCGACGCCGAGCGCTATCAGCGGGAACTGGCCGCCCGCTCGGCAGCCCACCAGGCGGCCCAAGTGCAGGCGGCGACGGCTGCAAGGGCCCGCATCGATGCATCCACAAGGCCCAGCCAGAATGCGCAGCAACAGTCCCAGCAGGACAGCCAGTCGCGGGCAGCGCTGAGGGCGCAAGTCGGGGCCAGCCCGGGAGTCGGCCAGGCCGGCTACAACGGTCCCATCCTGCCCAACGGGCAATTGAATCCACAGTTCGCCCTGCAATTGCAGGGCATGGTCCGCAGCGGGCAGAAGATTCAGGCCATCAAGCTCCTGCGCCAGCAAACCCACTCGGACTTGTTGACCGCCAAGAACTACATAGATCGGCTTTAGCGCATGTCATCCCTACTCGTTCCGGTCTTGATCCTGGCGGCCGTCGTCGTCGGCGTGCTGCTGATCAGCCGTGTGCTCTCCCGCCGCTCCACGGAACTCCGCGGCAATGCTGCCACGGGCAAGGCAGCCGTGGACCCTGTGGAGCTGGCCCGCGAAGCCGCCGCGAAGCTCAGCGAGGATCAACACCGCCAGCTGTATTCCCTGATCGCCCAAGGTCAGGCCATGGCGGCCATCAAGCTGTACCTCAGCGCCACCGGAGAGGGCCTGCGCGCCTCACGGGACGCCGTCGGCGCCCTTGCGGCGCACCCGCAGCCCTTCCGCAAGCCCGAACCCGCCCCGCAGGACCTCATGCCCGACGACGACGAGCCGGAGCGCTTCCCCTACCGTTACCGGGCAATCGTCAGCAAGGGCGACGTCACGCGCGAAGTGAGCAGCAACATGCTCAACGACGAGATCTACGGACGGATCCGCACCCTGGCCAAGAGCGGTGACGTCGAAGCCGCGGCGTTGGCCCTGACCAAGCATTCCGACATCAGCATGAAGCAGGCCCGGGAGTTCATCGAGCTGCTGGATGACTAGCGCACGGAGCGGGACAGCCGAGGCTCGACCTAGCGTCCCGCGGTGATCCCTGCGAGGAGCTGCTCAAAAGGCAGTGATTCCATCGCGTCCGCCTTGCGATGCGGCTGTTCGCCGCCCAGGAGCTGGGCAAGCTCGCCCGCCGCCCGGTCCACGCGGACCGATAGCGGCGACGCGCCGTCGTCGGTGTTTCCCCAGTCCTGGGGTCCTGCGAAAACGGACGTCTGGGTAATCCGGGTGCGAAGGTAGGTGAAGAGCGGACGCATGGCGTAGTCGAGCACCATTTGGTGCCGGTCGGTGCCGCCCGTGGCGCCGAGAAGAACCGCCTTGCCGTCCAGGGACTTCGGGTCCAGAACGTCGATGAAAGACTTGAACAGCCCGCTGTAGGAGGCGCTGAAGACGGGAGTCACGGCGATGATGCCATCGGAATCCTCGACGCCGGCGATCGCCTCTGCGAGGCGCGGTGCGGCATAGCCGGTGACGAAGTTGTTGGCGATATCCACGGCCAGGTCCCGGAGTTCGATAACGTCCACCCGCACCTCGTACCCGGCATCGCCAAGCTGACGCCTGGCCGACGCGGCGAGCTGGTCTGCAAGAAACCGGCTCGACGACGGTACGCCGAGTCCGGCGGAAAGGACGGTTATGCGGCGGGTCTCCATGGCGGTCTCCTGTTGCTAGGTGGTTCGATGGCTTCAAACCAGAGTACATGCGTTTGCATCTATACTCCCAAACTGTGGCCCCGCCCCTTTTATTCCCCCTACAGCCGCACGGTCCCCTGGATGCACATCACCGAAGTCCCGCCCACCCAGATCTCGCCGTCTTCCGCTTTGACGTGGATGCGTCCCGCCCGGCCCAGCACGGTACCCTGCGCGGCGACGTACTGCTCCGGAGCCCGGCCGCTGCCGATCAGCCACTGAGCGACCCCCGCGTTGAAGCTTCCCGTGACCGGGTCCTCCACCATGGCGTCTCCCGGAATGAATGTCCGGACTTCGAAATCGACGCCGGCACCCGGTTCGTGGGGGCCGATCACCCCAACCTTCAGATCCCCCAATGCCACGAGGTCCGGCTCAAGGCCAAGGACCTGCTCGGCCGATTCGAGCAGCACGCCGATCCATTGCGGGCCGTTGACCAGCCACGAGGCATCCAAGAGCGCGGATTGGGGCAACCGGAGTCCGGCGGCCAACTGTTCCATGATTACCTCGCCCACGGGCCCGAAACGGGTCAGCGGCGGCGCAGCGAAGGCGAGGCGGCCGCCGTCGACCTTTACCTTGACCAATCCTGCGCCGCATTCCTGGACCAGCACCCCTTCCCGCTTCGGCACTCCGCTGGCCGCCAGCCACGCGTGCGCCGAGCCGAGCGTCGGATGCCCCGCGAAAGGAAATTCCTCGCTGCCCGTGAAGATCCGGACGCGGTAATCGGCCGCAGGATCGCTCGGCGTCAGCAGGAAGGTGGTCTCGGACAAGTTGGTCCAGTTGGCAAAGTGCTGCATCTGGTCTGTGCTGAGCCCTTCAGCATCGACGACGACGGCGAGCGGATTGCCGAGGTACGGCACGTCAGTGAAGACATCCACTTGCGAGAAGGGCCTGGTGCGCATGGTTTCAAGGGTCACCGCTGCAGGCTATCAAGTTCCCCCGTCTTCCTTAGCGCGAACTGGCAGCTAATGCCCCTTACGAGGCCGCCAGAGGGCATCTACTGCCAGTTCGCGCGCCCGGAAACCGCGCAAAGCAAAGGACCCCCGCCTCCGGAAACCGGGGACGGGGGTCCTTCGTGAAGCTACGCTACTTGCTGGCAACGACCTCAAGGTCGATGACAGCGGAAACATCCTCGTGCAGGCGGACGTTGGCCTGGTACGAACCAAGGGACTTGATGTGGTTCGGCAGTTCAACGTTGCGCTTGTCGATGGAGCCGAGGCCAGCGGCCTCAACTGCAGCAGCGACATCAGCCGGCTTGACGGTGCCGAAGAGACGACCGGACTCGCCGGCCTTCACTACGAGCTTGACCTTCTTGGAAGAAAGCGCAGAAGCCTGGGCCTGTGCAGCTTCAACCGAAGCGTGGGCACGAGCAGCGCGGGCAGCCTTGATGGACTCAACCTGCTTCTCGCCACCCTTGGTCCAGGTCAGAGCGAAGCCGCGGGGCAGCAGGAAGTTACGTGCGTAACCGTCCTTGACCTCGACAACATCGCCAGCAGCACCGAGACCGGTTACTTCGTGGGTCAGAATGAGCTTTGCCATGTTAGTTAATCCCTTCCTTAGCCGCGGCCAGCGCCGGAGTAAGGCAGCAGAGCAACTTCGCGGGCGTTCTTGATTGCCTGGGCGATTTTGCGCTGTTCCTGCACCGTGACGCCAGTGACGCGACGGGCGCGGATCTTTCCGCGGTCGGAGATGAACTTGCGCAGCAATGCTACGTCCTTGTAGTCGATGACGGTGATGTCAGCGGCCTTCAAGGGGTTGGACTTTGGTTTGGGCTTACGGAGTTCAGCCTTAGCCATCGTGGAGCTCCTTTTCTATGGAGCCCGTGGAATGGATCCACGGGATGGTGGTGCTCGACGGCGGTTGCCACCCGGGTGCCTCGCGGCACATCCGGCGGGTTCCGGCGTCGAACTTGTGAATGTTTAGAAGGGAGGTTCGGAATCCGGGCCGTTGCCCCATCCGCCCGCATTGCTGACGCCCGGGGTAGCCCAGGGGTCTTCCTGCGGTGCGGACTGGCCGCCGCCCCATGTTCCGCCGGAGTTGCCGCCCTGGTTTGCACCAGCGCCGCCACCTCCGAAGCCGCCGCTGTTGTTGCCGCCGCCGAAGCCGCCTTGACCACCCTGACCGCCGGAGCGCTGGGTGCGGTTGACCTTGGCGTTGGCGTAACGCAGGCTCGGGCCGATTTCATCGACTTCGAGCTCGATAACGGTGCGCTTCTCGCCTTCCTTGGTTTCGTAGGAACGGCTCTTCAGGCGGCCGGAAACAATCACGCGCATGCCCTTGGTGAGGGATTCGGCGACGTTTTCGGCTGCTTCGCGCCATACTGATGCGCGGAGGAACAGGGTTTCCCCGTCCTTCCACTCATTGGACTGGCGGTCGAAGGTCCGGGGAGTAGAAGCGATGGTGAAGTTCGCTACCGCCGAGCCTGACGGTGTGAACCGCAGTTCGGGGTCATTGGTGAGATTACCGATGACCGTAATAGTGGTTTCGCCTGCCATCTACTGCCTCCTTGTTCGTTCCTGCGGGGTAAAGAATGAAAGCCGGGAGCTGAAATTACTCAGCAACGACCTTCTGCTCTTCGGGGCGGGTGATCTTGGTGCGCATGATGGTCTCGTTGAGACTCAGCTGGCGGTCAAGTTCCTTGGCGGTTTCCGGCTTGGCGGTGAAGTTCACCACAGCGTAGATACCTTCGGACTTCTTCTTGATGTCGTAAGCGAGGCGACGGCGGCCCCAGATGTCAACCTTTTCGATGGTTCCACCATCGGTGGTGATGACATTGAGGAACTTCTGAAGCGACGGCTCTACGGTACGCTCTTCGACCTCGGGGTCGATGATTACCATCAATTCGTAAGGACGCATATGTGAACCCACCTCCTTTGGGCTAAGCGGTTACGGCATTTCCGTAACAGGAGGTTCATTTGCGATGAACAGTGCTGGCGACCGCTTCCAGAAGCGGAGGCAGGGCGCAGCACAGACTTCAATATCTTAGTCCATTTCCCGTGTCTAAGCCTATTCGGCGTGTCGGCGAGGTGGAATGAGCGACGTCGCGTATGTGGATAACCTGGGTAGCCGCCATCCGTACCCGCCAAGCTCAGGCAGACTGAATCCATGACCATCCTCAAATCCGTCGCACTCTTTATCCTGGCGGCCGTCGCCGAGATAGGCGGGGCCTGGCTCGTGTGGCAAGCAGTCAGGGAGGCCAAACCGTGGTGGTGGGCAGGCCTCGGTATCGCAGCCTTGGGTATCTACGGTTTCGTGGCAGCTTTCCAACCTGACGCGCACTTCGGCCGCGTGCTTGCCGCTTACGGCGGGGTGTTCATCGCCGGATCGTTGGCTTGGGGAATGCTCATGGACGGATTCCGCCCGGACCGTTGGGACGTCATCGGCGCGATGATCTGCATCTTCGGCGTGGCCGTCATCATGTTCGCGCCTCGGCCGGGCAGCTAAGCCGGCAACGCAGCTGAACCGTCGAAGCGGCCGTCACGCTGTGCAACTTTCTGGACCGTCCGACGTCGGGATCCCCCGGTTTTCCGCGGCGCTGCTCCACTCCGCACGCTAAAAGTCTGCGTGGCGTGACGCCGGGGCCTGGAGCCAGCCGTGCCATGATCTGACTATGAACGCCGCAGCGAAGAACCAGGGTCCGAAGTCCGCCCGTGCCAAACGTTCTCGATTGCGATTTTTGCTAATGGTCGTCACCGGCATCGCCGCCGCGGTAGCCACCGGAATCTGGGGTCAATGGATCTACGCGCCCGCGGCGGGCTGGGCAGTGGCCGCCGCGGTCTACAACGTTTTCGTGTGGACGGTCATCACCCCGATGAAGGCCGATCAGACGAGGAGCCATGCCAGGGAAGAAGATCCACGGCGCTCCACCGCCGACCTCCTCATCCTGTGTGCAGCCGTGGGCTCCCTCGCAGCCTTCGTCCTGGTGATGTTTGGAGCCAAGGATGCACACGGCGTCGACAAATTCATGCTCGCCCTGTTGGCCCTCGGCGGCGCCGTGGCGTCGTGGCTCCTGGTGCACACCCTCTTCACCTTGCGCTATGCCGAGGTGTACTACACGTCCGATCCGCCCGGCGGCATCGAATTCAACCAAAAAGAACCCCCGCAATACACGGATTTCGCCTACATGGCGTTCAGCCTCGGGATGACGTACCAGGTCTCGGACACGTCGATCACCACCAGGGCAATGCGGTCTGCCGCCTTGCGGCACAGCCTGCTGGCCTACGTTTTCGGCGTCGGGATCCTGGCCACCACCATCAACCTCGTGGTGAGCCTCGCATCCTGAGCTAGATCGCCGTCCGGAAGAACAGCTCTGCCGCCGTGGCCAGGTGGCGCGGGTCTTCAATGCCGCAGAGCTCGCGGGCCGAGTGCATCGACAGAAGCGGCACTCCGACGTCGACCGTCCGGATCCCCAAGCGGGTCGCCGTCAGCGGACCGATGGTGGAGCCGCACGGGACGTCGTTGTTGGAGACGAACTCCTGGTAGGGGACGCCGGCCTCGCCGCAGAGCCGGGCCCAGAAGGCCGCGCCGGTGGCGTCCGTGGCGTAGCGCTGGTTGGCGTTGATTTTGAGGAGCGGTCCGCCGTTGAGGATGGGCCGGTTGGCGGGATCGTGCCGCTCGGGGTAGTTGGGGTGGACGGCGTGGCCGGCATCCGCGGAAACACAGAACGACGCCGACAACGCCTGGAGCCGTTCACTCACCGTGGCGCCCAATCCGTCGGAGATCCTGGTGAGGATGTCTTCGAGGATGGGTCCGCAGGCGCCGGAACGGGAGGCAGAGCCGATTTCTTCGTGGTCGAAGGCGGCCAAGACCGCGATGGTCCCCCGGGCCGGCGCGCCCGCGGCTGCGTGCGCAATGAGTGCCGCAAGCCCGGCGTGGGTTGAAGAGAGGTTGTCGAGCCGTCCTGACGCGAAGAGTTCGCCCTTGGCACCGAACTGCTCAGGTGCCTGGGTGTCCGCGACGACGATGTCGTAGCCGCCGATCTGCGCGGGATCCACGGAGGCCCCGGCCACGGCGTCCGCCAGGATTGCCAGGACGTCCGCGGAATCGGGATCGCCGAGGCCGAACACCGGGTTCATGTGCTGTTGCTTGTCGAGCGTGAGTCCGTCATTGACGGCCCGGTCCAGATGGATGGCCAATTGCGGGAAGCGCAGGAGCGGTCCGGTTGCCGTGAGGTGCTGGGTGCCGTCCAGCATCACGAGCCGGCCCGCAAGCCGAAGCTCACGGTCGAGCCAGGAGTTCAGCAAAGGGCCTCCGTAGACCTCGACGCCGGCCTGCAGCCAGCCGAACTTGCCCGTTGTCGGCTTGGGCTTGAGCTTGAAAGACGGAGAATCCGTGTGGGCGCCAAGGATATTGAACGCCGTGGTCGGAGTGGCGCCTTCCGGGGTCACCCACGCGATGAGGGCGCCATCCCGGATCACGTAGAAGCTGCCCGCCCCGCCTTCCCATGGCTGAAGTTCATCAAGGGCCATGAACCCGGCAGCATCGAGCCGGCGCGCGGCCTCGTGGACGGCGTGGAAGCTCGACGGCGATGCGCTCACATATGCGCCAAGGTCCTGGATGTGTTCTGCAGCGGAGTTCGAAGGCATGGCTCCGAGTCTAGCCCCGGCCGTGGATCAGTAATCCGGGTTGCTCGGGATCACGAGGCCTGTTTCGTAGGCGTAAACCACCACCTGGACCCTGTCCCGCAAGTGCAGCTTGGTGAGTATCCGCCGGACGTGGGTCTTGACCGTGGCCTCGGACAGGAAGAACTTATGGGCGATTTCCGCGTTGGACAACCCTCCGGCGATAGCCTCGAGCATCTCGGTTTCGCGGGGCGTCAGTTCTTCGAGCAGTGGATCGCGGGGCTGGGCTGTGGCCTGGCCGGGCACGCGGCCTCCGCGGACGTAGGTCTCCAGGAGCCGCTGGGTGACCCTCGGAGCCACCACGGCGTCGCCGCTGGCCACGAGCCGGACGCCCTGGACCAACTCGGCAGGCGCAACATCCTTGAGCAGGAAGGCGGAGGCCCCTGCCTGCAGGCCGGAGAAGGCATATTCATCGAGGTCGAAAGTTGTCAGGATGATGATCCGGGCGTTGGATGCCGAGGCCGTGATCCGCCGTGTGGCTTCGATTCCATCCATGGCGGGCATCCGGACGTCCATGAGCACCACGTCCGGTTCCAGTTCCTCGACCTTCCGCACGGCTTCGGCGCCGTCCGAGGCTTCACCCACCACCTCGAGATCCCCTTCGCCTTCAAGGATGAGCCGAAACCCCATGCGCAGGAGTGGCTGGTCGTCCACCAGCAGGACCTTGATGGGAGCGTTGTCAGTCATGATTTCCCCTTGTCGCCATTCCAATTCAGCTCCGCATGGACACGCCACCCGCCGTGGATACCAGGACCGGCATCCACGGTTCCAGCATAAATTCCCGCACGTTCACGCATTCCCGCGATGCCTTGGCCCGTTCCCAAGGCCGCCTCTTCGGTTCCCGGCTCCCGGGAGCCCCGGCCGTCGTCGAGCACTTCAATGGTGACCGAGTCACTGTCCCGCACGATCCGCACATCCACTTGGCTCAACGAACGCCCGTATCTGAGCACGTTGGTGAGGGATTCCTGGACGATCCGGTAGACCGTGAGCTGGAACGCCGGGTCTTCGGGAAGGGCCGGGCCGGTGTGCGAATAGTGCAACGGCAGCCCCGCCGTCCGGAATCCATCCAGCAACTTGCTCAGGTCGTGCCCGGAAACCAAGGGCTCCAAAGGCGCCGGGCGGGCGGAGTCGTCCCGGAGCACGCCGAGGACGCGGCGCATGTCGGCCAGCGCGGTCCTTCCGGTGCGGGAGAGTTCGCCGAGCACCTCACCCGCGCGCTCCGGATCCCTCTTGACCACGACGGCGGCGCCGTCCGAGAGGCTGATCATGACCGTCAGGGAGTGGGCCACGACGTCGTGCATCTCCCGGGCGATCCGGTTGCGTTCGGTGACGGAACCCAAGCGGGCCGTGCGGGCTGCCCAGGCCCTGATTTCGCTCTCATGCTCACGGCGCTGCCGCACCGAAATCCCGATGCCGGTGGCGATCAGGTTGGACAACAAAATGCTGACCGCGGCAGTGATGTTGCTGATGAGGTGGAAATTCTCCGGGATCGCCTCTCCGTTGGACGGGGCCGCCGGGCTGGTCCACATGAAGAGATACACGAGGGTCAGAGGGAGGCTTGCCGCGCCAAACACAGTCAACGCGAAGGTACGGGTCCTCGCCACGGCCACCGCGTACAGCGCAAACCACAATCCCGCGGAGACGTTCGAACCCCAGGGATTCAGCAGCGTCACGGCCACTTCGAGGACAGCAACGGCCGCAGTGACGCTGAGGGGATTGCGGCGGCGAAGGAACAGGATGGCGGCAATGACAACGAGCAGCACGGCTGCGAACCACTTGCCATCCACGATCGAGCTGATGAAGGTGGCCAGCGCCAACAGCGAATAGCAAAGCACCACCACCGAGTCCATGACCCGCGGGTGCTCAAAGAGATAGCGGCGGATCCTGCCACGGCGGCGCAGCGTGATTTCAGCAAAGGACGCGTCGGCCACGTGGGCCGACGCGTCCTGTGCCGGCAACTCTTCACTCATGGCTTGAGCCTAGTGGCCTTGCCTGGAGTGGGTGTCCCCTGATCGCGAATCGGACGGTCGCGAATCAGACGTCGCGCTTCTTGAGCACAATGAGGGCAGGAACCATGAACAAGATGACGTAGCCAAGGAACACGAGGCCGCCCGCCCATGGATCCAGGGTGCCGTCTACGTGGCCGATCGACAAGAAGCGGCCGCCGGCCTCACTGGGCAAGTACTGGGGGACGTACTTCCAGAAGTCCCCGGGAGCGAGACCGAGGAATTGGCCGGCGAACGGGAGGACGAACATGATGCCCACCAGGACAGTGATGCCGCCGGCCGGGTTCTTCAGCAGTGTTCCGAGCGAGAGGCCGATCAGCGCGACCCCGGAGACGTAAAGGCCGCCGGTGAAAACGCTGTAGAGGACACCGTCCGTGTTCCATCCGAGGTCAAGGCCGAAGTTGGCGAACATGGGCGACGCCAACAGGAAGGTCACGACGCCGGCCACTACCGAAAGGACATAGGAGACCACAACCAGGACCACGGCTTTGGCGCCGAAGGTGGAGAGCCGGCCCGGCGCCGCGTTCATGGTTGACCGGATCATGCCGGTGGCGTACTCAGACGCAATGAAGAGTACGGCCAGGGAACCCATGACGAGGATGCCGATGTTGAGTCCGGCGTTCGGAAGGTTGTAAAGGTCGAAACCCGATCCCGGCGGGAAGGAGTCAATGGCTTGCTGCACCGATTCCTTGTGGCCCTGGCGGCCGACTTCGACCATCTGGTTGATGAAGTTCCAGCGCACCAGGGCGGAGAGCACGCCGATGCCGACAATGGCCACGAAGGTCAGGACCAACAGGATCTTGGTGCTCATGAGGGTCCGGAACTTGATGGATTCGGAGTTCAGTACCCGGAGGAAAGTGACGCCACCGGTCCCGGCTGACAGGATCGCAGGCTTCTTGCTGATGGTGGTGGTGCTCATGACTGGATCCCTTCCATGGTGGCAGCGGAGGTGGCGCCGACGCCGGCGGGGCTTCCGTCCACCGGCCCGCCCGGTGCTGCCGGTCCGCCGGTGATGTGCGAGTGGTATTCCACCTCGTCCTTCGTCAGCTGGAAGTAGGCCTCTTCCAGCGAGGACGTGAGCGGAGTGAGCTCGTAGACCAGCACCCGGTTGTCGAGGGCGAGCTCGGCGATGCGGAGCGGCTCAACCCCGTAGACTTCCAGGGTTTCACGCTCGTTCTGCTCCACCCGGACACCATCGCGGGCCAGCAACTCGGACAAGCGCGTGGTCTCGGAGGTACGGACCAAAGTGCGCTTGCGGGACTGGCTCTCAATCAGCGCATCCACCGTGGTGTCGGCAATGATCCTGCCGCGACCGATCACAATGAGGTGGTCCGCGGTCTGGGCCATCTCGGACATGAGGTGGCTGGAAATGAAGATGGTCTTGCCCTGGCTTGCCAGGTAGCGTGCAAGGTTCCTGACCCACTGGACGCCCTCGGGATCGAGTCCGTTGACCGGTTCGTCGAGGATGAGCGTCTGGGGGTCACCCAGAAGTGCGTTGGCGATGCCAAGCCGCTGGCCCATGCCGAGGGAGAAACCTCCGGCTTTCTTCTTGGCAACCGCGGTGAGGCCCGTCATCTCGATGACTTCCTCAACGCGCGAGTTCGGAATCCCGTGGGTTGCTGCCATGGCGCGCAGGTGGTTGTACGCACTGCGGCTCGTGTGCACCGCCTTGGCATCGAGCAGTGCTCCCACTTCGTGGAGCGGGGCTTTGTGCTGGGAGTAATGCCGGCCGTTGACGATGACGTCGCCCGACGTCGGGCGGTCGAGACCCATGATCATGCGCATGGTGGTGGACTTGCCGGCGCCGTTCGGGCCAAGGAAGCCCGTGACTTTCCCGGGCTGTACGGTGAAGCTGATTCCGTCCACGGCTGTCTTTGCGCCGTAGACCTTCCTCAAGCCTGTTGCCTCAATCATGGAAGCGTTCCCTCCGCTTGCTGCAGCTAGGTGGTGACTGTAGGTACAACGCTAGCCACCGACACAGCGGAATTCGCCGGTCTCAGGGATGATTCAGGGGCCGCTCAGGGTAGTCCCTATGGATGATCCCGGCTGCGGCCAGGGCTTCCCAGGCACTGAGAAGGCACTGAGAAGGCACTATGAAAGCATTAGGCAAGCGGTGAATACACCCGCAGCGCCCGGCGCTTCACGGTGAACTCCGCGGTCCGCACGCCCGGCAACGGCTCGCCGTCGACCGCTATCACCAACGGTTCGCCGGACGCCTCGATGCTGAGCTCCGCCGCCTCACTGAGATGGGTCACCTTGGACGTACCCACGGTTCCGGTGAGGACCGCCCACAGCAGCCGCAGCCGCGCAAAAGGCTCATCGGCCGTGACCATGCGGATGTCCAGCACTCCGTCGTCAAGCACGGGACGCGTCAGCGGCGCCAGGTCCCGCGGGTAGTAGCGGCCGCGCCCCAAATAAAGGATCCACAGCTTGTGGCGCACCCCGTTGATCAGGAGAGTGGTGGGGGTTGCCGCCCCGAAGGTGCGCAGACCTGCGACGAGTCCCGCGAGGGGTTTCCCCAGGGCAGGCTGAAGCCGCTCGCGGCGGCGCACCAAGTTGGGGTAGACGCCAACGCTGGCAGTATTCAGCATGATGAGTTCGGCGACCTCATCCTTGCCGTCAATGCCACGGCCCGCCGTCACGTGGCCAAGGTCCGTCCAGGCTGCCGCTCCCGTTTTGGCGGCCTCGAGGGCCCCTTCGAGGGACCGTGCGTCCACGTCACGCGCGAAATGGTTGAGCGTACCGCCCGGCAGGACCAACAAGGGCAAGTCGTGCTCGACGGCGGCCGCGGCGGCAGTGCCGACAGTTCCGTCGCCGCCCCACACACCCAGGGCCTTCGTCCCGGGCTGCCCCGCTGCGGCCTGGATTTCGGCAGCCACGTCATCGCCGTCGGAAATCATGCGAATATGAGCCTTGGGGAATATTTCCCGAAGCTGCGTCTCGGTCTCGGGCGAGTAGGAGCCGCCGAGGGCGTTGACCGCAATGCATAGCCCCTCGCCGTCGCCGACTGCCGGCGCGTCGGCGGGTGACCGGTCCGTAGCCGGGACGGGAGGCCTGGCAGGCCACCACTTCCGCGTCAGCAGGGCCGCTCCGGCGCCGATCGCGGAGCCGAGCACGACGTCGGAGGGCCAGTGGGCGCCTGTATGGATACGGGAATACGCCACACCCGCCGCAACAGGAGCCAAAACTGCACCAAGGCGGGGATTCACCAGCGCGACGCCAAGAGTGAATGCGACAGCGGATGCCGAGTGGCCGGAAGGCATCGAGGAGCTCGTGGGCTGCGGGTTGACAAAGCGGAAAACCGGAAGGAGTTCGGGCAATGGCCGCGTCCGCGGAAGAAGTGTCTTGAAACCGAGATTTGTGACGGCCGACGCAACGCCAAGTGCCAGGAGTCCGTGGATCGCCGCGTTGCGGGGCTTACCCGGAAACGCCGCGCAAACGCCAGCGACGGCAAACCAGAGCTTGCCCTTGGTAGCGGCCTCCGAGAGGTTTTTCCAGACGGCGTCATGCGGGCCTTCGGGCCACCGCGAAACGGCACCGACAATGGCACGATCGAGGCGCGCCACGTTTCTTACGTCCCATTGGCCCCATCGCAGCTTGCTTCGCATCCCACCAGACTATCGGCGGGCTGGTTAGGATGTGGAGATGGTGAGGGTCATTCTCCCCCGCAAGCTCGATCAGGGACGCACAATTGTCATCTCGACCGTGCTGCTGGCCATCGTTGTGGTCCTGGGCGGCATTCTGCTTGCAGGGGATAGGAACCCGCCATTCCAAGGCCTGGACGACGCCTGGCAGGCGTTCATGGCGACGCTCCACACACCGTTCTGGGATAGCCTGAACGTCGCCCTCAACTGGACCGGTTATACGGGAATGCTGATCTTCCACATTCTCCTGGCCTTGGCGCTGTTGATCCGCAGAAGACCCCGTTCGGCCGCATTCTCGGCCGTGGCAGGACTCACCGTGATGTTGCTGACCCAGCTGCTCAAATGGGTCATTCACAGGCCGCGCCCTCTCAATGCCCATGTGGCCACGGACACCTATTCATACCCCTCAGGGCACGTATCCGCCACCACGGCGTTCGTTCTGGTGGTGGCACTCCTCATCGGACGTGCCTGGGCGTGGATTCTCGCGGTTGGCGGAATGCTGGCCATGATGATCAGCCGGACATATTTGGCCGCCCATTGGCTCACGGATGTGGTGGGTGGCGCTTGCCTGGCGGCCGCCGTCGTGCTCCTCCTGTGGTTAGCCTGCCAGAATATATGCATCGTGGAGAATATAGACGCACGTCGTGCCCTGGAGTGGAGATCGAGGGTCGCGCGTCGGGAGCGGCACGCTGAGCAGAGCGTCACGTAGGGTAAACCATCAGGTAGCACTCGGTCTTCTCCAAGAGAGCGACAATAGTCTTCGGGCATGCTCTCAAAACCTCAACTCATCAACGGCGGCATCGGGGTGGCCGTCGTCGGCATTGCCGCCGGTGCCTTCTTCGTTCTGAACGGCGTCCCGCAGACGGCTTCGGACACCACCGTCCGCACCGTCGCGGTCAGCGCAGCGGACCTCACCGCCGTGTCTACCGCGAGCGGAAACGTCTCGCCCGCAAGCACCACGGTCATCAACGCGCAGAACTGCACCGGGCCCATCGCCACGGTCTCCGCGGTGACCGGTCAGCAAGTCGCGGCCGGGCAGGTGCTCGTCACCATTGATCCGACGAACGCCCAGAACGCCCTGGCCGTTGCCCAGGCGCAACTGGATTCCGCCGCAGCGCAGGCAAACCAGCAGCAGGCTTCAGCCAGCAACCAGGTAGCTTCGGCAAACCAGAGCCTCGCCAACGCCCAACAAACGGCCAACCTGGACGCGAGCCAGCAAGCCAGTGCCGTGGCCGCCGCGCAGACAGCCGTGAACAACGACAATGCGACAGTCGCCACGGCTCAGGCCGCTGCCAGCGCCCAGCCCACCAGCCAGCCGGCCCAGAACGCACTGAGCGCAGCTCAGGCCCAGCTGGCGAAGGACAACCAAGCGCTGACCCAGGCAGCCAACCAGCAAGCCAGCTCTGCCCTCAAGGACAAAGAGCAGATCGCCTCCGCTGCGACGGCCCTCAATTCCGCCCAGAGCGGTGGCGGCGCCACATCCAACACCACGTCTGCCCAGATTGCCGTTGACACCGCGACCAAGAACCTGGCGTCCTGCTCCCTCGCGGCCCCGGTCTCGGGCACTGTCACCGCCGTGAACGCCGTCGTCGGAGGCAACGCCGGCAGCGGCTCCGGCTCTTCCGGGTCCTCGGCTTCCGGGGCTTCCGGTTCCACCGGCAGCGCTTCCACGAGCGCCGCAAGCACATCGTCCTCAGGACTGATCACCATCAGCGACACGGCGCACCTGCAAGTCGTCGCCAACTTCGCCGAATCTGACATCGCCGCCATGAAGACCGGCGACTCAGCCACCTTCACCTTCCCGGCACTCAAAACCGACCCCTCCGCGGCGCCCGTCACCGGTACCATCACGGCGATCGCCCAGAACGCCACAACCACTAACAACGTGGTCAGCTACCCGGTGACGATCTCCATCAAGAACCCCCCGGCTGACCTCCGGCTCGGCCAGAGCGCAAACATCTCCGTAACCACGGCGACTGCCAAGAACGCTTTGGCGGTGCCTTCGCTGGCCATCACCACCACGGGAACCAAGCAGACTGTCAACGTCATGAAGAACGGGACCACGACGGCGGTGACCATCACCACCGGGATCACGGACAACGGCCGCACCCAGGTGCTCACCGGACTCAGCGCGGGCGATCAGATTGAACTCCCGGCCATCTCCTCCACCCTGGACACCACCGGCACCACCGGACGAACCGGGGCGGGCGGATTTGGCGGTACGGGTGGATTCGGTGGCACAGGAGGCGCCGGCGTTACGGGCGGCACCGCTGGCACACGTGGAAATGGCGGGTAAGCAGCCGTGAACGACGCTGTCATCCAACTGGACTCCGTGAGCAAGATCTATGGCAAAGGGGAGGCCGAAGTACGGGCACTTGATTCCGTAAGCATCTCCATTGACCGGGGCGATTTCGTAGCCATCATCGGCGCCTCGGGCTCCGGAAAATCCACCATGATGAACATCATCGGCTGCCTCGACGGCGCAACCGAGGGTACTTACCACCTGGACGGCATCGATACCGGGACCTTGGACGAATTCCAGCTCGCGCAGATCCGCAACCGGAAAATCGGCTTCGTCTTCCAGAACTTCAATCTGATACCGCGTACGCGGGCCGTGGACAACGTCTCCATGCCGCTCGCGTACGCAAAAGTGCACCGCAAGGAACGGCGCGAGCGGGCCTTGCAAGTGCTCGATTCAGTGGGTTTGGCGGAACGGGCCGACCACAAACCTTCGCAGCTCTCGGGAGGTCAGCAACAGCGTGTTGCCATCGCCCGGGCCCTGGTGACCAACCCGGTGTTGCTGCTGGCCGACGAGCCAACGGGAGCCTTGGACACCAAGTCCTCGCACGAGATCCTGGATCTCTTCGAGTCCTTGCACGCCAACGGCCGGACCATCGTGATGATTACCCACGAGGCGGACGTCGCGGCGCGGGCCAACCGTGTTGTGCGATTCCAGGACGGGCACATCATCGAGGACCACCGGCTTCGGGACGTCCACGCCCACCCTGTAGCGACGGCGGTGCCGGCATGATGATCGCCGAATCCGTCCGCTTCGCCCTGACCGGGGTGATGGCCAACAAGATGCGCTCCATCCTCACCACCTTGGGCATCCTGATCGGCATCGCGTCCGTGATCATCCTCCTGGCCGTAGGCGCCGGAACCTCGAACGCCATCAAGGCCCAGATCGGCAAACTGGGAACCAACGTGCTCACCGTGAGCCGCCAGACGACCGCTGGCGGCCGCGCCGCAGGCGGACAAGCCGTCACCGGTCCGCGGTCCCGCGGCACCAACCTGACGCTCCAGGACATGGCCGCGCTGACAGATCCCGTCATGGCCCCCGACGTCGCCGCAACGGCGCCGGTGGTCACGGCACAGAACGTCACGGGTACTTACCAGGACGCAACCCACGCCGTCGCAACATTCGTGGGGACCACGCCGTCGTACTTTTCCATTTCGAACGACACGCTCGCGGCGGGGTCCTACTTCAGCGACGGTGACGCAAGCAACGGCACCGCGGTAGCCGTGATCGGCAATACTGTGGCGCAAGACCTCGTGGGCAGCTCAGTGACCTCGGCCGTGGGGCAGACGATCGCCCTCAACGGACAGAACTTCGTGGTCTCCGGCGTCCTGGCTCAAAAGGGGTCCTCGGGCCTCAACGACCCAGACGACATTGTGGTGATCCCTTACAGCGCAGCCCAGGACAAGTTCACTGGCTACTCGCCTTCCCTCGCCTCCATCACCGTCCAGGCCAAATCAGCGGAAGTGATGAACCAGGCCCAGAACGAGGTTCAAATGATCCTCGATGCCCGGCACAACGTCACCTCCGCCAACCGTGACTACCAAGTGCGGAACCAGGCGCAGATCCTTACGACGGCCACCACCACCACGGCCACCCTGACCGTCCTCCTGGGCGCCGTGGCCGGCATTTCGCTCCTGGTTGGCGGAATCGGCGTCATGAACATCATGCTCGTCACCGTCACCGAGCGTACGCGCGAAATCGGCATCCGCAAGGCGATCGGAGCCTCGCGGGGGAGCATCGTGAGCCAGTTCCTCATCGAATCGCTCATCATTTCGCTGATCGGCGGGGTGCTGGGCATCGCTGCGGGCTACATCGGCAGCGCATTCCCGGTGTTGGGAACCCAGCCAGAAGTCCAGTGGTGGACGGTGTGGCTGTCGTTCCTGGTATCCGCGGCAATCGGCCTGGTCTTCGGGATCTACCCGGCCAACAAGGCGGCGAAACTACGGCCGATCGACGCCCTGCGGTACGAATAACCACCCACCGTTCCACTCCCAGCAACTAAAAGAAGAAACAGCCAACAGGAGCCACAAATGTCCTATTCAGCACCCGAGCCCGGTCCCACGAACCAGCCGGAGCCCCAGCAGCCCTACCCCGGACAGCCAACCGCGGTCCTGCAAGCCACTGGCCAGGAACCCAGCGGGCAGGGTTGGGGCCAACCCCAGACGCCGGAGCCGTTCGTTCCCAAGAAGCGCTTCAAGATGGGCCGCCTGACGCAGATCCTCCTTGCAGTGCTGCTGGTTGCCGTCGGATTCTTTGCCGGCGTCGGCGTCACTAAGGCAATGGACGCGGGCCAGGCCCGTCCAGGCCGCGGCCAGTTCCAGAACTTCAACGGTGGCCAGGGCCGGAACCGGCAGAGCGGCGCTCCCACCAACGGGGCATCGCCAACCGCCATTCCTTCGGCACCCGCCACCTCGGCTCCGTAGCCACCGTCCCCGTAGCAACCCAACTGACTTGCAGTTGTTGTCGTTTAGTCGCGGCAAAACGACAACAACTGCGAGGGCCCACGCCGCCAGGGTTCCCTGGCCGTGGGGCCACACCGGCGAGGGTCCCTGCCTGAGGTTGCGAAGGCTGGGAGCCGGTGGGGACTTGCGAGGTGAGGGTGGCGGTGGGGATCAGTTGTCTTTAACCAAAGGCTTCGCGGCGCCGGCCAGCCACAGGGCGATCAGGATCGGCACCCCGATGGCAAGCAGGGCCATGTGGATGCCTGTGAGATCGCCCAGGTATCCCAGAAGCGGCGGGCCGGCGAGAAACGCAACATAACCGATTGTCGAGACCACCGAGACGCGCGCGGCGGCGTGTTTCGGATCATCGGCAGCAGCGGACATGCCCATGGGGAAGGCCAAGGCTGCCCCGATACCCCAAAGAGCCGCACCCATCCCGGCAAGGATGAGGTTGCCCGCGAAGACGAAGAGCGCCAGGCCCACTGCTGCGGCGGCCATGCTGACCCTCAGCACGGCTACGCGTCCGAACCTGTCGATCGCGCGTCCGCCCAGGAAACGCATCAGGGTCATCGCCGCCACGAAGAGCGCAAACAACAGAGCGCCCGTCGATTCGCTCGTATTCAGGCCATCCACGGAGGCCTTGGCGATCCAGTCGTTTCCGGCGCCTTCGGTGAGGGTTGCTCCGAGCACCACCACACCGATCAACAGAGTGCGGGAGTCCCGCCACGCCGACGGACCCTTGACGGCGGGCGCGCCGCCGTCGGGCGTCGTTCCTGCGGTTTCGTGGCGCATGAAGTAACGCGGCGCCGTCAACGTGAGTAGTACGACGACGCCGGCAATGACCAGCAAGTGCTCCGGAAGTCCGACGCCGATCTCGGAAAGCCACGCACCAATCAGCGCACCCACAAAGGCGCCCCCGCTAAAAGCGGCGTGAAACTGCGGCATGATGGTCCGCCCGAGCCGGTGCTCGACGTCGGCCCCTTCGATGTTCTGGGACACATCCCACAGACCTACCCCCACACCGAAGAAAAACAGTGCCAGCGCGGTGGCGGCCACGGAGCCGGCCATCAGGGAGAACGCGATGGCCGCTCCGGCCGAGGCAGCGAGCAGCCCGGCAGCGCGCACGGTATTAGCCGTCCCGATCCTCCCGACAACCCATCCCGCGGAGGGCAGCGCAACAAGGGACCCGACGGCGGTGCACAGCAAGAGGGTGCCCATCTGTCCCGATGTCAGGTTCAAAGTCTGGGTCACGGCGGGTATGCGTGCCGCCCAACTGGCAAAAACCAGCCCGTTCATGCCGAAGACCAGGAAAGTGGCGATTGCCGCGGCTTTGACGTTCGGGGCGGTTCGGGTGCTGGTGGTCATACGATCACAACTTCCACGGAGAGATTTTCAAGTAGGGTGCGTTCTTCAGTGCTTCGCTTCCGGTCCGTCACAATGACATTTACCGCGTCCATGGCTGCAACCAAGGCCACGGCCTGTGCATTCCATTTGCTCCCTGTGTGCCGAACGGCTCAGACGCTCGCTCACCTATGGGGCGTTTCAGGCTGACGCTCGCTCACCTATGGGGCGTTTCGGGCTGACGCTCGCTCACTAGAGGTGAGCGAGCGTCATGTGATGACACGCCAAAGGTGAGCGAGGGTTCCCAGCCCGGGGGAGCAGGCTGGAAACTAGCGCGCCCGCTCTACCCGGGACTCGTCCCAGACGGGCTCGTCGGACTCGTAGACCTTGCCGTCGGATCCGAAGACGAGGAAACGGTCGAAGGACTTCGCGAACCAGCGGTCGTGCGTGACAGCCAGGACGGTGCCTTCGAACGCGTCGATGGCGCGTTCCAAGGCTTCGCCCGAGTGCAGGTCCAGGTTGTCCGTCGGCTCGTCCAGGAGCAGGAGCGTAGCGCCGGACAGCTGAAGGAGCAGGATCTGGAAGCGCGCCTGCTGCCCGCCGGAGAGCGACTCGTACTTCTGCTCGGCCGAGCCCACCAGCCCGTAGGAGTCGAGCGCGCCGGAAGCGGCTTCGCGGCCCAGGCCGGAACGGTGTTCGTCGCCGCGGTGCAGGATGTCCAGGAGCGTCCGGCCCAGGAGGTCCGGACGGGAATGGGTCTGCGCGAAGAATCCGGGACGGATCCTGGCACCCAGTTTGACGGTGCCTTCGTGCGGAACTTCGGCGATCTCGACGTCGGAAACGGGCAAGTGCTCGCGCTCCGGATCGGTGCCGCCGGCAGCAAGGAGCCGCAGGAAGTGGCTCTTGCCCGATCCATTGGAACCCAGCACGCCCACGCGGTCCCCGAACCAGATTTCGGTGGAGAACGGCTTCATGAGGCCAGTGAGTTCAAGCTTTTCAGCCACCACGGCGCGTTTGGCCGTTCGGCCTCCCTTGAGGCGCATGTGCACGTTCTGCTCGAGCGGCAGGGCTTCGGGCGGCCCGGCCTCCAAGAACTTGGCGAGCCGCGTCTGGGCGGCTTGGTATTTGTTTGCCATGTCCGAGCGGAAGGCAGCCTTGGTCTTGTACATAATGACGAGTTCCTTGAGCTTCAGGTGCTCCTCGTCCCAGCGCTTGCGCAGTTCCTCGAATCGCGCGTTGCGGTCGATCCGCGCGTCCACATAGGTGCCGAAGCCGCCGCCGTGCACCCAGGCGCCGGCACCGTTGATGCCGGGTTCCAGGGTCACGATGCGGCCCGCCGCGTTGTTGAGCAGCTCGCGGTCGTGGCTGATGAAGAAGACGGTTTTCTTGGATTCGTTGAGCTTGCTTTCGAGCCAACGCTTGCCGGGAACATCCAGGTAGTTGTCCGGCTCATCGAGGAGCAGCAGCTGATCCGGTCCGGAGAAGAGCGCTTCAAGCACCAACCGTTTTTGCTCGCCACCCGAAAGGCTCGACGCCGGACGGTGCTGCGCGCGGTCAAAGGGGATGCCGAGCGCGGCCATGCAGACCTCGTCCCAGACGGTCTCTACGTCGTACCCTCCCGCGTCTCCCCAGTCCACGATCGCTTGGGCGTACCGCATTTGGGTGGGTTCGTCGTCGTGCTCCATCATGGCGAGCTCGGCGTCCTCAACCGCCTTGGCGGCCGCGGCGAGGGCCGGCGGCGCGGCTGA
Source organism: Arthrobacter sp. 05L417 (assembly GCF_056397865.1). Lineage (NCBI taxonomy): Bacteria > Bacillati > Actinomycetota > Actinomycetes > Micrococcales > Micrococcaceae > Arthrobacter > Arthrobacter sp. 05L417. Next base: position 73,534 of record NZ_JBFTOG010000005.1, read on the forward strand.
AACGAGCAGGTCACGCACGGTGGATTCATCGCGGACCTGGCCGACGAATTGGCGCATGATGCCCATGGTGCCGGAACGACCCACTACTCCCTCGTCAGGCGTAAGGTCGCCGGCGATGATCTTGAACAGGGTGGTCTTTCCCGTTCCATTGGGCCCGATCAGGGCTGTTTTGCTACCGTCCGGGACCTTGAAGGTCACACCGTTGAGCAGCTGGGTGCCGTCGGAGAGGAAGTAGTCGATGCCTGAAACGTCAATATGGGCCACACGTTCAATCTTCCCACGGCCTGCGTAGCTCTCCTTCGCCGCCCAGGTGGTCCGCGCCAACGGCGCCAGTGAGATAGCGCTGGATTGTCGGCCCCAGCGCTTGGACGACGACGGCGTGCGGCGCCGAGGCGATCGGCTCCAGTTTGATCAGGTAGCGGGTCAGAATGAGCCCCGAAAGCTGCGACGCCACCAGGTTTCCGCGCCAGGATGCCTCCTCGGCGGGCACCCCAAGGCCAGCGAGAAGCGGTTTGATAGCCCGGTTGAGAATGAACTCGCGGACCAGCGCGGCACTCCATTCATGCTGCATCGCCGTCCGCAAGACGGCGACGCCGGCTGCCCCCGCCGGCGAGTCCCATACGGCGAGGAAGCGCGTCACCAGCCGCTCCCCGGCGCCTTCCCGTGGCCCGCCCAGGACAGCCGATATGTGATCCTTGGGATCCACGGGTGATTCGAGCGCAGCCATGAACAGCTGCTCCTTGGTGCCGAAATGATGGTTGATCATGGACGGATCCACGCCGGCCTCGGCCGCGATGGCCCGGACCGTTGCGGCGTCATATCCTTTGCGGCTGAACTGTTCGCGGGCCGCCCGGAGAACCGCGTCCCGGCTGCTCACTTGTCCCGGGCGGCGCCCCCTGTTCACACCGGCTTCCGGTTCACAGCGGCCTTCCGGCGCGCGAAGTCCGGGGCGTGCTCCGGCCGCGGGCCGAAGGCGATCATGAGGGCTGGAAGTTTCCGGAACCAGGGAACGTGGAGCGCGACAAAGACCACCGGACTCGGCGGGCCCATCAACTGGCCTTTCACTGCGGGGCCGAAGACCGCTTTCTGGATGAGAAGCTGTGCATTCTGGATCACCACGGTGGGGAACCAGCGCCGCTTCTGCACCGAAGCGAGATCTGCCTCGCCAAGGGTGCCTTGAAGCAATGGGCGGGCGATGCGCTGGGCCGCGGCGACGGCGTCCTGGATGGCGAGGTTGATCCCCACACCGCCTGCTGGAGACATGGCGTGTGCGGCATCTCCGATGAGGAGGAGACCAGGTTTGTGCCATGGCTTGATCCGGTTGAGCTTCACATCGAGCAAATGGAGATCGTCCATGGATCTGATTTCGTCTACGCGGTCTGCCAGATCCGGGCGGATGCGGGCCACGCGTGCACGGAAGCTTTCCACGCCTTCGGCGCGCAATTGCGGGTCCTTGCCCTTCTCCGCGAGGTAGGCGATCTGGTAAAAGTCCTTGCGGGTCAGGCTGAGGAGCACATCGGAGCCGGAGAAGCGGGGCATGATCGAGGCCAACTGTTCCTGCTCGTCCGCGTGCCGGGAGAGCCTGAACCACCAGGTGTCGAAGGGCACGGGGAACTCGCGGGGGACCAGTCCTGCCTTCTGCCGGAGCACCGAGCTGCGGCCGTCGCATGCCACCGTCAACGTCGCGCGAAGCTCCCCTGTTCCGGTTTCGACGCCGGACGCCGCGTCCCGGGTGCGGTACGCCACGCCGGCGACCTTCCCGCCGTCGTCGTACAGCAGATCCGTGGCCTCAGTGTTCATCCGGAGCGTGAACTGCGGCTCTTGCTGCGCGGCGTCCACCAGGAAATTCAGGAGGTCCCACTGCGGAACCATGGCTACGTAATCGTAGGGTGGCTTGAGGCGGTCGAAGTCGGCCAGGGTCACTTCCTTGCCGCCCGTGGGGAGTTTGAAATTGCCGAGCTTGCTTTGCGGCAAGGCCCGGAATCCTTCGCCCAGCCCAAGCTCATCCAGGAGTCGGATGGTGGAGGCGTGCACGGTGTCGCCGCGGAAATCGCGCAGGAAATCGGCATGCTTTTCGAGGACGGTGACCTCGACGCCGGCCCGGGCCAGAAGGAGTCCGAGCATCACCCCGGCGGGTCCCCCGCCCGCGATGACACATGTGGTGCCTTCAGGCTGGTTCATGGCCACTCCCGGAGTTGAAGTTCATTGTTGCGACTAATTCAACAAGCGTTGAATTAAGTGTGCACCCGTGGGGAAATCGTGTCCAGAGGCGCCCCTCGCCCTCCGATCCTCGCTCACATATATCCCCTTTTCCGGCGACGCTCGCTCACATATCGCGTCAAGGCGCCCAAAGTGAGCGAGCCTCTACTACCCGCGCAGCCGGTGCAGCATGAGTGCCACGTGCAGCGAGGTCCGTGATTCCGCGTCCTCCAGATCCACCGCCAGGAGATCCTCCAGCTTGGCCAGACGGGCGTACAGGGTCGGGCGGCTCAGGTATCCGCCGCGTGCCATGGCGGCCTTGTTGCCTCCGGATTCCAGATACCGGCCGAGCAGCTCCAGGTAACCGGGCCTGCCTTCGGCTTCGGCCTGCAGCACGGCCGCGAGCTCGGATTCCACGAACTGCTGGACCCGGGGATCACTGCGGATCAGGGCCAGGAGGCCGCGGAGCCGGATGTCCGTGGCGCGGTAGTACGGTTTGCCTGGCTCGCGGAGGGTGGCCGCCGTTTCGGCAACGTGCGCGGCCTCGTCGATTCCGGCCGCCGCTTCCAGAAGCGAGGAGCGGCAGCGCCCGACGCCGATGGTCCAGTGCGGGGCGAAGTCGCCGCCGTGGGCGTGCAGTGCGCCGGCCAGGCGCTGCAGCGCGGTTTCCTCGAGCTGCCGTGCCGGGAGGGCAAGGATCATTCCCACCGAGCCTGAGTGGATGCTGGCCGTCAATCCGCTGCTGGCCGTGGATTTCAGTGCCCTGGCCAGCGTTTCCAGCAAGACGCGTTCCTCTTGCTGACTTGCCAAGGGGTCGCCGGGAAAGGGGGCCGCGGCGGGAAGCTCCGTCCGGAACACCACGGGAAGGTAGTACGGCGATCGTTTCAAGCCCAGCGCGCCGGCGCGTGCGAGGGCTTCTGCCTCGCTCAGTCCGCGCGGCTGGCGAAGCGCGTTGAGCAGGCCGGACTGTGCCTGTTGGGTAAGTTCGCGCTGGTCCCGTTCGGCAAGGCGGTTGATGGCGAGGGTTTGCGCGGCCCGCTCAAGGACCATGACCGCCATGTCGTCGTCACCTCCGGCGCGCTGGGGCACCGGAACCACCAAGCGTCCCCAGAGCTGCTGACGCACACCGACCGGGACCTGCAGCCATCCCTCTGCGCCGACCCGCTGCTTTGCCGAACCATGGGCCTGCGCCGGCGAAGGGGTGGTCCGTGATCTCCGCTCCCAGTCGTCCAGCAGTTCCGTGGTTGCCAGGTGGCGTGCGGAATAGGCAAGGACGAGATGTTGCAGGTCCTCCAGCACCACCGGCGCACCGATCATCGCGGCCGCCGTTTCCACTACTTGCTGCGTTCCGGCGCTCTCAAGGCTCAACACGGTGAATGCCTCATGGACGTCGCGCGCACGCTCCACCCGTTCGAGCTGCTCGGCAACGATCAACCGGTGAACGATCTCCGTGACTTCCACGAAGCGCACGCGACGCCGGACGATCACCACCGGCATCGAAGCCGAGCGGGCAGCGGACCGCAGTGCCGCCGTCGTACGCTCGCGGGGTGCGGTGAGTTCCACGACCAGGCCCGCCGCTCCGGCGTGCTCCAGCGAGCGGATGTACGACGCCGCGCGGCCGGGTTCCTTGTCAAGCTCCAGGCCGGTGGTCAGCACCAGTTCGCCGCCGGAAAGCAGGCCTGTCAGGTCCAGGATCTCGCTGACGTGAACCCAGCGCACAGGCTCGTCCAGCCTGTCGGCTCCGCCCAGGACCTCCGGGTTGGCGCCGCGCACGACGGGAAGGTCAAGGATCACGCGAAGGGAGGGCAGCATTTACAAAGTGTAATCCTCACGTGGAATTTCTTTACACATCGTCTCTTATGGGAGCGACGTGGTGCGGACAAACTGGTCTCAACGCAGAAGCGAGCACCTCGTTCAGCAACAACGCCCAGGAGAACCCTTGAACACGATCGAGCACTGGATCAACGGCAGCTACGTCCCGGCCGGGGAGCGCACCGCCCCCGTGAGCAACCCCGCTACGGGCAAAGTCACGGCACGGGTGGCTTTGGCGAGCGTGGAAGACGGCAACGCCGCCGTCGCCGCCGCCAAGGCCGCCTTCCCGGCATGGCGCGATACGTCCCTCGCCCGGCGAACCCAGATCCTGTTCTCCTTCCGCGAGCTGCTGAACTCCCGCAAGAAAGAACTCGCCGCGATCATCACCTCAGAGCACGGCAAGGTCCTGGACGACGCCCTGGGCGAGGTCACGCGCGGGCAGGAAGTGGTGGAGTTCGCTTGCGGCATCCCGCACCTGCTCAAGGGCAGCTACACGGAGAACGCGTCCACCAAGGTGGACATCCATTCCATCCGCCAGGCCCTCGGTCCCGTGGCGGTCATCAGTCCCTTCAATTTCCCGGCCATGGTGCCCATGTGGTTCTTCCCCATCGCCATCGCCGCCGGAAACACGGTGATCATCAAGCCGAGCGAAAAGGTCCCCACGGCCGCCGTGTGGATGGCCGAACTGTGGAAGGAAGCCGGACTGCCGGACGGCGTCTTCAACGTATTGCACGGCGACAAGGTGGCCGTGGACTCACTGCTCACCCACCCGGACGTGAAGGCCGTCTCCTTCGTGGGTTCCACCCCGATCGCCAAGTACGTCTACGAGACCGCTACCGCGAACGGCAAGCGCGTGCAGGCACTGGGCGGGGCGAAGAACCACATGATCGTCCTGCCCGACGCCGATCTCGACCTCGCCGCCGACGCCGCTATTAACGCCGGGTTCGGTTCTGCGGGCGAACGCTGCATGGCCATTTCGGCGCTGCTTGCCGTCGGGGACATCGCCGATGAACTGGTAGCCAAGATCGCCAGCCGCGCCCGCACCTTGCGCACCGGCGACGGCCTGCGCGGCTGCGACATGGGCCCGCTCGTCACCGCCGTGCACCGGGACAAGGTGGCCGGCTACGTGGACGCCGGCGAAGCGGCGGGTGCCACGCTCGTCGTCGACGGCCGCTCGGTCATGCCCGACGCCGAAGGCGACGGCTTCTTCGTCGGCCCCACCTTGTTCGACAACGTCACGACGGACATGTCCATCTATCGCGACGAGATCTTCGGCCCGGTGCTCTCAGTGGTCCGCGTGGACAGCTACGACGAGGCCCTCGCCACGATCAACGCCAACCCCTACGGCAACGGAACGGCGATCTTCACGAACGACGGCGGTGCGGCCCGCCGCTTCGAGAACGAAGTGGAGGTGGGCATGGTGGGCATCAACGTGCCCGTGCCTGTCCCGATGGCCTATTACTCCTTCGGCGGCTGGAAGAACTCCCTGTTCGGAGACACCCACGCGCACGGCACGGAGGGGGTCGGCTTCTTCACCCGCGGCAAGGCCGTCACCACCCGCTGGCTTGACCCCAGCCACGGCGGCATCAACCTCGGATTCCCGCAGAACAACTGACCAGACTGCCTCCTCCAGGAACGGAATCAATCATGACCTCGACAGTAGATACGCCCCTTCAAAGCGACATCGACTCCGCACGCCGCGCCTACGAGCTGGACCGCATGCACGTGTTCCACTCGTGGTCCGCCCAGGATCTGCTGGACCCCATGGTCATCTCGGCCGCCGAGGGATCGCACGTGTGGGACGGCGAGGGCAACAAGTACCTCGACTTCTCTTCCCAGCTGGTCAACACGAACATCGGACACCAGCACCCCGCGGTCGTCGCCGCCATCGCAGCCCAGGCAGCGAAGCTATGCACCATCGCACCCAGCTACGTCAACGAGGCCCGCTCCGAAGCAGCCCGCCTCATCGCCGAACGGACCCCGGGCGAGCTCAACAAGATCTTCTTCACCAACGGCGGGGCAGACGCCAATGAGCACGCCGTCCGCATGGCCCGGCTGCACACCGGCAGACAGAAGGTCCTTTCCGCCTACCGCTCCTACCACGGCGGCACCCAACTCGCCATCAACATCACGGGCGACCCCCGCCGCTGGCCCAACGACAACGGCTCCACCGGCACCATCCACTTCTTCCCGCCCTATCTCTACCGCACCGTCTTCCACTCCACCACGGAAGAGGAAGAGAGCCAGCGCGCCTTGGAGCACCTCGAGCAGCTCATCGAATTCGAGGGCCCATCCACCATCGCGGCACTGATCCTGGAATCGATACCTGGAACGGCAGGAATCTACGTGCCCCCGGCCGGATACATGCAGGGCGTCCGGGCGCTCTGCACCAAGTACGGCATCGTGTTCATCGCCGACGAGGTCATGGCCGGCTTCGGCCGCACGGGCAAGTGGTTCGCCGTCGAGCATTTCAACGTCGTCCCGGACCTGCTGACCTTCGCCAAGGGGGTGAATTCCGGGTACGTGCCGCTGGGCGGAGTGGCGATCAGCCCGGAGATCGCGGCGACGTTCGGCAAGCGCGTGTACCCCGGCGGCCTGACCTACTCCGGCCACCCCTTGGCCACAGCCGCAGCCGTCGCCACCATCAACGCCATGGAACGCGAGGGCATAGTGGAACACGCTGACCTGTTGGGCGGGACGGTGATCGGGCCTGCCCTTGCCGGTTTCGCCGCACGGCACAAGTCCGTGGGCGAGGTCCGCGGCAAGGGCGTCTTCTGGGCACTCGAGTTGGTCCGCGACCGTGAAACCCGGGAACCCCTGGCCGCCTATGGCTCCTCAAGCCCGGAAATGAACCAACTCGTGGCCGCCTGCAAGTCCCGCGGACTCATCCCCTTCGCCAACTTCAACCGCATCCACGTAGTCCCGCCGTGCAACATCAGCGTTGACGACCTCGAGGCCGGCCTGGCAATCCTGGACGACGTGCTGGACATCGCCGACGGACTGGTTCCCTAAAGCTGTAGTTCCCTGGCGTCAGCCGGCCGCGGTCAGGAACGACTTGAGCAGCGGGCCGCTGGTCGTCGCACCGAGGCCACCGTCTTCCACGAATACTGCCACTGCCAGGTCTCCATGCACTGCGACGATCCAGGCGTGTGTCTTGGGCGGGTTCTCGTTTCCGAATTCGGCCGTCCCGGTCTTCGCACCGACGGGCGCCCCGGGCACCGACGCGAGGAAACCGGCGTGGCCGGAGGTCACCACGGCCCTCATCATGTCACCGAGCGCGGCTGCCTCCGCCGGGGTGACCGGCTTGTCGGACGCCGGCGCGGAGGGCAAGGCCGACGACGACGGCGGCCCGGACGCCGTCGTCGTGGCACCCGCTGAGACTGAGCCGGGGTTCAGGACGAGTTGCGGCGACACCGGAGCGCCATGGGCCACCGAGGCGGCCATAATCGCTGCGGCCAGCGGGGAAAGCAGCACTTTGCCCTGGCCAATCATCGAAGCTGCGTGCTCGGTGCCGTCTGCATTTCCCGGTACTGAGCCCAAGAAAGCCTCGGCCCCCAGCTTCGGGGCTTGGACTGCCACTCCCAATGAGGTTGCCGCCGACTCAAGCTGAGCTTGGCTTACCTTGTCCCGGGAACTGATGAAGGCCGTGTTGCACGAATGCGCAAAAGCGTCCCGCAGAGCGACAGAGCCGAGCGACGACTCTGGATAACCTTCGGCGTTCTTGAAAGTCCGGCCATCCACGGTAATTGTTGGTGTGCACTCAACCTTGGAATCGGGCGTCATTCCATTGCGGATCAAGGCGAGGGAATCGACGATCTTGAACGTGGAGCCCGGCGCGTACTGGCCGAGCATTGCCGTGTTGTAGCCGTTGCTTCCGGGGCCGGAAGCCGCTGCGAGGACGGCGCCGGTGGAGGGGCGGAGCGCGACAATTGCCGAAGCCGGGCCAACGCCGGCCAAGGTGTCTTCGGCGAGTTGCTGCAGGCGCGGATCCAGGGTTGTCTTCAGCGGATCGCCAGGCTTGGCGTCGACGGCAAAAAGCACCCGGCGTGGGTCGGGCTTCGCGGCCTTGATCTGGTCGTCGGTCATGCCTTGCGGACGGGCCTTGATGGAGACCCCATCCTGGCCACGAAGCTGGGCGTCGTATTGATCCTCCAGGCCCCCGGTCCCGACGACGTCTCCCGCTTTGAAGGCACCCCCTGCCTTTTGGATCTGTTCGGCGCTTGCCTCAGCGACGGTACCCAGCACAGCACGGGCGAAGGTGCGTGTCGGTGCCAAAGGCAGTGAATCGGGAATGCCACGGGCACCTGGAATAGCAGCAATCTGCTGGTCCGTGATCGTCCGGCCGTCCTGACGCAGGGTGATGGCGCTGACGAAAGCCTGCGGGCCGGACGCCTGGACTTGTTTCACATACGCCGCTTCATCCACGCCGACCAGTTGCGCCAGCTTCGCCGCTGAAGCAGCGGGATCCGCGGCTCCGATCGTAGTCTTGTCGATGCCGACGTAAACCACAGGACGGTAGCTGACCAATTTCGAGTCCCCTGCGCCGAGGATCTCGGCCCTGGTTGGCGCAGTGACGGTCTTGTCCAGGACTTCGCCGTCCTTCAAGTCCGGCTCCAAGAGTGTTGTAGTCCATTGGACGGCCCATTTGTCGCCTGATTTCTTCAGTGCGGCCTGGGAGGTGTACTTCCACTCCGCAGTTCCGATCTTCCACGTGAAGTTGAGCGGGACCGACGCTTTGTCGCCGTCGAGCTTCACCGCACCGCTTTCAACGGAAGGCTTGGCCGGATCGAGGGCCGCAAACACCGCCTTGAGCTGCTCGTTTGCCGCTGCGGCGTCTTTGCCGTCAACGGCGAGCGATCCGACGTCGAGCGCTGCCAGGGACGACGCGAGCTGCTTGGCAGCGCCTTCCGCCCCGGAGCGGCCGTCATCACAAGCGGTCAGCGACCCAGCAATCATCAGGGCGGCAAGCCCCAGGACAATGTTTTTAGTTTTCCCCATTTGCGCCATTATGCCTTCTTGGGCCGACAGGAATGATCCAAATCACAGCACGTTGCGCTTTTGTGATGCTCAAGAGCTGCGCGCCGACCCTACTGGCTGCGGATGATCCTGCGTTGAGTCGCCACCGCGATGGCCGCCGTCCGGTTGTCGACGCCCAGCTTGCTGTAGATATGCACCAAATGGGTCTTGACCGTGGCCTCGGAGATGAAGAGTTCCCTCGCCATCGCACGGTTGCTCATGCCGGTGGCCAGGAGCTCCACGAGTTGGACTTCGCGCGCACTCAGGGCATGCACAGGATTGCGGATCCTGCCCATGAGCCGCGCGGCAACCTCGGGAGCCAGGGCCGTCTGACCCGCTGCAGCAGATACCACGGCCTGCCGGATTTGCTCGGGTGGCGCGTCTTTGAGCATGTATCCGCTGGCACCGGCTTCCACTGCGGCGAGGATATCGGCGTCGTTGTCGTACGTGGTCAGGATCAGGACCGGCGGTGGGGGAGTTCCGGCTTCACCGGCTTTGATCTTGCCTGTGGCGGTGACGCCGTCCATTCCCGAGCCCATTTGCAAGTCCATGAGAACCACGTCCACGGGTTCGCCGAGGGTGTGGAGCTTCGACAGTTCCGCCAACGCGGCTCCGCCGTCGGCCGCCTCCGCCACCACTTGGACTCCCTCGAAGTCTGCAAGCATGGCGCGGAGCCCCGCTCGGACCACGGGATGATCGTCAACCAGCAAAACCCTGATGTTGGTCATGGGGACGCCTCCAGAGCTGCGCTGCCAGCAACCAGCGGAAGCCGGATTGCCACCACAGTCCCCTCGCCGGGAGCCGACTCGACCTCGAGCGTTCCATTCAGCGCGGCGAGCCGTTCGCGCAGGCTCTTGAGCCCGACGCCGGTTCCGTCACCGCGGGCTGCCGCGGCGGCGGCCGCTGCGGGGTCGAAGCCCGCACCGTCGTCGAACACGTCCATGGTCACCTCGGCGTCCAGGAAGGAGAGAGTGACGACGGCGGTCCTCGCCTGGGCATGCGCCCACACGTTCGCTAGGGAAGACTGAGCCGCGCGCAACAAGGTGGTCTGGTAAGGGTTGGGCAGCGGCACCGGAGTGCCCTGGAGCTCGAAGCGGCAGCGCAACGTGGCTCCGCGTGCGGCGGCCTCGGCCTCGGTCTTGGTGCAGAGACGCCGCAGAGTGTCCGCCAAGGAGGATTCGACCAGTTCCGGGGACCCGAGTCCCCGGACAAAATTGCGGGCCTCCGCCAGGTTGCTGGCTGCTGTCTCCCGGACTGTCCTGAGTCGGTCGCGGGCAGCGGCGTGGTCACCGACGTCGAGGGCTTTCTCCGCCGAGCGCCCCATCAGGACGATGCTCGAAAATCCCTGCGCCAGGGTGTCGTGGATTTCGCGGGCGAGCCTTTCGCGCTCAGCCAGCACGCCGGCGTCGTGCTGGCTACGTGCCAGCTCGGCCCGGGTGCGGCGCAATTCCTCGGCGGCGAGGCGTTGGTTCTCTGCCTCCACGTAAAGCGCCCGATACGCCAGGCCGGTGACAACAGCGAACGCGGCCCCGAAAACAGGCCCGAGGACCATGGCAAGTTGCAAGGCATCCGCCCCGGCACCACGGTTATGGAACCACATGGCCGCGATCAGGAGTGCGGTGCTTGCAGCTATCGCGGGCAGTGCGAAGCGCCGCGGCAAGATATGCAATTGCACGAAGAACAACGGGAAAGCTATCCAAGCGAAGTCCGGAGTGATCAGCATGAGCAGCAGCCACAGGAAACCAACGACGGCGAGCCACCAGCGCGCATATGGCTTCGGATCGAAACGCTCGGAATTGCCGGCGTGTCTCTTTTCTAGAACCGTCCCCAAGAGGTAGACGGCAGCCAATAGCAGGGCAAGACCGAGGCCTGCCCAAGTGGCGAATGCCGAAAGGCCCGCGACCGCAAGCCTGACGACTGCCACCAAGAGAAGCACCGCAAAACCGACGTGCAGGCTGACGCGCAGGACACGCAAAATCACCGCGGAGCCACTGGGCTGCGCCGGCTCTCCGGGCTGCGCCGTCTCTTTGGGCTGCGCCGTAACGCTGGGCTGCGCGGTGGCTCGCGGCGAATCGTCTCCCTGCATGCCTTCCAGCGTAGCCTCGCCCTCCGACACTTTTGGCCCGGTTCCGCCGTATTCGTGCCCAATCAACCGAACGGTTGATCCGCGGGTCAACCAAGGCGATCGGATGGGTCCATCCACTTCCCGATGCTTCACGCGTCCCCTGCCCGGAGAGTTGAAACAAGACCAGAAGATCGCCTCCGAACCAAAGGAATTCCATGTTTCTCGCCGTGCGCGACATCCGCTTCGCCAAGGGCCGCTTCGCCCTCATGGGAAGCGTCGTCGCCCTCATCACACTCCTCCTCGTCATGCTCTCCGGGCTGACGGCGGGCCTCGGCAACCAGTCGACGTCGGCCATTGCAGCCCTTCCGGCGCAGCAAATCGCCTTCGGTGCGCCGGCCGGGGGCGAGGCGAGGGCCTCCTATACGGAATCGGAAGTCTCGAACCAACAGCTGGAAGCTTGGCGGAACCGGCCGGGGGTTGCTTCTGCCGAAGCCGTTGGTATCAGCCAGACGCGGTTTCAGTCCCTCGATTCCTCCAATAATGCTGCCGGCACTGCCAACGTCGCAGTCTTCGGGGCCGACGGCGGCATCTCGCCAGTAGCGGTCAAGGAGGGTGACGCGGTGGTCGGGGAGTCCTTGGCGAAGGAACTCTCTCTGAGTACCGGGAGCCGGGTGACGGTGGGCGGTACCGAACTGACGGTTTCCGCCATCACCCAGGATGAGTGGTATTCGCACACCGCAGTCGTCTGGACCTCCCGGGCTACGTGGCAGAAGCTTGCGCATATTCCTGCAGGGGAATCGATTGGGACGATCCTTGCCGTGACGTACGACGCCGGAGCCACCGTGGACCTCGACGCCGCCAATGCGGCGGCCGGCACTGTCAGCGCCACTCCGAATGGTTCGTTCCAGGCCCTCGGCTCCTACAAGAGCGAAAACGGCTCCCTCATGCTGATGCAGGCTTTCCTCTACGGCATCTCGGCCCTTGTCATCGTGGCATTCCTGACCGTCTGGACTGTTCAGCGCACCCGCGACATCGCGGTGCTTAAGGCCATGGGTGCCTCGTCCGGCTACGTGGTGCGGGACGCCCTGGTCCAGGCGGGAATCGTCTTGCTCGCCGGCGCGGGACTCGGTGGCGGCCTGGGCGTGCTGGGCGGCTTCTTTGCTGCCAAGGCGGCCCCGTTCCTCGTGACTCCGCTGACTACGCTCGTCCCGATTGCCGGGATCGTGGTCCTTGGGCTTGGCGGTGCGGCGCTGGCGGTACGCAGCATCACCAGAGTGGATCCACTCATTGCCCTCGGCGGCAACTAGGCCAATCCACCCCCAAATATTCCACGAAAGGCATATCAATGAACCCCGTACTCAACCTCGTGAACGTCACCCTGGAGTATCCGGACGGCGATTCCACCCTCAAGGCCCTGGACTGCGTAAATCTCAGCGTGGACGCCGGCGAATTCTTTTCCCTCGTGGGCCCGTCCGGCTCCGGGAAGTCCTCGCTCCTGGCAGTCGCGGCGACATTGGTCCGGCCGGGTTCAGGGCTCGTTATCATCGACGGCACGGATGCCACAGGACTCAAGGACACCGAACTCACTTCCCTGCGCCGGGAGAAGGTGGGCATCATCTTCCAGCAACCCAATCTGCTTCCTTCGCTGACCGCCGTCGAGCAGTTGATCATCGGCGACCATTTCCGGGGGAAGCCGGCCAAAGCGGCACGCAAGCGCGCTACGGAACTGCTCGACGTCGTCGGGCTTGGGAGTTCTCTCAACAAGCGGCCGCACCAGCTCTCAGGAGGCCAGCGGCAGCGCGTGAACATCGCGAGGGCGCTCATGGGCCAGCCCCGAGTGCTGCTTGTCGACGAGCCGACGGCAGCCTTGGATCACGAGCGCAGTGAATCGATCGTGCGGCTGCTGCGCCAGGTCACGGACGAGTTCGCGACGGCCACCGTCATGGTCACGCACGACACCGAATTCCTGCCGCTCACCGATTCGGTCGCAACCATGCGGGACGGGCGCCTCGGTGTGGGCGTCCCCGTCGGAGCACCCAACTGACTCGCAGTTGTTGTCGTTATGAGGCCTCAAAACGACAACAACTGCGAGTCAGTTGGGCAAGAAACGAAGGGTCAGCCCCCGATGACAGCCTCGTCCTGGGCATCGTCATAAGCGTCGCGAGCCTTGAGAATGCTGGGCACGTGGTCCTCGGCCCAAAGGCGCAAGAGTGTCAATGGTTCCAATAGGGATGCTCCAAGTTCGGTCAGTTCATAGTCAACACGCGGGGGCACTTGCGCGTGGACAGTCCGGGTGATGAGACCATCGCGCTCCAAGGTGCGAAGGGTCTGGGTCAGCACTTTGGGCGTCACCACGTGGACCATCTTGCGAAGCTCGGAGAAACGGATGGGGCCGTCCGCGAGGACCTGGACCACCAACGAGGCCCATTTGTCTCCGATGCGCTGAAAGATCACTCGGGACGGGCAATCAGGGTCGAGGACGTTTGCTGGCAGATCATTGGTATCCATGAGGTAACTAAGTTCCTTTGAAGCTATCAGTATCAATTAGATACTGTTTTTCGTATTGCAAGGATAGCAACCCAAGGAGAGTCATGAAAATCGCAGTTTACGGCGCAACAGGCATGGTCGGAAGCCAGATCGTCAACGAATCCCTCACCCGCGGCCACGAAGTCACTGCCATCTCCCGCAAGGGCTCAGAGGTTGCCGGAGCGAAGGCCCTCGCTGCCGATCTCGCTGATGGCCAGAGCTTCGCGGAGATCGCCAAAGAGCACGACGCCGTCATCCTCGCCACCGGCCCGAGCCGCACCGGCGGCGACCACGGAGAGTGGCTCGCGGCAATGGACACCGCCTACAGCAACGCAGAAGGCACGCGCCTCATGATCGTCGGCGGCGCAGGCACGCTGGAGATTGACGGCGTTCGGCTCCTCGATTCGCCCGACTTCCCTGGGGCCTACAAGGCCGAGGCCACCACCGCGGCCGCAGCTTTCGCCGCCGTCAAGGAAGCTCCCGAGAGCTTGGACTGGACCGTACTCGCACCCGCGCCCGTCATCCAGCCAGGTGAGCGCACAGGAAAGTACTCCACTGCCAAGGATTCCCCAGCCGGCAACACCATCTCCACGCAGGACTACGCCGTAGCCATGCTGGATGAGATCGAAACTCCGGCCCACCGCCGCGCCCGCTTCACAGCAGCCAACTAACCCAACGCCCGCTCACATCTGACGGCCCATTTGCCAACGCCGCTCACATATAAGGGAAAAACACCGCTCGCTCCTGCAGATTATCTGCAGGAGCGATCCGTCGATTGGGCTCATAGGTGAGCGAGCGTTTGGGATCTTTCCGGCATAGGTGAGCGAGCGTCCCGGATTTCGACGGCATAGGTGAGCGAGCGTCGGGGGGTGGTTACGCGCCTAAGCCAAGCCCGGGTATCTGCAGGCCGAACATGTCCTTCAAGGCATGTTTAGCGGCGTGGTACCCGGGCATTCCTGTCACTCCGGGCCCAGGGGGCGTGGACGAGGAGCACAAGTACACTCCGGGCAAAGGGGTCCGCCACGGGACCGGGGAGAACACGGGACGCTGCACGAGCCCTCGAATGTCCATGATCCCCGCACTGAAATCGCCGCCCAGATAGTTCTCGTTGTAATCGGCCAAGCCTGCCGCCGTCGTCGTCTTCCAGCCAACCACCACGTCGCGAAAACCCGGCGCGAATTCCTCGATCCGCGACATGACCGCCTCGGCCATGTCAACGGTCGATCCCTTGGGCACGTGGCAATAGGACCAGAGGATGCGCCGCCCAGCGGGAGCGCGCCCGGGATCCACGATGGATGGCTGGGCCACCAGGACGTACGGCTTCGCGGGATGCCGGCCAGAGGCTACCAGGTTCTCGGCCTCGGCCATCGCGGCACGAGTGCCACCGACGTGAACCGTTCCGGCGGCGGCCAGCCCTGGAGCCGACCAGGGCACCGGCCCCGACAGGATGAAATCAACCTTGCATGCTGCATTCCCGAAGCGGAATGTTTCCATCGACCGCCTGTAGCGCCCGGGAAGCGCTGTACCCGCCATACGCAACAGTCCCGGGGGAGCGACGTCGAGCAGGATCGCCTTCGCCGGACGCAGCTCTTCCAAGGAATCGATCTGCGCACCGGTCTCTACCACTCCACCGTGGGCCTCGATATCCCGGACCATGGAATCGGCGATCGCCGCCGAGCCACCAATCGGAATCGGCCACCCGCCGGCGTGAGCCAGCGCACCCAGAAGGAGTCCCGCCCCCGCAGCGGCGAGCGAAGGAAGCGGCGCCACGGCATGCGCCGCGACACCAGTCAAGAGCGCTGGCGCCGCATCCCCGGAGAAGCGCCGGTTCCACCACGGCGAACCCTGCTCCAAGGTTGCCAGGCCGAGTCGTAAAGCCGCCACCGGATTGGCCGGGATCCGTAGCAGCTGATTCTGCGTCACGTCCAACACCCCGCCCAGCCGCTCTACCAACGGCCCCATCAGGCGGGTAAACGCAGCTCCGTCTGCCCCGAGTTCAGAAGCGGTCCGCTCCAGCGAGCGATACGCGAGGGCCGCCCTGCCGCCGTCGAGCGGAGTTCCGTATTGGACGTCCGGCAAACGGAGCTCCACGCGCCGCCCGAGTTCAAAATCCCGGAAGAAGCGCGAAGCCAGCGCCATCGGGTGGACCGCGGAACAGACGTCGTAGAGATGTCCCGGTTCCAGCAGTTCAGCCGTCCGTGTTCCCCCACCGATCGTCTCGGCAGCCTCGTACACCCGCACAGCCAGTCCCGCGCGAGCCATGACCACAGCGGCGGCCAAGCCGTTCGGTCCGGAGCCGACGACGGCGACGTCAGCCATCGCGTTCACCCTCGCCGCGCGTGGAAGGCAATGAATCGTGCTCAGGCTGTGCGGCATCGCCAGTCGACTTGGACGCGCCGGAGGACGCAGCTACCCGCCGCCAAGGCAACACCGATGACGCTGGACTCTTGAGGTCCACCCGGAACCAATCCTCGGCACCATTGAACTCACCGCCGTGAGGGTCATCCACACCCTGGACTCGGAGGGGATCCAGGTGGGGCTCCCAGATGTCCCACGCAACCCTCAGCATCAAATATGCCGTTACGGCCATATGTAGAATCACGGCCATGACGTAGTACGGCATATCGATGTTGTTCTGCGCCGCCCCGCCGCTGCTGATCTGACCGAGATACATCCACGTGGCGGCCCAATGCAACGCCTCGGCTGCCTGCCAGACCAGGAAATCGAGCCAGCGGGGTCTGGCCAAAGCCAGCAATGGCACTAGCCACAGGACATATTGGGGCGAATAGACCTTATTGCTCAGGACGAAGGCTGCCACTATCAAGAACGTCAACTGGGCCAGCCGCGGTCGCCGAGGCGCTGTC
The DNA here is from genome assembly GCF_056397865.1 of Arthrobacter sp. 05L417. NCBI lineage: Bacteria > Bacillati > Actinomycetota > Actinomycetes > Micrococcales > Micrococcaceae > Arthrobacter > Arthrobacter sp. 05L417. Next base: position 90,016 of record NZ_JBFTOG010000005.1, read on the forward strand.
AAGGCCAATCCTGCAATCAGAACGCACGCAAGGAGGAACATGTCCATCGCCAAGGCGTTGATGGCTCCGGGACCAAGTTGGGACAGCCGCAGGCGTTCGGCAACGAGGTTATAGGCGAACCACAACGAGCTGTATCCGGCGGGGCGGTCCTGGGTGAAGTCGAAAAAGTACCGCCAGCCGGCTGGGTTCACCGCGGCTACCGGGGCGTTGACCGCGAGCCACGCTACCGCGGCTGACAGGGTTGTCACAAAGAGGACCCGCAGCCGGCCGCTGCGTACCGCCAGTAGGAAGACTGCACCCAGTATGAGCACCGGGTAGAGCTTGGTGGCTGTTCCCAAGCCGATGAACAGACCGGCCAGGACGGGGCGTTCCTTCGCGAAGAAGTACATCCCAACCGCGAGCATGGCCACGGCCCACATGTCCCAATTGATTAATCCGGCCAGCACGATCGCGGGTGCCAGGGCCACCATGGCAGCGTCCCACGGGCGGCGTCGGTTGATGCGTGCGGTGGCCAGAACGACCACTATCCACATGGCCGCAATGAGGGTGGCGTTGACATCGAAGTAGCCAAGGATCCGATCGGGGCTGGCACCGTGCCCTGGTACGAGCCATGCGGTGACACCCGCTATAAGCCCCGTGATCACGGGGTACTCGAAGAGGGTTTTCTGGTCGAAGAGCGGAAACACGCCATCCGCAAGGCCCCGGCTGCTGAAAAGTTCGGGGAAGTCCGAGTAACAGGTCGCGTAAAACTGTTGGGGGGTGTGCCAGCCATTGACGCGGCAATAGCCCTTGATCAGGATCGACATGAGCGCGGCAACGATCGTGAGGATGATCAGGACCCGTTCAACAGTGAAGAATCCGGGGGAGACGGCTCCAGGGGAGGACCGCCGCCCGAGGGGTCCTCCGATCAGTTCGGTGAAGTTCCCCAGCAGGGAGTCGCTACGGCTGGGAACCACAAAGCGCGCACGCCTTTGCTGGATGTGCGGCTTCGTCTCCTGCATGGAATCGAGCTTACCTTCAGCCGCCCCCGACGGCGTCGAGTCCCGCCAGGGCCGGGCCCGCCGCACCCGGCCCGGCCGCCCGTTGAGCTTTTAACCGGCCGCACCCGGCCCGGCCGCCCGTTGAGCCTTTAAAAGGCGGAAGCCCACGCATAGCCGCGTGGGCTTCCGAGGCGAACGGTCCGATGTGTGCCATCAGTCCCTCCTGAATTGCAACTGTGGGGGACACTCAGCGGATGATGCCCATTTGATGCAGGACGACGTATACGTCTTCCCGGCGTTGGTCCAACAGTTGACCGTTGAAGAGGGTCTTGTCTTTGACGACGGGCTTGCCATTGAAGACCATCAGGTCCTTGAGGCGCTTGGCCAAGGGTTCACCTCCTTTCGTCATTGAAGAGAATTGCCGGAATTTAGGCATGACAATTAAGCCCCCTGAATTCGAAGAAAAAAGCGGCAGAATTAGGCATGTGAATGCCGGGCAATAATGAGTGGATTAAGCGGATTTCGCGAATGACCGTGGACAGTACAGGAGCATGGAGCTCCGGTACGTGGTATCCAGGGGCAGCCGTCCCCAACAAGAAGCTGGTTCCGAACTATGAGGAAACTGCGCACCACGTCGATCGCGTGATACCGCTCAATGGCAGGCCAAACTCGGAGCCTGATTGCACCTTGAACTGCCCCAAATAATCAGGGCAGGAAGTACATCAGGGGGAGTTAGGCCGCAAAACGGCGTCGAGCAGCAAAGGCCGGGGTGCCAGCAACGGTCATCTTCCATCCGCTAGTCAAAGTAATCATTTTCCCAACCTCCTTTTCTGCTTTGGCACTAGCCCAGCTGACTGACTGGATAGCGCACGCCTCAATCCCGGCAGATCGCTCTGGGATCAAAAATAAAGTTACACCATGAATCGCGCTGTTGACCAGCCAATTACAAACAATTTAGAAATTAATTCTTCTTACAGTCCCCAGCGAAGAATGGCCGGCGTCCGCTTGTCCCATCCCAAGGTACAAACTTTGGCTGTTCCCAGGACAAAGTGGCGTCCTTCCCGGGCGTCCAATTCAAGCCAGCGGGCCGTAAGGATGCGGGAGAAATGGCCGTGGGCGACAATCAGGACGTTGTCCATCCCGGACTCCAGCACGCGGGCAATGATCTTGTCGGCACGGGCCGCCACGGAGTCGAGCGTCTCGCCATTCGGGACTCCATCGAACCAGATGAGGTAGTCAGGGTTGTCCTTGCGGATGAGGTCCGAGCTGATGCCTTCGTAGTCGCCATAGTTCCACTCCACGGCAAGCGGTTCATGAACGGCGTCGGGGAAGCCCGCCAACTCCGCGGTGCGCCGGGCTCGGCGCAGCGGCGATGTCAGGACCAAGTCGAAGTCGATGCCTTCCAGGATCTTGCGGGCTTCCACGGCCTGCTGCTCGCCTTCCACTGTCAAGGGAAGGTCCGTCAAACCGGTGTATTGGCCACTCTTGGACCATTCGGTCTCTCCGTGACGCATGATCCAGAGCTGAGGCCGGGAGGGCTTGGATGCAGGGTTCACTTAGGACTCCTCTGGTTCGGCGGTGCCTGTTTTGGCATCGACGGCTGGTTCCGATGAAAGTTCGACGGCGGACTCGGGTTGCCCTGACCACCACGCCAGGAGCTTGGACTCGGCCTCCTCCTGGGACAATGGACCGCTTTCCATGCGCTCCTCAAGCAGGAACTTGTAGGCGCGGCCGACCACGGGTCCGGGCTTGAGTCCCAGCAAAGCCATGATCTGCGCTCCGTCCAGGTCCGGCCGGATGGCATTGAGCGATTCCTGTTCGGCCAAGACCTCAATCCGTTGCTCAAGGTCATCGTAGGCAAAGGAAAGCCGCTCCGCCTTGCGCTGGTTACGTGTGGTGACGTCGGACCGGGTCAGTCGGTGCAGTCGCTCCAACAAAGGCCCGGCGTCTGCGACGTAGCGGCGGACGGCAGAATCGGTCCAGCCCGCGTCCCCGTAGCCGTAGAAACGCATGTGGAGCTCTACAAGCCGCGCCACGGCCTTTATGGTGTCGTTGTCGAAGCGCAGGGCCTTCATGCGTTTTGCGGTCAGCTTGGAGCCCACCATGTCGTGGTGGCGGAAGCTCACCGCGCCGCCCGGTTCGAAACGGCGCGTCGCCGGCTTGCCGACGTCGTGCATTAGCGCGGCGAAGCGCAACACAAAGTCAGGACCCGGCACCGGGCCGTCTGGACCGGTCTCGAGCGACGCGGCCTGCTCCAGGACCTGCAGGGAGTGCTGGTAAACGTCCTTGTGCCGGTGGTGCTCATCGGCTTCAAGGCGCAGTGCGGAAACCTCGGGGAGGACGAATTCGGCCAGTCCGGTATCCACGAGGAGGTCGATGCCCGCGCGCGGGTGCGCACCGTTAATGAGCTTGACGAGCTCCTCGCGGACCCGTTCGGCGGAAATGATCTTGATCCGCTCGGCCATCCCGGACATGGCGAGGCGGACGTCGTCGTGCACCGCAACGCCGAGCTGTGCCGCGAAGCGGGCAGCGCGCATCATGCGCAGGGGATCGTCGGAGAATGACGCCTCCGGTGCTCCCGGGGTGGCGAGGACCGAGGCATGGAGATCGCGGACCCCGCCGAACGGATCCACGAGCTCCAGGGAGGGCAGCCGGAGGGCCATGGCGTTGATGGTGAAGTCGCGGCGTAGGAGGTCGTCCAGGAGCGAGGAGCCGAAAGCCACCGCGGGTTTACGCGAATCGGTATCGTAGGCCTCGGCGCGGTACGTGGTGATCTCGATCTGGAAGCCGGACTTCTTCATCCCGATCGTTCCGAAGGCGCGGCCGATCTCCCAGAAATTGTCTGCCCACCTCTTGATGATGGAGAGGGTCTGGTCCGGAGTGGCGTCGGTGGTGAAATCCAGGTCCGGTGAGACACGGCCAAGGAAGAGGTCCCGCACCGGCCCGCCAACCAGCGACAGTTCGAATCCAGCGTCCACGAACCGCTGACCGAGGTCCAGGACCACTGGATCCATCTGGAAATTAACTGAAGAACTGTCCAATACTTGCGCCATAGTTCCTTAAGCTTGTCAGATTTCGCAGCGCCATCCCACCGGATCCCTGTCATTGCGCTGCGATTGCGTAGCGATGACACCGGGATCACGGCCGAACGCCATCCGCGCGTCACCGCGAGTCCATGTCCCGGTCATCACCAACGGGCAAGAGTCGTTAGAGTGGACTTCATGGCCAACCCGATCCCGAGTGCTCCTGGCAGGAGGACGAACGCACCATTGCCGTCGGCAATTGGTGCCCACGTCGCGCCCGCCCCGCACCCGGCTCAGGCTGCCCTTCCGACGGTAGAGGAAGTCTCTGCCGGCGGCGTCGTAGTGGACACGTCCGACGGCGAACTGAGGGTCGCGATCATCGCCCGCCTTAATAGGGGTGGCCGGCTCGAGTGGTGCCTGCCGAAGGGGCATCCGGAGGGCAAGGAAAACAACGAAGAGGCAGCCGTCCGCGAGATTGCTGAAGAGACCGGGATCGAAGGCAACGTCCTCGCTCCTCTCGGCAGCATCGATTACTGGTTCACCGTGAGCGGGCACCGGGTGCACAAAACCGTGCACCATTTCCTCCTGCGGGCGACGGGCGGGGAGCTGACCATCGAGAACGATCCCGACCAAGAGGCCATCGATGCCGCTTGGGTTCCACTCCAGGATTTGGCCCGTAAGTTGTCCTTTCCCAATGAGCGGCGCATCGCCGATCTTGCCCGGGAAGTCCTTCCCGAACACCTCTAACGCGGCCTTTTATACAGGCTTGACGCACCAGGCAGCCCGGCTCATGGGACGATAATGACAATGTCTGCCGCCAAAACAACCCAGTCAACCCAGTCCGGAGAAACCCGTTCCAGCGCCGTCATGGCCGCAGGGACGCTCGTTTCACGGTTCCTCGGCTTCGCCAAAACCTGGATGCTTGGCGCCGCACTGGGCCTGGGGTCGACGGTCAACGACACCTTCATCAACGCCAACAACCTGCCCAACCTGATCTTCCTCCTGGTGGCGGGCGGTGTCTTCAACGCCGTGCTTGTCCCGCAAATCATCAAAGCGAGCAAGGGCCCGGACCGCGGCGCGGACTACATCAGCCGGCTCCTGACCTTGGCCGTACTCGTTCTGTTGACGCTGACGGCGCTGGTCACGCTGGCCGCGCCCATGGTCATCGACCTCACTACGCAGGGCTATTCACCCCAGCAGAAATCGCTGGCCGTAACCTTCGCGTTCTATTGCCTGCCGCAGATATTCTTCTACGGTTTGTATGCACTCCTGACCCAGGTCCTCAATGCCAACGGCGCCTTCGGCCCGGCCATGTGGGCGCCGATCCTGAACAATGTTGTGGCCATCGCCGGACTGGGCATGTTCATCTGGATCCTCGGCGCCAACAACACCAACCCCCACACCTTGGACAATTGGGGGCCCTTCCAGACCTTCCTGATCGCAGGATTCTCGACCGTCGGCGTATTAGCGCAGACGGCGATACTCCTCGTCCCGGTGATCCGCCTGCGGCTCGGGCTCCGGCCCCGCTTCGGCTGGAGGGGCGTGGGACTCGGCCAGGCAGCGAAGTTGAGCGTCTGGACCCTCCTGACCGCCGCCGTCGGGCAGCTCGCTTTCCTCTATGTCATGAGGATCGCCACGATTCCTGGCTCCGAGCGGCTCCGCCTGGAGCACGCGCAAGACCCGGCGGCTGCCACCCTCCCCGGTAACGCGGTCCTGGAAGTCGCCAGCCAGCTGTATCTGCTGCCGCACTCGATCATTGCGCTGTCGCTCGCCACGGTGCTGTTCAACCGGATGGCCCACGCGTCCCAGGCGGGCAACAAAGCCGAACTGCGTGAAGCCCTTTCGCACGGACTGCGGACCATGGCCGTCGCCACTGTTTTCGGGGCGCTGGCCCTCTTTGCCCTCGCCGGACCGCTGGGCATGTTCTTCTCCGGCGGGAAGCCCCAGGACGGCGTCATGCTCGCCCAGACGCTGACGATCCTCGCGCTGAGCACGCCGTTCATGAGCGCCAACTTCATGATGTCCCGCGTCTTCTACGCCAACGAAGACGCCCGAACCCCTTTCTACATCCAGCTCATGCTGGCCCTGCTCAACGTTGTGGGCGCGTTCATCATCCAGTTCCTGCCGGTGGGCCAGATCATCTTCGCCATCGCAGTCCTGTACACCCTCGGCAATATCCTGTCCGTGGTCATCAGCGTCTGGTTCCTGCGGCGCCTCCTCGGCCATGTGGACGGCCCTCGGATCGCAAACTCTTACATCCGCATGGGTTACGCCGCCTTGGGCTCGGCAATCGCCGGCGCCTTGGCCTTGTGGCTCCTGGGCAGCTATCACGCTGACGGCTTCGCATGGAGCAGCAGGCCTGCCGCTTTGGTGACGGTAGTCGTCGTCGGGCCCGTCATGCTGCTTGCGTATCTGTTCCTGCTACGGGTCTTCCACGTGAGCGAGCTGCGCGATTTGCTCCGACCGGTACTCGGCCGGCTCGGCCGTGGCGTTCCGGTCGCGAAAACACCGTCCGCGGGCGGAAAGCAGACCCCGACGGCGGTCCGCGCCACCGTGTCCGACGACACCGGGCTCATTCCGCGCATCTCGGGCGAGTTCGACGCAGCATCGTTCCGTGCCGGTCCCGCCTTGCAAACCATCCCTTCCAAGGACGGGTGGGATGACGTCCGCGATGGAGCTACTGCTGAAGGGAAGGATAAGGTGGACGCTTGGTCCGACGTCGAGAAGTCATATCTGCCGGATGAAGACCTGCCCAGTACCGCACAAGGGGGCACAGGCCGCCCAGGCATCCCGCTGCCCGGCCGCCGCACCTATCAAGGGACGCTGGGAAACAACCCCTATTTCCGCGGTGGACACCGCCGCAAACGGTGACGCATCCTCGCAAACCGGGAGCCAGAACGGCCCAATCAGCTAGGATCAGAAACTAATACAGGTAGTTGCAGACCACGGGTCACCCGGCTGGCCGGATCCCGTATTCAGGACCCGCAGCTTCCGGACAGTCATAGGAGGAACCCGTGTCCCACCCGATCGATGTCGGATCAGTGCTTGGCGGCCGCTACAAAGTCACAGCCACCGTGTTGACTTCGCACGACCAGGATCTGGTGCTCGACGGCGTGGACCAGGTCCTCAACAGACCTGTCAGCATCCTCGTGGCTGGCCCCGAAAACGCCGAGCAGGTTGCCAAGAGCGCCCGCGAGGTAGCCACCGGCGAACGGCCCGGGCATGTCCAGATCCTCGATCTGGGCGTCAGCGACAGCACCACGTACCTCATCACCAACCACAGCAGCGCACCTGACCTGCTGGACCTCGTGGTGGCCACCAACCCGCCCTACGTCGAACCGTTCTTCACCGACACGCTTGGCAGCGAGATCTTCGGCCAGGCCCGGTCCCACGAACCCGAGACCTACGACGGACTGTACGACGACGAAGAGCACGACGCCGAGTACATCAGTTACGACGAAGTCGAGCCACATCCTGCCGGCGAATCACTACCACCTGCCGCGGCACCTGCGGACCCGCGCCGCCCGGTGGTTCCTCCCATGCCTGCTGGCCGGCCGGCGTCGGCCCCCGGAGGCATTGGTTCCCGGATCGCCGCGGCGGCAGCCGGAGCAGGGGCGGCTGCAGCTGCGGCCGCGGCCGCCGTAAAGGGCACCGGCAAGGCAAACAGCGACGACGGCGAAGCCGCACCTTCCGGGAGGAGCGGATCCGATTCGGCTGCCGAGTCGAGCCGGGCTGAGTCAAGCCGGACTGCCCCCCAGCAAATCCAAGCGGCGCCTGACACGCAGGCTGTACCAGCGTCCACTCCTCCGGCGCCTACCTCCGCCAATCCCGCCCAGGAATCCAAAGTCTCTCTCTGGTCCGAAGACGACTACGGTTTCATTAACGACGACGCTGGCTCCCGCGGTGCGGGCGCTTCCCGCGATACGGCCGCTGCTACCAGTGGATACAGCCGAGGAGCATCGAGCTTCCCGGCGATAGCTCGTGAGCAAGCAGAGCCCCTCGACGAGGACGAATACTATGACGAGGAGCCCGTTCGCGAGCCCCGTTCCTTCCGTTGGCTTGTGGGCGGGGTCCTTGCCGCCGTCTTGATCGTGGGTTTGATTCTGGCTGTCACCAACCTCGGCAACCTGATCCCCGGCGGGACTCCCGCAGCCAAGCAGTCCTCCACAGCGTCCCAGCCTGTGACTGGACAGCCGAGTAGCAGTGCGTCGGCAGCTCCGGTCGCAGCGCCACCGGTCATTGACGGAGTCACTCGGATGGGTGATTTCGAGTTTGCCGCGACCTATGACAAGGACTTGGTCAAGGCCTACGACGGCAATGCGGCGAGTTACTGGTCGGACATGGAGTTCGCCACTGCGGACTGGGGTGGACTCGCTCCTGATGGAGTCTCACTGCTTGTCAAGCTCAAGGCACCCTCGCAAGTGACTTCCGTCACCTTGAGCCAGTTGGGCGCTTCCGGCGGAAACATCAGCGTTTACACGAATGATCGTCCAGCGATGGACGGCGCCAAGATGGTGGGCACCAACAGCTTCACCTCACCGGAGCTGACCATGCCGTTGAGTTCCCCTGTAACGGCCCAGTACGTGATTGTCTCCATCAAGTCCCTGCCCAAACTGACCGCACCCAAGACGCGCTACGGGTTCGGCCTGCGCCTTGCGGAGATCAAGGTCCAGTAGTCGACGGCGTGCGGCCTCTTCGGCGGCACGTGAGCGTTTCGGGGACTTGTGTCTGTTTCGGGTGGTTGCAACTGTTTCGGTTGCTTGCAACCCGGGGGAGCGTCAACTCCGGTAACGGAGCCTTCGTCCTTCCATGCCGTGCGCTGCCAGAAGGTAACCTGAATGGTGGCGGATATTAGGGTCCCCGGGAACATCGGAATATTCCGTGCCGTCACAGGGTTGTGCCATGTGGCCGGCCGCAAGGATCCGGTGCATCGACTAAGAAAGAGGTTCACCCAACAGTGAGCAACGCAGAAAACACCGCGTCCAAAGTACGTGATGTCATCATCGTAGGCTCCGGGCCTGCCGGTTACACGGCGGCCGTCTACACGGCACGCGCCAACATGAACCCGCTGCTCATCGCCGGTTCCGTGACTGCCGGTGGCGAACTGATGAACACAACAGACGTCGAGAACTACCCCGGTTTCCCCGAGGGCGTCATGGGACCTGATCTCATGGAGAGCTTCGAAAAGCAGGCGGCACGTTTTGGGACTGAAATTCAGTTTGAGGATGTCACCGACTTGGACCTCGACGGCGACATCAAGTCCGTGACCATCGGCACGGGGGAGACCTTCAAGGCACGTGCCATCATTCTGTCGACCGGTTCCGCATACCGCGAACTCGGCCTCGAGAATGAAAAGCGTCTTTCCGGCCATGGCGTGAGCTGGTGTGCAACCTGCGACGGTTTCTTCTTCAAGGACCAGGACATCGCAGTCATCGGCGGCGGCGACTCTGCGATGGAAGAAGCACTCTTCCTCACCAAGTTCGCCAGGTCAGTCACCGTGGTACACCGTCGCGACACCCTCAAGGCTTCCAAGATCATGGGTGACCGCGCCCAGGCCCACGAGAAGATCAACTTTGTGTGGAACACCGCCGTCGAGGACGTTATCGGTGGAGACAAGGTGACCGGCTTGAAGCTGAAGAACCTCGTCGACGGCACCGAGTCCGAACTCGCCGTCACTGGCGTTTTCGTGGCCATCGGCAACGATCCCCGCACGGAACTCGTCAAGGGGAAACTGGAGCTCGCCGCCGAAGGCACGATTGCCGTCGAAGGCCGCAGCTCGAAGACCAGCATCAAGGGCGTCTTCGCCGCCGGCGACGTCGTCGACCCCACCTACCGTCAGGCCATCACGGCAGCCGGTTCCGGTTGTGTCGCGGCTTTGGACGTCGAGCACTATCTTGCAGACCTGCACGCCTAATCGGCACAGCAGCCATCCATTCGAAGGGAAAGAATTATGAGCAACGCTAAAAACGTTACCGACGCCAGTTTCAGCACCGACGTCCTGGCCGCTGAAAAGCCGGTCATCGTGGACTTCTGGGCAGAGTGGTGCGGCCCGTGCCGCAAGTTGGGTCCGATCCTCGACGAGATCTCGGTTGAATACGGAGACAAGGTTGACGTCGTCAAGCTGAATGTCGATGACAACCCCGCAATCGCCGCTGAGTACGGCATCACGTCTATTCCGGCGGTCTACCTCTTCAGTGGGGGAGAAGTTAAGAGCACGGTTATCGGTGCCAAGCCGAAGCAGTTCTTCGAAAAGGAATTTGAGTCCGTCCTGTCCTAGGACTTCAGGCGCCCGTTTAGCGGCCGCTTCTGATTCAGCCGGTGGTTCTCGCTATTGAGCGAGAACCACCGGCTTTTTCGCGTCTTCGGGTTCTCCTTCCTGGGCCCGCAGTCCCGCAGCTACGGGTGATTGTTAGCGGTATAGCTGGGTGCACGAATGGGCACTTGCTGCTCAGAGCTTGGCGTTGCGGTTTGTGAACCTTTTTGGATTACAAAAGGACCGGATTCTCTGTGAGGGGGTTCAGGCGGGCAGGACATCTCTTGCTCGGCTGGAGTCAGGCCGCCGGGCCGCGGAAATCGTCCAACCTTCGAGACCTGAGACAGCGCCTTATGGCGCGTTCGCCCTATTGAGCCTTTTGCTCGTGGTTGATGTCGGGGAGTCCACTCGCTTGTAGCGCCTCCTTGTGTGATGTCAGAGCCGAAGTGTTCGATTCGGCCGTTTCACGTGAAACAGAGTTGGCCATTCGGTAGATGCCGGGAGACTTCCGTTGTCGAATTCAGTACCAGGGCGATCCTCGCGAGCACTGAGTCGATACGCCGTTTCACGTGAAACGAGGCTGACCGCTCGGGAGGCTTCGATTTGCCTTTGTGGTGTTTGGACTGAGGACATGTTCCTTGCCATCTGGCACTTGCATATGTTTCACGTGAAACAGGATCAGCACAAGGGTCGCGGGGTCGCGGGGCACTGCCGAGTTTGCGGCATTGTTGCAGACACTGGCCGTGGCTGAATTCTTGCCTGTGCTGATGCCGTATAACATCAGCCTGGCTTGCTGATTCATATGCCTTGCGAACTCCCGATCCTGCTGGCTGCGTGAGCGTATCGCCTGGCTGTGTGGCCGTATCGCCTTGCCGGGTGAGCGCATCGCCTGGCTGTGTGGGCGTATCGCCTGGCCGGAGGAGGAGGACCGCCCCGATCACCTCTTCGCTGACAAATAGGTGTGTTCTGCGGGAACTCCACTGTGCTGGATGTTTCACGTGAAACGCCATGCCGGAATGGGGCTGCGCCAAACGCTCTTCGGCGCGGACTCGATAGGACTCGCTGCCAGAGTCCTTCAAGAAGCAGCGGGCCCCGACAGATCGGCGCGACGTACTGTGAGCATCACACAAGACTCGAGTGCCCGGCCGCACCACGTCGCCGGGCAGCTGCTCCTCCAGCCGGATTCTCAAGCCTGGGATTCTGAACGCGGTTAGCGCAATCTACCTAGTTGCTCACACAATCTAATTAGATTGTTTCAACACACGTAGATCCGCTTCCACACTCATCAGCCCAGTCCATCGTCGATGCCAGGACATCAGGAGCTTTCGGACACAGCTCGGCACTCGGATAGGCACAGGGGCCGTGGTCGCCCAGAGTCGGCGGTCGAGCCCTTTCTCACGATGACCGAGGACAAGCCACCATAGCCCTGCGGTTCGATGACGGACCCGGGATCTGTCCGCTGACACACCTCGATCCTCGCGAGCCGGCAGGCCGTGGACATCATTCTCAACAGCTATGGGGGTGACGATGGGATTTCGCGGCTCCCACACGCCCTCGATTCCGGGATGTATCTCACAAGCAGACTCAAAGAGTGCAACAGAGTGGCTCGGAGTAGGACACTTGCAAAAACACCAGTGGAGGAGGCAAAGCAGCTGCCTTCGAGCCATCGGAAGGGATAGGGGCCCGGAAACAGCGCCACAAGACTCAGGACACCGCCACTTTAATCACACGCGGCACTGCAACAGTCGTACGAACGGGTCAGCTTAACCCTCAAATTCGGTCGGGCAGGTTCCATCGAGCCGGCCAATCAGCGACTGACTCGCGCTTGAACTCCCAACTCACGACTCATCGTGGCGGTCGGCCTTTCGAACGCCATGCCCGGATAGTAGCGGCGCGTTCGCTAATGGAAAGCGGTCCACGCGAACCATCCCAAGGCGCACATCCTAGAAGCCAACGTTGCAGCCTTCGGCTTCAGTTCCCACGGCCGAAATTGGGGTGGAGGGAAATTCAAGAGGAGCCAAAAGAGCAGTCCGGGGGCTGCACCTCGGGGATTCTGGTCAGGACCTTTGACCCTAAATGGCGGGCGAACCGGCGTCGGCAGCCTTCCGTTCGAGCTGTTGCCGCGTGCCTCGACGGACCTTGCGCGTACGTCCAGCCCCTGACCACGAGTAACGAAAGCAGCCTGGCAACAATCGCGGACATGGCAGGAGGATCATTCAAACGCAAAGGAAGCACCGGCGTCATGCATAGGGTCTTGCGGGAGCGGTCTATGGAGGCCCCCTTGGCCTGGCATCTCCAGACCTGGCACAAGTGCAGCACGCAAGCTCGCAGTTAGAACGCTCATCAGTTGCGGGGTTGGCAGGATGGGTTGGCTTAGGATGGAGAGCATGGACTGTACGCCGAGGTATCGGAAAGACACCAAACCAGCGAAGACACTTGGGTGTCCGGGTGTGTGGTTAGTCCAAGCAGTCGAAGAGGTGGACCGCGGGTGGTATTCCGAAGGGCGAGTGTTCGTCCAAGCAAAGGGGCCTGCGGTTCACCTACAAGTCTTCACCGCCCAACATACTGGCTGAGGTCCGGCTTGGAACAGGGCATGCGCGGCGTCATTGACGATTGATTGGCCCAAGCCGTTACCCGGTAGCAATGAGGACGGTCGACCTTCTCGGCGCCGTAACAGCGCCAAGACTGGACGAGCCCCAAAGTAGGCGAGTGTGCGGCCGTTGCGGGTCTCAGCACTAGATCTACATAATCCGTAACGCTCCTTCTCACCTCAGCGCATTGGTGCGCCTGTGCCCATAGGACAATTTCGCCCCGCAGTTCCCCCTCAGTTAGAGAATGTTGCTGCCACGTGGAGTAGCCGGAGCAGTCGCAGTTTCACGTGAAACATGACGGGACCATGGTGCACCTGCTCGTTGCACCGAGCGCGGGAGGCACCAGAAATCCGCAATTGCCGACCAGCAGTACAAGCATTAGGCACAACACAGGGCCAAGCTACCGCAGCAACGGAATCCTCGCCGGGAGAGATATCCACCGACCGCTCGGAAGTTATGCACAAAGTTATCCACAACGATATCCACCGGTGAAGAATGGTCGTCCGCGCGGCTCTCCCGACGTGGAATGGAGCGAGTCCGGCGCGAGTAGGGGCGACGACCAGGGGTCCAGAACAGATCAAAGCTTCGTCTGGCCTGGATTGCGCATGAAGGGTCAGAAATCGGCCAGAATCAGGCCAAATTGGGGTGTAAATGACCAGCTTGCAGACCGTGGCTCTGTTTCACGTGAAACAAGGCCATCGAAGAGCTCAAGGAGCACACGAGTATCAACGCCGCCTGGACAAAAACTAGTTCGGTGCAGACCGCCACACCCTCAACCCGGACCACTTATCAACAAAGTTATCCACAACGATATCCACCGCTGCTCCCGGACTTTTCAACAGCGGTTTGTACGCGTCAACGAGCCAGGGCCATGGCGCCGGCGAAGCAGAGACGCGCTTTCTCCTACCCCAGGGGCTCACCCAGCGTGCCTCAATTCTCCGCGACCTTCCGTGTCTTGAATCATCGATAGCGGATTGCCAGGGTTCTGGAAGTACCGCATGTGCCTGTCTCAATGGTCCGGCAGGGGCCTACCGAGGATCGCATCCGGCTGTCACTAGATCTCTAGAATTTGGCATGCCGATGTGACCCCGCAGCCGATCGCCACCGCCCGACGGCTCCGAGCACGGTGTGCGGCCGGCCCATGGCTTTGCCCGGAGAGAGTGCCCACAGTCCAGGCTCAATCCCTATACACCACGGACCGCGGTGTGGATCGACATGGACGTCACGCACCCTACTAGTCGCTCACCATCCAGGCTCTCCCAGGTCGCCCATCGCCGTAGGCACGAACCATCGGGAAGTCGTATCCGAGGGTGGGCCACTAACAGAGTGAACGGGTGTGCCCGTGCGCCACGGACGACCAGAGCATGACGAGGCTGGGGGAGCCGCCGCCAATTGATGCCTTCATCCCATGCGATCACGGCAGGTAGTACCAGGCTGCGCCCGACTGTGAACATCGTCCCGAGAACCGGTGCCGGATCCAGCACGGGTACTGCGACACAGATCCTGAGCCTCGTCAGGTCAGGAGGGTACGGTCACGTTGTCGCTGAGACCGTTTGCGATATCGCGTTCGATACGTGGGAGCCAACTGCGAGGGAGACCTGGGGACTCACACGGCCCAAGGGAGGCACCAACCGTACTGGACGCGTCCGCACAGAGAACATGCAACAACCCTGACGCCGGACGGGACAGGGCCCGGCTCAACAGTGCCACCCCGGTTGAAACCGGCAAAAATGCTTTCGTCCCTACCGACCTCGTTCTCCGGCGAGCAGGGGACCAGCGCCGGATCGCTGACCTCGACTGAGTGCTGCAGGCACCAAATGTGCAATGGGGTCTGCGTCGCTCAGATCCGCACCCTACAGCGACAATCAGCGCAGTACCCAGCCACGCGAAGACAATCAACAGCGTGCCATCAGCAACCCTTTCGCTGGCTCCGAGGCCATGCGCAGCGCCCGCCGGTGGCAGTTCCCCATGGCCAGCCCCAGTGCCAGCTCCTGGCTATCCCTCCTTCGATAGCTTCAGAGCGCCGCCCAATTCTGCACCGACCCATACGCATTCACTACGGTAGCAATACTTCGCACCGAGCAGCGCGGGCTCCGGCGGATAGTGCTGGCTCCACACCGGACCAGTCGGCCAACCGCAAGACCCCGCGCGCATCCGCCGCACGGTGTCCACGCACGCCTGCCGAGACCACTTTCAGCCCTGCTTCGTGCAGCGAAGGGCGCCGAGCCCTGACCTTAGTGCATCTGTCTGCTGAGAGGCGATGGCAGCCCGCGTTGTGACTAGGCGGCGCCGGAAGGCCTAGTTGGACCCATCACAATTACTACGAACGCTCCTTCGATGGCTCGGGCGGTTGCGACCCAACCTTGGGCGGAGGGTCGACGGTCTATTGTCAGATCCCTGAGACCCCACCTTCCAAAGGGTGAGTGGAGAAGGGAGAAGCGATGGATCAACAAAGCTCCGAGCCGTCTCGCAGAGGCGCGCCGCTGAGCATTCATTCGTACTGCGAGTGAACTACCAATTATGGAAGCTATAGCCACCGCATCGAGTGTTGTCGTCGATCGAGCCTGCTGCAGGTCAGTGTTTCACGTGAAACCGAAGGAGTCGCCCGTCCCACCAGGCCGTCTGAAGAGCCACCACTCAGGCCGGTTCACGTCCCACCTTCCGAGGCCCTATGCGGTGACTGTTCCACGTGAAACATCGTGAACCGCTATGGCGCGCACAAGGCGTTGATTCACTTGGACACGCATGGATCCAGACCGGCCCACGATGGAGGATGTAGACCTGACGGACAAGCAATTGAGCGAGGCTTTTGAGGCTCGAATGTACGCGTTCCGGATGCTCGTAAAAAAGGCAGGCGAACCCTGATGTTTCACGTGAAACTCAAGGAAATGAACTCACGGAAAGATTGGGGGAGGCCAGGCACGCCACCTAACGTAACAGGCTGTCGCCTCACTTTATAGGACCACCCAAGATGCTGGAACCGAAAGACTCCCGCGATTGCACGAAGCACTCATGCGTCTTAGAGCGGCGCGAACCCACCATCCTCACCGGAGCGCCAATGAGAAGCCCTCGATCCCATCAGCCTTCTCACTGCTGCCGATCGTTTCACGTGAAACACCGACGTAGCGCCGCGATACCCGAGTCCTACCAATCTCCACGATCGTTCGCGGATACAAGCGAACCGAACTCACCCCAAACGATAAGGGCCAGGCGCTGCGGGCGGCCTCACAGCAACGGATACTTCAGAGTCAAATCAGAACCAAATGGAAGCCAGACGCACAGAATTGCGCGCGTCGAGGGCAGATGGTTCCCAAGCCCGGCCACACAGGAAGTACGGGCAAGCAATCTCAGACAGCAGTTCACAGCCAGGCACAACCCCCGAACGCGCACGTACAAAGTGCCGTCGAGGATGAACCCCTCCCAGGAACAGTGCAATATCCATGCACGCCCAGGAGACTCTTAAAAGAAAATGGGATCTGCCTCACTAGAAGCAAACCCCAATTCCGTAGAAGTCGAGCGACTAGCCCTCGTCCGTCGGTGACAAAACATCCATAATGCGGTTTAGATCCTCAACGCTTGCGAACTCAATGCTGACTCGACCCTTACGGGCACCCAAGGTGATCTTCACATTGGTATCGAGCCGATCCGAAAGAGAGGAAGCAAGGTAGTCGAGACGCTCATGCCGTGCATTAGGGCGCGGGATACTGTTCTTCGGCGGAACCGTAGGATCCTGGTACAACGCCACTGCTTCCTCAGTTGCACGTACGGACATTCCTTCGGCGACAATCTTCTGAGCGAGACGTTCCATCGAGGCCGCATCAGGGAGAGCGAGCAATGCACGTGCGTGGCCGGCCGAGAGCACGCTTGCCGCGACGCGCCGTTGTACCAAGGGAGGAAGTTTGAGGAGGCGAAGGGTGTTGGACACCTGCGGCCGCGACCGTCCGATCCGATCAGCTAGCTGCTCGTGTGTGGTGCCGAAGTCTTCCAGGAGTTGCTGGTATGCGGCTGCTTCTTCCAAAGGATTCAGCTGACTGCGGTGGAGGTTCTCCAGCAAAGCATCGCGCAGGAGGTCGTCATCATTGGTATCGCGAACAATCGCCGGGATGGTTTCGAGCCCGGCGGCCTGTACTGCCCTCCATCGACGCTCACCCATCACCAGTTCGTACGGTTCTCCACCCTTTTCAGTTGAAGTCCGTACAACAATTGGCTGGAGTACGCCTATTTCCTTGACGGAGTGAACCAGCTCCGCCATGTCGTCCTCATCGAAGACGCTGCGCGGCTGCTTCCGGTTGGGATGAATGTCCCCAACCGGAATTTCGGCAAAGCGCGCCCCGGGTACTTCAACGAGTTGAACCTCGGACGATTCCGCGGCATACGACTCAGAAACGGCGTCATCGGCAGTGGCATCGGCCGGCTCAGACACGGCCGGCTCCTCAACGGTGGTGACCTTCGCGGCGGGCGACTTCGAAGCAGCACCCTTTGCCGCCGTCGTGCTCTTGGAAGAGGAGCCTCGCGACGGAGAGCTCTTCGCTACTTCGGTTTCAGGCACCTCAGGCGTATCCACCGTCTCCGGGGCCTTGCGCGCCTCAGGGAAGAAGAGGTCCACAGGGCGGGACGTCGGAACGCCATTGCCCGATGCACCAGCCGAAGCGGAGCTGGGAATGAGAGCCCCAAGACCCCTACCCAGGCCTCGTCGCTTTTCGCTCATTAGTATGTCCCTCCGGTGGAATGGCAAGAATAGAGCCCGCCAAGGATATTGCAGTGATTCAGAAAGTCTAACGCTCGGCGATTTCCGCGGCGGCTTCCATATAGGACAACGCGCCGCTGGATGACGGATCGTAGGTCATCACCGTCTGCTGGTAGCTCGGGGCCTCCGAGATTCGCACGGAACGTGGAACCACCGCGCCGAGAACCTGGTTCGGGAAATGTTGACGGACTTCGGAAGCCACCTGCGCGGCCAGGTTCGTGCGGCCGTCGTACATGGTGAGGAGAATGGTGGAAACGACCAGATCAGCGTTAAGGTGCTTCTGGATCATTTCGATGTTCTTCAGGAGCTGGCTCAGCCCCTCCAGTGCGTAGTACTCACACTGGATCGGGATGAGTACCTCGCTGGCGGCGCAGAAGGCGTTAACGGTCAGCAGGCCCAGGCTGGGCGGGCAATCGATGAAGATAAAGTCCAGGCGGGCTTCACCGTTCTTCGCCCGTTCCTTCGAATACACATCGATTGCGCGGCGCAGACGCTGCTCGCGTGCAACGAGGGAAACCAATTCAATCTCAGCGCCGGCCAAGTGAATGGTTGCCGGCGCGCAGATGAGATTGGGAATATCGGGGCAAGGGGCCACAACGTCACGCAGCGGAAGGTCGTTGATCAGCACATCGTAAATACTGTCGACGTCGGCGTGGTGCTCAATGCCGAGGGCAGTGGATGCATTTCCCTGGGGATCGATGTCGATCACCAGGACATTGAGTCCGGCGGAAGCCAAGGCGGCCGCAATGTTGACCGTGGTGGTGGTCTTTCCAACGCCACCCTTTTGATTGGACACCGTGAAAATGCGGGTCTTCTCCGGCTTGGGAAGCTCGCGTCCCAGCAGCCGTTCGCGACGTCTGGTCTCGTTGGCGAGCTGGCGTGCAATAGGGCTGGAGTCATCGATGGAGTCCATGACGTTGTCGTGTCCGACAATCAGGGTTTCACGTGAAACAGCGGCGTTTGCAACTGAATTCGTACGCATCAGCGCAGATTCAAAAGACGCCGAAGGTGCAGCCATGGCCCGAGCCGACCCCAAGGAAATAAATGGCGGGATCCGCTGGGTGGAGGTTTCGCTACTGCCCACTGTCACACTCTCACTCTCATTCGGCTCTAGCTGCCGTTCTCTAGCTTAACCGCTCAGTTGCGGACACGCGGGACACAGCGCCGAAGCTAAGCGATCTTCCGCTGTTTGTTAACGACGATCCTGACCACAGTGGTGGGTTCCTCCAAGAGCTCCTGCCCACAAACCACAACAGACGTTTCCACGCCGCCGAGCCTGCGGATGACTTTTGCTGCTTGCTCAATCTCCTCGGCAGCACTGCGGCCCTTGATCGCCACCACTTCACCCTTGCCGTTAAGCAAGGGAATGGTCAATCCGGCGAGCTTGGACAGGGCAGAGACAGCCCGTGCCGTGACAACGTCCGCGTCGACCATTCCCACCGCGAGCTCGGCCCGCGTGCGCATGACGGTCACATTACCCAGCCCAAGGTCGTCCACTACTTCCTGAAGCCAAATGACGCGCCGCTCCAGGGGTTCGATCAGCGTGAGTTCAAGATCGGGACGCGCGATTGCCAAGCACAAGCCGGGAAGGCCCGCACCGGAACCAACGTCTGCGACGTGGCTTCCGTGGGCTATTGCCGACTCGATGACGGCGCAATTGAGAACGTGCCGGCTCCACAGGCGGGGAACCTCGCGCGGGCCAATCAGCCCGCGCTCGGTTCCGGATGTCGCCAAGTGTTCTACGTACCGCTGGGCGAGCCCAAGCCGGTCACCGAAAATCTTCTCTGCCGCTTGGAGTTCGGCTGCCGTGATTTCAACCATGATCCGTTAGTCGGCCGAAACCACGATGTGGCGGCCGGCGCCTTCGCCCTCGGACTCGGATACGAACCCGAGGTCAGCCACGGCGTCGTGCACAATCTTGCGCTCGTAAGCGCTCATAGGTTCAAGGGCCACCGGGGCGCCGGTCTCCTTCACCTTCGCGACGGCGTCTTCGGCAATCTGCTGAAGATCGCCGGCACGTTCCTTGCGGTAGCCGTTGATGTCGAGCACCAGGCGCGAGCGGTTCTCGGTCGCCGACAGCACGGACAAGCGAGCGAGTTCCTGAAGGGCTTCGAGCACTTCACCGTCGCGGCCTACCAGGCTCTCAAGCCCCTCGGAGTCGTCTTCGGCTGCGATGGAGATGTAGGTACGGCCGTTGCGGATCTCAATGTCGATGTCGCCGTCGATGTCGGCAATGTCGAGCAGTTCCTCGAGGTAGTCTGCGGCGACGTCGCCCTCTTCCTCGAGGCGGCTCACGGAAGTGCCCTTGCCGGCGGGAGCGCCCTCTTCGGAAGTTTCTACTGTGGCCTCTGCCGGTTCCTCGGTGGCGGCAGCGGCCGTTGCCTCTTCGGTGCTTTCAACAGACATTACTTCTTCTTCCTGTTCTTACGTTGTGGCTGGATGCGCTGCTGTGCCTTGACCTCGACGGCGGCCACTTCAGCGGCGACGTCTGCGTCCTTCTTACCGCCCAGAAGGGGGTGGGAGGGCAGGCCCTTGGCGGCGCGACGCTCAGCGAGGGCTTTCGCGGCGGGAGATCCCGGCGTCGGCATGCGGCGGATGACAAAGAACTGCTGGCCCATGGTCCAGAGGTTGGTGGTGGTCCAGTAGATGAGCACACCGATCGGGAAGTTGATGCCACCAACACCGAAGACGAGCGGCAGGATGTAGAGCATCATCTTCTGCTGGCGCATGAACGGGCTGGCCATGGCCTCTTCGGACATGTTCTTGGCCATGATCTGCTTCTGCGTAATGAACTGCGACGCCGTCATGGCGAGGATCATCACGATGGAGAGGACCCACACAACAGTCTGGTCGCCGCCGCCGCCTCCGTGGAGCAGCGAAGCCGAGAGGGGGGCGCCGAAGATGCTGGACGCATCGAACTGCACTACCTGCTCGTGGCTCAAAGCGCCGATGCCGTTGCCGCTTTCCTTCGCAGCACTGATACCGGAAAGCACCTGGAACAGCGCGAAGAAGAACGGCATCTGGATCAGCATGGGCAAACAAGCGGAGAACGGGTTGGTGCCGTGCTTCTTGTACAGCGCCATCTGTTCCTGCGCCATCGCCTGGCGGGAGAGCTGGTCCGTCTTGCCCTTGTACTTCGCCTGCATCTTCTTCAGATCAGGCTGAAGCAGCTGCATGCCTCGCTGTGCCTTGATTTGCTTGACGAAAACAGGAATCAGGGCGGCACGGATCACCAGCACCAAACCGATGATGGACAGCGTCCACGTCCAACCGTTCTCCGGAGGCAGGCCGATGAAACTCAGCCCGTCGTGGAACCCCAGCATGATCGCGGACACTAGCCACTTGAACGGGGCCAGAATTGTTCCAAAGATGTCCATACGTTTTCCCTATTTCCTCAGGCCGCTGTGCGGCGACCGTCTTCATCAGACCACACAGCCAGGAACTGGTCCGGGTTGTTCAGTACAACAATTGTGGGCGTCTGGCCTTCGGGCCAGTGACGATGTCCGGCTGGGACGTGGTCCACGCCGCCGGCGTTCCAGGGGTGGCAACGCGCTAGGCGCCGCACTGCGAGCCAGCTTCCCTTGACGGCACCATGTACCGTCACCGCTTCGAGGGCATATGCCGAGCAGGATGGGAAGAACCGGCACACCTGGCCGTATAAGGGAGAGATGATCCTGCGATACGTCTTCAGCAAGATGATGAGGACGTTGCGCGGCAGCTCCCACAGAAAAGTTCCGAGGATCCTCGGAGCGACTCTAAAGAAGCGGACGACGGCGGAGCTCAGCTCATGCACGCGGTGTCCCTTCCGTTGTGGTGCCCTGGGTGGGCGAAACAACCCGCGGAGAGGATCCGCCGAGCCGTTTCGTGGTTGCCGCCAAGGCGGCATTGTAATCCGTCAGCAGCTGGTCCCAGCTCGCCGTCGCAGCCGCGGGCAACGCCCGGACCACGACAGCAAGACCCGTGCCATGCCTATTCAAAGACAAAGCACCTGCTTCTCTCAGTCTCCTCTTAACGAGGTTCCTGGTCACAGCGTTCCCGACAGCTTTGGAAACGATGAAGCCGATGCGGCTCGGTTCTCCGGCACCAATAGGTGCCGTATATAACACTAAGTTCCGGCGTCCATTGCGGACGCCGGAACGTACAGTTGTTGAAAAGTCGGTAGAAGTCCGCAGACGGTTACGGGTGGCTAGCACCTATTGACTCGCTTGGAAGGCTGACCGACGAGTCAGTTATTTAGGCCGACAGTTCGACGCGGCCCTTGCCACGACGGGCGGCCAGGATGGCGCGGCCGGCACGGGTGCGCATACGAAGGCGGAAGCCATGCTTCTTGGCCCGACGGCGGTTATTCGGCTGAAAAGTCCGCTTGCTCACGTTAGTTACTCCAGTGGATCAAAGGTGCGCCCACCCGATCAAAAGGGGAAGAACTGGCCGACGCTAAGTTTATTGTGTATCCGCCGCCGCCCAACGCCGGATTTACCGGAAGTGCGGGTGGTCGAAAAGCGGACACATAGGACTTCACAACGTTAGGGCAAAAAGACCCCCGAGGTCAAACCGGGAGCCACCGTGCCCGATATCCCCAGCTGTGGCTAAGTACGCCCGCCAGCCTGTGGATGAAGTGGCTCACAGACCCCGTTTCAGAACCACAACGGTGTAATTATCCACAAGCTTGTTCCCAGCTATCTTCTGGAGTTTCCATCCCCTAGAGTGTCTCAGTAGCCGATTATCCACGGACTGTGCATAACCCTGTGGATTCGGTTCGGAATCCACTCATGGTTTGGACCTTCGGCTGCCGCAATCCAGGCAAGCAAGCACTCGAGGGAACCAATTGATGACGGTAGACGAAGCCAACCACGCCAACACGGTCGGAAGTTCCTGGCGGCGGGTGCTGAGCCTGCTGGAACAAGACGATCGCGTCACACCCCGGCAGCGCGGTTTCGTTATCCTTGCGCAGGCGCAGGGCCTGATCGGCTCCACCCTCTTGGTGGCCGTACCCAACGAATTGACCCGCGAGGTTCTCCAGACGCAAGTCAAGGACGCCCTCGATGACGCCCTTCGCAGCGTCTTTTCCGACGATATCCGGTGCGCGATCGACGTCGACACGGATCTGGTGCCCATCCACGAAGAGCCGGCCCCCGCCGTCGAACTCTCTTCCGCGAACGACCTGGCCGTGGAACTGAAACCGCAGCCCACCCCGCCGAGTACTTCGCACGAATTCGGCCGGCTGAACCCGAAATACGTCTTTGACACCTTCGTGATCGGTTCTTCCAACCGCTTTGCCCACGCAGCCGCCGTCGCGGTCGCCGAAGCACCGGCCAAGGCCTACAACCCGCTGTTCATCTACGGCGACTCCGGGCTCGGCAAGACGCACTTGCTGCACGCGATCGGCCACTACGCCCGCCGGCTCTACAGCGGCATCCGCGTGCGCTACGTGAATTCCGAAGAGTTCACCAACGACTTCATCAACTCGATCCGCGACGATGAAGGCGCCAGCTTCAAGACCACGTACCGCAACGTCGATGTGCTCCTGATTGACGACATCCAGTTCCTTGCAGGCAAGGACCGGACGCTGGAAGAGTTCTTCCACACCTTCAACGCCCTGCACAACAACAACAAGCAAGTGGTCATCACCTCGGACCTGCCGCCCAAGCAGCTGGCCGGCTTCGAGGACCGCATGAAGTCCCGTTTTGAGTGGGGCCTGCTGACCGATATCCAGCCGCCGGAACTCGAAACCCGCATCGCGATCCTCCGCAAGAAAGCCCAGAGCGAGGGACTGTCCGCGCCCGACGACGCCTTGGAGTACATCGCTTCCAAGATCTCAAGCAACATCCGCGAGCTCGAAGGCGCGCTGATCCGCGTCACTGCGTTCGCCAGCCTCAACCGCCAGCCCGTCGATGTGGCCCTCGCCGAAATGGTGCTGAAGGACCTGATCACCGACGACGGCGCCCAGGAGATCACGGCCGACCAGATCCTGAAGCAGACGGCTGACTATTTCAAGCTCAGCATGGAAGAGCTTTGCAGCAAGTCCCGCACACGCACTTTAGTGACCGCGCGGCAGATTGCCATGTACCTTTGCCGCGAGCTCACGGACATGTCCCTGCCCAAGATCGGCCAGGAGCTAGGCGGACGCGACCACACCACCGTGATCCACGCGGACCGCAAGATTCGCGAACTGATGGCCGAGCGCCGTGTGATCTACAACCAGGTGACAGAGCTGACCAACCGCATCAAGCAGCAGCAACGCGATTCCTGAGTCCCTCCCTCGAGCCACTACATACCTTATTAACAGGCACATGTGGATAAGCCTGTGGATACTTAAGGGGACAAGCGCGGTTAATGGGCTTAAAACCCTTAAGGTGTCTGTGGATCGTTAAAAACGGCCCTGGGGGTTATCCACGTCCACACCCTGTTTAAAACCCCTGTCGCCCACATGTCGTGAACAGGGGTTAACCGCGGAACCGCGGGTCCAGAGGCAGTTATCCACAGTTTCCACAGGGGTTATTAACACTACTAATCCCAAAAAAATGAATTCCCTCAAATAACAATCTCCTTCCGCCCACCCGCCGACGCAGCCCGTGGCTGCTTCGAACCACAAGCCAGCAAGCCGGGGATGGGTTAATGCCCGAAGTTCCGGCTAAGCTGTCTGCATCGCGTCCATCCTTGGCGCTGCTTTGTAGTTCGCTCACTGCGGACCATGCAGCTGCCGAGTTCGGGGCGCTGGTTTTCGGGGCTCCTGCGGGAGTTTCCGGTGGAACACTGGCAGCAGCAATGAAAGGCGGCACCCTTCCGTGAAGTTCAGAGTCGAGCGGGATGTCCTGGCAGAAGCCGTCACATGGACAGCCCGGTCCTTGTCTCCGCGGCCGCCCGTCCCGGTACTCTCAGGTCTCCTGCTCAAGGCAGAAGCCGGAACAGTGAGTCTCTCGAGCTTTGACTACGAGACCTCCGCCCGTCTCGAGATTCCGGCTGACATCACCACCGAGGGAACCATCCTGGTTTCCGGTCGCCTCTTGGCCGATATCTGCCGCAGCCTCCCTTCGGCGCCTGTCGACATCGAAACCGACGGCAGCAAAGTCACCCTCACGTGCCGTCGAAGCAGCTTCCATCTCGCCACCATGCCGGAATCCGAGTACCCGCCACTTCCGGCGCTTCCCGCCATCAGTGGAACCTTGCCCGGCGACGCCTTCGCCCAAGCCGTTTCGCAGGTCATCATCGCGGCCAGCAGGGATGACACCCTGCCGATCCTTACCGGTGTCCGGATGGAGATCGAGGATGACATGATCACCCTCCTCGCCACGGACCGTTACCGCCTCGCCATGCGGGAAGTGCCGTGGAAGCCCGTCACCCCGGGAATTTCCACGAGTGCCTTGGTGAAATCCAAGACCCTCAACGAGGTGGCCAAGACGCTCGGTGGCAGCGGCGACATCCACCTCGCCCTCGCTGATGACGACAGCCGCCTGATTGGCTTCGAAAGCGGCGGGCGCACCACCACTTCCCTGCTCGTCGACGGCGACTACCCCAAGATCCGGTCCTTGTTCCCGGATTCCACGCCGATCCACGCCACGGTCCAAACCCAGGAACTCGTTGAAGCCGTTCGCCGTGTGTCCCTCGTCGCGGAACGAAACACCCCGGTTCGCCTGGCGTTCACCCAGGGCCAACTGAATCTCGACGCCGGTACCGGCGAAGATGCCCAGGCATCCGAGGAACTGGAAGCCCAGCTCAGCGGCGACGACATCACCGTGGCCTTCAACCCGCACTACCTGGTGGAAGGCCTGGGCGTGATCGAGACCAAGTTCGTGCGCTTCTCCTTCACCACGGCACCCAAGCCAGCCATGATCACCGCCCAGGTTGACGCCGACGGCGATGACAAGGGCGACTACCGCTACCTCGTGATGCCCGTCCGTCTCCCCAACTAGTCCCCACCGCCTCGCAAGTCCCCACCGGCTCCCAGCCTTCGCAAGCTCAGGCAGGGGCCCTCGCCGGAGGGGCCCCACGGCCAGGGAACGGTCGGGTCAATACCAAAACCACCAGCGCAGAAAAGAGTTCACACCGTGCACATCGGACTGATCGGCCTTGGAAAAATGGGTTTCAACATGCGCGAACGCATGCGCAACGGCGGAATCGAGGTCACTGGCTTTGACCGCAATCAGGACATCGCCGACGTCGCATCCGTTGACGAACTGATTGCTGCCCTTCCGGCTCCGCGCCTGGTCTGGGTCATGGTTCCCTCCGGCGACATCACCGATGCCGTGATCAGCGAACTCGGTGAAAAGCTCTCCGCCGGGGACATGGTGATCGACGGCGGCAACTCACGCTTCACCGAAGACCAGAAGCATGCCGCCTTCCTGGCATCCAACGACATCCGCTTCGCCGATTGCGGTGTTTCGGGAGGCGTCTGGGGCCTGCAGAACGGCTACGGACTCATGGCAGGCGGCGCGGACGAAGACATCGAACTGGCCATGCCGGTATTCGACGCGCTCCGTCCCGAAGGCGATCGTGCCGACAGCTTCGTCCACGTGGGCGGCGTGGGAGCAGGACACTACGCCAAGATGGTCCACAACGGCATCGAATACGGTCTGATGCAGGCCTACGCCGAAGGCTACGAACTGCTCGCCGCCAAGGACATTATCAAGGACCTTCCCGGCACCTTCCGTGCTTGGCAAAAAGGCACCGTGGTGCGGTCCTGGCTGTTGGACCTCATGGTCAAAGCCCTGGACGAAGACCCGGGCCTGGCCTCCATCGGGGACTACGTCGAGGACTCCGGCGAAGGCCGCTGGACCGTTGAAGAAGCCATTGCCAACGCGATCCCCGCGCCGGCAATCACCGCCGCGCTCTTCGCCCGCTTCTCCTCCCGCGAGGACAACTCACCGGCCATGAAGATGGTGTCCGCGCTGCGCAACCAGTTCGGCGGACACGCCACCCGCCCGGCCAACTAAGTCCCGGCCGACCAGCAGTACGCGTGTACCTCGAACATCTTTCGCTGACCGATTTCCGCAGCTACGCGCAGGTTGACCTCAAGCTCGGCCCCGGGGTCACCGTCCTCGTGGGGTCCAACGGCATCGGCAAGACGAACCTCATGGAAGCCATCGGATACCTGGCCACCCTGAGCTCGCACCGAGTCAGCACGGATGCGCCCCTCCTGCGCTTCGGCACGGAGCGCGCTTTGATCCGGGCGAAGCTTGTCCGCGGTGAACAATCCACCGTGGTCGAGCTCGAAATCAATGCCGGCCGTGCCAACCGTGGCCGGATCAACCGCGGAAATCCCGTACGCGCCCGCGACATCCTGGGCATTTGCCAGACCGTGCTCTTCGCCCCCGAAGACCTGGCCCTGGTCAAGGGTGATCCGTCCAACCGCCGGCGCTTCCTCGACGAGCTGCTGGTCAGCCTCATGCCAGTGCATGCGGCGACCCGCAGCGACTACGACCGCGTGCTCAAACAGCGCAACGCCCTGCTGAAATCGGCCCGCACCGGAAAATTCACCGCGGGCCACGAAGCAACGCTCGATGTTTGGGACCAGCACATGGCGCGGGCCGGCGCGGAACTCCTGCATGCACGGCTGGAACTCGTGGAACGGCTTCGACCCCACCTAAACAGCGCCTACGCGCAACTGACGGATGGATCGAAGGAAGCGGGCGCGATCTACCGCTCCACTATCCAAGGCGTGTTGGACGACGACGGCGGTCCCGCCGAACGTCTGGCTGAGGGTTCAGAGGGGGTTGAGGACCTCCGCCTGCTATCCGTGGAGCAACTCACTGAGCGTTACGTCCAGGCTTTCGCCGCCTCGCGCCGCAAAGAGTTGGAACGCGGAATTTCCCTGGTCGGACCCCATCGCGACGAACTCGAACTGGTTTTAGGCCAAGCTCCGGCCAAGGGCTATGCTTCCCATGGCGAAACATGGTCCATGTGCCTCTCCCTGCGCCTGGCCTCGTACTACGTCATGCTCGACGACACCCGTACCGGGGGTTCTGCTCCGATCCTCATCCTCGACGACGTGTTCGCCGAGCTGGACGTGCAGCGCAGGCGTAAACTGGCTGCAATAGTGGCCGGCGCCGAACAGGTTTTGGTGACGGCCGCCGTCGACGCCGATATTCCCGAGGAACTGGCGGGGCGGCGCGTGAAGGTTGTGCCCGGAGGCATTGATGGAGAAGGATAGCCCCGGCGGACGCCAGCCGGGCAGGGACCC
Organism: Arthrobacter sp. 05L417; assembly: GCF_056397865.1. NCBI lineage: Bacteria > Bacillati > Actinomycetota > Actinomycetes > Micrococcales > Micrococcaceae > Arthrobacter > Arthrobacter sp. 05L417. The sequence continues at coordinate 117,787 of NZ_JBFTOG010000005.1, forward strand.
TGACGAGATTGACGCTGCCCAATCAGCTTTGAACCGGATGCGCGAAGCGGCCGCTGCGCGGGGCGAAATCCGTCGCGCCGCCCCGCGGACGGGTACCGCTCCGAAACGCAAGGGCGTCCGGGACACCCGAGGATTCAGCCAATTCCATGGCAGCGGCCGGGACCCGCTTGGTTTGGGGAAAGTCGTCGGGAGGCTCGTGGCCGAACGCGGTTGGACATCTCCAGTGGCCGTGGGCTCCGTGATGGCCGAGTGGGATGCCTTGGTGGGACCGGAGATTTCCGCACATTGCACTCCGGAGAGCTTCACCGACACCACCCTGCATGTCCGCTGCGATTCCACCGCGTGGGCAACGCAGCTCAGGCTCCTGAGCACCAGCCTCCTGGACATGTTCCGAAAAGAACTCGGAGACGGTGTGGTGACGTCCATTCAAGTGCTCGCGCCCACCGCGCCGAGCTGGCGCAAGGGCGGACGAAGCGTCAATGGGCGGGGCCCCCGGGATACCTACGGGTAACTTCCCCGGCACCCGGGTGAGCGCATTTGCTTGAACGGCGCACAGGGGCGAGAAACCTCCCCGGACCGTATAGCTCCCTAGAGGGTGCCGTTTTGGCAGCTTGCAGATGCGGCCAGCGGCCTCCCAGAGCTACTTTCCTGAGCATAAGGGCCGGGTTTTGCAAGGAACTGCGCTTAGTCACGATAGAATCGGCATAGACAACTGGGCGCCGGTGAACGTCGATTGGCTCCGCTGAACAGCACTTGTAGAAGCGGATCCGCCAATCACGAAGTAGCCGGCGTTAGCAGTGACGTCCCTGTTGGCGGCTGCCGTATCCCTGTGGTGTGTCCTGACGGACGTGCTTCCTTGGTGCGGTGACGGCCGGCGACCATCGAACACGGAGGAGTCGAAAGCGCCTGTGGCTAACGACAATGCAGAGACCTTGGCAGTAGATCCCGCGAAGGAGAACGCCCACAAGCCTGACACACCCTCGGGGTCCAAGGAGTACGGTGCGAGCGACATCACCGTTCTTGAAGGTCTCGAAGCGGTGCGCAAGCGCCCGGGTATGTACATCGGATCCACAGGCCCGCGCGGCCTCCACCACTTGGTGTACGAAGTGGTGGACAACTCGGTGGACGAGGCCCTTGCCGGGTACTGCAGCCACATTGAAGTGACCCTCCAGGCCGACGGCGGCGTCAAGGTGGTGGACGATGGCCGCGGCATCCCCGTGGACATGCACCCCACGGAGAAGAAGCCAACCGTCGAAGTTGTCATGACCATCCTGCACGCGGGTGGCAAGTTCGGCGGCAGTGGCTATGCCGTGTCCGGTGGCCTCCACGGCGTCGGTATTTCCGTCGTCAACGCGCTTTCGCGCAGGGTAGACACCGAGGTGCGTCGCCAGGGCCACGTTTGGCGGATGAGTTTCGCCGACGGCGGCAAGCCACAGGGCGGGCTCGTCCAGGGCGAAGCTACGGACCAGACCGGAACGTCCCAGACGTTCTACCCGGACGGCACCATCTTCGAGAGCACCGATTTCGATTTCGAGACTCTCCGCGCACGCTTCCAGCAGATGGCCTTCCTCAACAAGGGCCTGCGCATCACGCTCACGGACGAGCGTCCTGTCGCAGGAGCAGGCGACGATGACCTGGATCTTGACGCGGTTGCCACTGACGGCGAAGTGGCGGCTGAACACCGCACCGTCGTTTACCAATACAACGACGGCTTGCTCGACTACGTGAAGCACCTGAACTCGAACAAGAAGGTGGACGTCGTCCACGAGGACGTCATCGCCTTCGAAACCGAGGACATTGGGCGACACATCGCCGTCGAGGTCGCGATGCAGTGGACCACGGCCTATTCCGAGAGCGTCCACACTTACGCCAACACCATCAACACGCACGAGGGCGGCACCCACGAAGAAGGTTTCCGTGCCGCGATGACATCGCTCATCAACCGCTACGCGCGCGAGAAGACCATCATCAAGGAAAAGGATGACAACCTGACCGGCGACGACATCCGCGAGGGCCTCACGGCCGTCATCTCGGTGAAGTTGTCCGAACCGCAGTTCGAGGGCCAGACAAAGACCAAACTGGGTAACTCCGAGGTCAAGGGCTTCGTCCAGCGGGTGGTCACCGACCAGCTTGGTGACTGGTTGGAGCGGAACCCCGGCCCAGCCCGCGACGTCATCCGCAAAGCTGTCCAGGCTGCCCAGGCCCGGATGGCGGCCCGGAAGGCCCGCGACAACGCACGCCGCAAGAGCCCCCTGGAATCCTTTGGTATGCCGGGCAAGCTGTCCGACTGCTCGTCGAAGGACCCATCGCGCTGCGAGGTCTACCTCGTGGAGGGTGACTCCGCGGGCGGTTCGGCCAAGCGTGGCCGGAACCCCGAGACCCAGGCCATCCTGCCGTTGCGCGGCAAGATCCTGAACGTGGAGCGCGCCCGGTTGGACAAGGCCCTTGGCAATAATGAGGTCCAGTCCATGATCACGGCCTTTGGTACCGGGATCGGCGAGGACTTCGACATCTCCAAGCTGCGGTACCACAAGATCGTCCTGATGGCCGATGCCGACGTGGACGGCCAGCACATCACCACGCTGTTGATGACCCTGCTGTTCCGCTACATGCGTCCGCTCATTGAGAACGGCTACGTCTACCTGGCCCAGCCGCCGCTCTACCGCATCAAGTGGTCGAACGCCCCTCACGACTACGTCTACAGCGACCGTGAACGTGACGCCAAGCTGGTTTCCGGACAGGCCGCCGGCCGCCGTATCCCGAAGGACAACGGCATCCAGCGCTACAAGGGCCTCGGCGAAATGGACTACACCGAACTCTGGGACACCACCATGGACCCGGACCACCGCACGCTCCTGCAAGTCACCATGGACGATGCCCTGGCGGCGGACCAGACCTTCTCCGTGCTGATGGGTGAGGACGTGGAATCGCGCCGGAACTTCATTCAGCAGAACGCCAAGGACGTCAGGTTCCTGGATATCTAGAGACTTCAAAGCCCCTAGGAATATTCCAGTACTGACATATACCTGAAACGGAAATCATAGATTATGAGTGAAGAAACACCCGAGGTTCCCGCCGAGTCGGCCGGCATTCCGGAGCCCGTACTTGAGGGCGATGTGCTGACCGACCGCGTGGACCAGGTGGACCTGCAGACGGAAATGCAGCGTTCGTACCTGGACTACGCCATGGCCGTCATCGTTGGCCGTGCGCTTCCGGACGTCCGCGACGGCCTGAAGCCTGTCCACCGTCGCGTGCTCTACGCGATGTTCGACGGCGGGTACCGCCCGGACCGCTCCTTCAACAAGTGCGCCCGCGTGGTGGGCGAGGTCATGGGCCAGTACCACCCGCACGGTGACACGGCGATCTACGATGCCTTGGTCCGCCTCATCCAGGACTGGACGATGCGCTATCCGCTGGCGCTGGGCCAGGGTAACTTCGGTTCCCCTGGCAATGACGGTGCCGCGGCTCCGCGATACACCGAAACCAAGATGGCCCAGCTGGCCATGGAAATGGTCCGCGACATCGACGAGGAAACCGTCGATTTCCAGGACAACTACGACGGCAAGAACCAGGAACCCACCATCCTGCCGGCGCGTTTCCCCAACCTGCTGGTCAACGGTTCCTCCGGCATCGCCGTCGGCATGGCCACCAACATCCCGCCCCACAACCTCCGCGAAGTCGCCGATGGTGTGCAGTGGTATCTGGCCAACCCGACGGCCAGCCGTGAAGAGCTGCTCGAGGCGTTGCTCGTGCGGATCAAGGGTCCGGATTTCCCGACCGGTGCAACCATCCTCGGCCACAAGGGCATCGAGGACGCGTACCGGACGGGCCGCGGCTCCATCACGATGCGCGCCGTGGTGAACGTGGAGGAACTCCAGGGCCGCACATGCCTGGTGGTCACCGAACTGCCGTACCAGGCGAACCCGGACAACCTGGCCATCAAGATCGCCGAACTGGTCAAGGACGGCAAGATCCAAGGCATCGCGGACCTCCGCGACGAGACTTCCGGCCGAACCGGCCAGCGGCTCGTGATCGTTCTCAAGCGCGATGCCGTAGCCAAGGTGGTGCTCAACAACCTCTACAAGCACACCCAGCTACAGGACAATTTCGGTGCCAACATGCTGGCGATCGTCGACGGCGTACCCCGCACCCTGAGCCTGGACGCCTTCATCCGGCACTGGGTGGCCCACCAGATGAGCGTCATCGTCCGGCGGACCCGCTACCGCCTGCGCAAAGCCGAGGAAGAGGCGCACATCCTGCGCGCACTACTCAAGGCGCTGGACATGCTGGATGAGGTCATTGCACTCATCCGGGCCTCCAACACCACCGAGGCTGCCCGCGACGGCCTGATGGGTCTGCTGGAGATCGACGAGCTCCAGGCCCGCGCCATCCTCGACATGCAGCTCCGCCGCCTCGCAGCGCTGGAACGGCAGAAGATCCAGGACAGGCACGCCGAGCTTGAAGCCATGATCACGGAATTCAACTCGATCCTGGCCTCCGAGCAGCGCCAGCGCGACATCATCAGCCAGGAACTTGCCGAGATCGTGGCCAAGCACGGTGACGACCGCCGGACCCATATCCTCATGGGCTTCGACGGTGACATGTCCATGGAAGACCTCATCCCCGAGGAAGAAGTGGTAGTCACCATCACCCGCGGCGGATACGTCAAGCGCACCCGCAGCGACAACTACCGTTCGCAGCAGCGAGGCGGCAAGGGCGTCAAGGGTGCCCAGCTTCGCGGCGACGACGTTGTGGAGCACTTCTTCGTCACAACCACGCACCACTGGTTGCTGTTCTTCACCAACCTGGGCCGCGTGTACCGGGCCAAGGCGTACGAGCTTGCCGAGGCCGGCCGTGACGCCAAGGGACAGCACGTGGCAAACCTGTTGGCCTTCCAGCCGGACGAGCACATCGCCCAGGTCCTGGACTTGCGCGACTACGAGCAAGCCCCGTACCTGGTGCTCGCCACCAAGAACGGCCTTGTGAAGAAGACGCGCCTGGAAGACTACGACACCAACCGCACCGCCGGCGTCATCGCGATCAACCTTCGGGATGAGGACGAGCTCGTCTCGGCGCAGCTTGTGTCCGAAACGGATGATCTCCTCCTGGTTTCCCGCAAGGGCCAGTCGATCCGCTTCACGGCCACCGACGAGGCACTGCGCCCCATGGGTCGCGCCACCTCGGGTGTGACCGGCATGAAGTTCCGCGAAGACGACGAACTCCTCGCGGCCGACGTCGTGCAGGACGGCTCGTTCGTGTTCGTCGTGACCGAAGGCGGGTACGCCAAGCGCACCGCCGTCGAGGAGTACCGGCTCCAAGGCCGTGGCGGCCTGGGCATCAAGGTGGCCAAGCTTCAGGAAGAGCGCGGCGACCTTGTCGGTGCGTTGATCGTCAACGAAGAAGACGAAGTCCTGGTGGTCATGGAGGGTGGAAAGATCGTCCGCTCGGCCGTGGCCGGTGTGCCTGCCAAGGGCCGCGACACCATGGGCGTCATCTTCGCGAAGCCTGACAAGAACGACCGCATCATCGAGGTGGCCCGCAACAGCGAACGCGGCCTTGAAGGCGAGGAATCCGACGACGAACAGGGTGAGGGCGGACACGACGCATCAACCGTCAATAGTGTCGAAAATCCCGTCGGAGGACAGTCCGAGGCGGACGATGACGTAACGTTGGCTGCAAACGGCGGCGCCGATCAGGCGACCGCGACGGCCGAATCGGGATCGGCCGCAGGATCCGGCAATGGGTCCGGCGTCGAGCTGAACGAAGACAACACCGGAGGTAACGAGTGAGCAATTCGGACTCATATCCCAAGCCGAGCACGGGTGTCCCTGGAGGATTCCGGCAGCCGTCGGCTACTCCGCGGGTAGACGCACCGGCCCGTCCCGAGCAGCGCCCTGTGGCATCCTCCTCGGGTGCGGCAGGAACTGGCGCGGAAAGGGTCCCAGGTCAGCGTCCGGCGGTTCCCGGCCAGCGCCCGGCGGTTCCCGGCCAGCGTCCCGCTGGAACGCAGCGCCCGGCGGGGCAGCGTCCCGCCGCACCGGGCCAGCGGCCCGTGCAGGGCCAGCAGCGGCCCGCCACCGGGGCTCCCGGGCTCGTGAAGCCGGCTCCTAAGGCGAAGGTTCGCCGCGCCCGCCTGCTCGTCAGCAAGGTTGATCCGTGGTCTGTCCTGAAGATGGCGTTCCTGTTGTCCGTTGCCTTGGGCATCGTGACTGTGATTGCCGCAATCGTGCTTTGGACTGTGTTGGACCTCACCGGCATTTTCAACCAAGTGGACAGCCTTCTGGGCACCCTGGCAGGCTCGGAAAGCGGTGGCTTCGAACTCAAGAAGGTCGCATCGCTGGGACAGGTGGCCTCCTTCGCCACCATCATTGCCGTGGTGAATGTTGTGCTGCTGACCGCCCTGTCCATGCTGAGCGCCGTGCTTTATAACATTGCGGCAACACTCGTGGGCGGTATTGGCGTGACCCTTACCGACGACTGATACAGACGGCCGGAAAATGAGGGAAACTGCTGGAAAACAGTGGTGAAAATACCTCGATTTGAGATCGGGCCGGGATGTGCTGTAAAGTCATGTCTCGGCCCGAAGAGGTATCGGGGCGTATAGCTCAGGCGGTTAGAGCGCTTCGCTGATAACGAAGAGGTCCCAGGTTCAAGTCCTGGTACGCCCACGGAACCTGCACAGGTTTTGCTAAAGGTTTGGGAAACCAAGCCGGAACGGGGTGCATGTGAAGAAGTTGCTGGTAGTTGCAGCTGCGATCGCAGGCGTCCTGCTCTACAAAAAAGTGCAGGAATCCGAAGCCCGGAAAACAGTCTGGAGCAAGGCAACCGACACGGTTGACTAGCGAAGGCGCCCGGCCCGGAGATGGTGAAAACCATCGAAGGAACTGGGGTAGTATGGATGGGTTGCTTCTTATGGGGGCATGGCGCAATTGGTAGCGCACCTGCTTTGCAAGCAGGGGGTTCGGGGTTCGAGTCCCCGTGCCTCCACCATAAGGAAGAGTCCCGGTCAGAAATGACCGGGACTCTTTGCGTTAAGCCACCCCACTAAGGTTGAAATGTGAACTTCATTGTTGCTGCTTTGGGTGTGCTCGGAGTCGCATCATCCGGACCCCTCATCGCCGGAACGCTTGGAGCTACCTCTGTCACGGCGCTGGCCATCGCGTTCTGGCGCAACGCAATCGCCGCCGTCGTCATGGCCTCGCCGGTCTTGATCCGCGAGCCGCGCCAGTTCCGCAAGATCACCCGCAGAGAGTTCACTTGGTCCGCTGTCGCGGCAGTGGCGCTGGCCTTCCACTTCGCTTGCTTCATCACCGCGCTGCAGCTCACGTCAGTCGCGGCAGCCACCGCCTTGGTGTGCCTGCAGTCGGCGTGGATCGCCGTTTTCCAGCTCCTCCGGGGCAGCAAGCACCGTTGGCCGGTCCTGGTGGGCCTGGGCATCGCGTTGGGCGGCGTCGCGGCCATCACGGGCTTCGATATGGGAACCTCCCCGAAAGCCCTCCTTGGTGACATCCTGGCCCTCGCGGGAGGCGCCCTGGCGGGCCTGTATACCCTGGCCGGAGGTAAAGCCCGCCAGAGCATGGGCACCGGAACATACACGACGCTTTGCTACGGGATCTGCGCCGCCATCGTCGCCGTTCTGGCCCTCACTGGCGGCCAGCCGCTTGTGGGGTTCGACGCCGGCGGTTGGCTGGGGATCGTTGCAATCACTGTGTGCGCACAACTGGTGGGCCACACCGCGTTCAACCACCTCCTGGCCACCGTGAGCCCGCTGCTGGTGTCGATGATCATCCTGCTGGAGATTCCGGGCGCAGCCCTTCTCGCTGCCGTCTTCCTGCACGAGACCCTGCCGGTCGGTACCTATGCTGGACTCGCCCTGATCCTGGTTGGGCTCGCCGTCGTCGTCGCTGGTCAGCGGCGCGGCAAGGGCGACGCCGAGGGCAAGATCGCCGAGCTCGGCGCTGACTGAGTGGCTACAGGCCGCCGCGGCGCGCGCCTTGGCCTGCATTGGCCGTGTGGATGGCCCGGAGAAGCTTGGCCGGGAAGTAGACCGAGAAGAACACCACCATGGGGGCCTTCAGTGCCATCTTCTTGACGTTGTGGGCCTTGTAGGTGCGGTCGAAACGGGTCACGTAATACCGGTAGTCGCGCGGTGAATCCTCGAGCCTGCGGGCAGACATTCCCGAGACCATCTGCGGCCAGTACTGGACCCTGAGATCGTGGTCGGCAAGGTGCAGGGATAGATCGATGTCCTCATGCATCTCGTCCTTCTCATCCAGGCAGGTTTCGTCCCGGATGGTTTCCCAGGCGGAACGGCGAAGCGCCATGTTGGATCCAAAGAGGAAGTGGTACTGGTGTTTCGCGAGCCGAAGCATGAGCTGGCGCATTTTGTCGTCTGCTTTGAGTCCGAATCGGCGCATGGGCATGTCGTAGTAGACCACCGGACCTGTGGCCGCCTGCGCTGAGGGATCGGCGAAGGCCTTTTGGACCTGCTCAACCCAGTCAGGTTCCAGGACGGAGTCGGCATCGATCCGGCCGAGGACATCCGACGTTGCGCTATTGAGGCCAAAGTTGCGGGTGGGGATGAGTCCCTGCACGTTGTCCTGGCTCAACAGGATGATGGGGCTCTCCGGGTATTCCTGCTGCATCTGCTGGACGATCTGCGCAGTGCGGTCTGTGGACCTGTTATCCACGACGATGATCTCGTCCGCAGGTACCGACTGGTAGATGGCCGCGATCAAGCACTGCCGTATGACGCTTTCCTCGTTGAACGCCGGGATGATGATTGAAACGCTCGGCTTCACGGGTGCGACGGCTGCGTTGGTGGCTGCATCTACGAAAGATCTATCGGCTGGCATCCCCATAAATCTAACATCAGGCCGGTGTTACTTGAGGAAGCCTCCGGTGACAAGTGGCCAAACAATTGAAGGGATCCCGGCGAACCGGAATCCCTTCAACGTGGAGCGAATGTGGCTTTCGCTCAGGCTTCGTGTTTGCCTGCTTCGTCCGTGGCCGCCTGATCCTTGCCTGCTTCGTCCTTGTGCAGGCTGGCGGCGATGTTCTTTACCGCGGTTTTGGCGTCGGTTGCCACCTTTGCTGCGGTGTCCGTAGCGTCCTCGACGGCGTGCTTTGCCTTCTCGGCTACGGTCTCGGCTTTGTCAGCCACGTTGAGTTTCACGTCGTCAACCTTGTCAGCTACCTTGGCGGCTGCTTCGTTGGCCTTGTCAGCGACTTTCTCGGCCACCGCTGCGGCCGGCACCGGTGATGGGGTTACCGGGACCGGAGTCTTCCACGGGTCCTCCACCGGGCGGCTGGCTCTCCACGCGGCGACCCCGGCCGCGGCAGCTGCTGCTACAACGGTGAAGATCAGGAAGCCCCGCTTTTTGGGCTTCCTGGTCCTGGCGAGTTCTTTCGAAACGGTCTTGGTGGCTTCCTCGGCCGCGGCTTTCAGCTGGGATCCTGTGGCTTGTGCTTGCTCCTGCAGATTGTGAACCACGCCGGAGTCCACCAGCTTCTGGGCGACGGCGTCCACTTGCGCGGGTGCATTCTCAAGGGCGTGGTGGACAACCTCGGAGGCTTGCCCGAGCTGCTCTGAGAGCTTGGGCAGGTACTCCTCCACAACCTTGTCCCGGGCGTGACTGAGGGCCGGGGTGGCCTTGTTAAGGGCTTCCTGGATCTTGGGTGAGGCGTCCTCGACGACGTCGTGGATCTTCGGTGCGAGGTTCGCGAGGCCTTCCTGGAGCTTCGGCGTGACGGTTGCAACGCCGTCGGCGAGGTTGTACGCAGCCGACTTCAGGCCTTCCTGGAGCTTCGGCGAAGCGGTGTCGATTCCGTGCTGGATGCGGGGAACAGCCCAGTTCACAGCTGCTTCGACGCGCGGTGTCGCCCAGTCCTTGGCATTTTCGACACCATTCACAACGGTGTGTTCAAGTTCGCGGGCAATCCGGTCCGATTTCTTCACAACTACCTCCCGATCAACATGCTCGTTTGTTGTTAGCCTACGTCGCTTGATCGGCACCGGCTATTCATCCGGCGGATTCATGGAAGATTTCACCGAGCGCGGAACCGCCTTCCTGGCCGTCCCGGCGTTGACCCTGCGTGGAAGAATGGCCGTATGACCATCGCAACCGCAAAAGCAACTTTCCACACGAGCCTCGGTGACATCGTGGTTGACCTCTTCGGCAACCACGCGCCCAAGACGGTCGCCAACTTCGTTGGCCTGGCCACAGGCGAAAAGTCCTGGACGCACCCCGAGACCGGCGAAGACAAGACCGGTACCCCGTTGTACAACGGCACCATTTTCCACCGCATCATCAAAGACTTCATGATCCAGGGCGGCGATCCCCTCGGTCGCGGCATCGGCGGTCCGGGCTACAAGTTCGACGACGAGATCCACCCGGAACTCAACTTCAACGCCCCTTACAAGCTGGCCATGGCCAACGCCGGCATCCAGATGGGCAAGGGCACCAACGGTTCCCAGTTCTTCATCACCACGGTCAACACCGACTGGCTTTTCGGCAAGCACTCCATCTTCGGTGAGGTTGCTGACGAAGAGTCCAAGAAGGTTGTAGACGCCATCGAGGCTGTCCGCACCGGCATGGGCGACCGCCCTGTCGAAGACGTCGTCATCAACAGCATTGATATCGTCCAGCTCTGATCCCCGGGGCCTGAGCAGCATATGAGTTACGGAATCCCGGCGGCGGAGCCGTCAGCAGACATTCCGGTGTGCCCCAGGCACCCGGACAGGCCCTCCTATGTACGGTGCCAGCGTTGCGGGCGTCCTGCATGCCCCGAATGCCAGCGGGCGGCCGCCGTCGGGTTCCAATGCATTGACTGCGTCAATGAAATGAAGAGTTCGACGCCGGTGGTGCGTTCCGCCTATGGCGGCGCCGTCGCGACGGGACGTCCTTTGGCGACGTACATACTTATCGGGCTGTGTGCCCTGGTGTACGTGCTGCAATGGCTGATTCCCGGCGGTGTTGTGGAGAATCAACTCGCTTTCGCGTCCGTCTACGCCGCTCCGCAATACGGGGCCTTCGAACCCTGGCGGATGCTGACCAGCGCATTTGTCCATTCCCAGGGCTTTGTCCTGCACATCGTGCTCAACATGTACATGCTCTGGATTTTCGGCCAGGTGCTGGAGCCGGTCTTGGGGCGCATCCGCTTCCTGGCCGTCTACCTGTTGTCCGCCGTTGGCGGCTCTGTCGGTTTCCTGCTTCTGACACCTGTTTTGCCTCCCACTGGAGTGGAAGGTGCGTCCGGCGCCATCTTCGGCCTCTTTGGCGCGCTGTTGGTAGTTCAAAGCCGGCGCGGCGGAGACACCCGGCAGCTGTGGATCCTCATCGCCATCAACGGCGTGATTGGCTTCGTTGTCCCCGGCATTGCCTGGCAGGCCCATTTGGGCGGCCTGATCACGGGTGGCCTGTGTGCCGCCGTGATTGCCTTTGCTCCGCGTGGACCGCGCCAGGCGTTGTTGCAGACTGCCGGCATGGCGCTTGTGGCCGGGATTCTGGTCCTGGCTACCGTCTTCCGCTTCACGACGGGCTAGGAACTCCCTAACCGAGGAGTTCCTCCAAGCGGTCCATCGACTCTTTGATGCCCGCATCCATGCCGCTGGCTACTGCCATGTCCCGTGCTTCCACCGAGGGAAACACGGAGTGCTGCACCACACGTGTGCGGCCTCCGAGGTCTTCAAACCTGGTGGTGTCCAAGGTGACTTGCCCCGGGGCGCCGTCGAACTCGAAGGTCTGGATGATCCGCAGTGGCTCCTGGACTTCGTGGAAGACCCCGCGGAAGCCGAACTCGTTGCCCTGGTCGTCGAGATGCGTGTAGCGGTAACTGCCGCCCGTACGCGCGTCGTACGACTCCAGGCGCATTTCCAGGCGACGCGGACCCAACCATTTGACGACGAGTTCGGGGTCTGTGAAAGCCTGGAACACGCGCTCCGGTGCGGCGTCGAAGTCGCGGCTCGTGTCGATGAACGGCGTGCCCGCCGTGACGTCAATGGTTGTTGTGTTGGTGCTCATTGTTCTTCTCCTTTTCCGGATTGTCCTTGTCGGCTGTGCCCTTTTTGACGGGGTCTGCCGTGTCTTCGCCGGCAGATGGCGTCTCACTGGCCAATAGTTCGTCCAGTCGGGCGAAACGTTCCTCAGCCTGAAGACGGTAGTTCTCGATCCACTCGGCCAAGGGGCCGAGCGCCGTGGTGTTCAAGTGGCAGGGACGGCGCTGGGCTTCCCTGCTCCTCGTGATGAGCCCCGCGCCTTCGAGCACCTGAAGATGCTTGGAGATGGCTTGGAGGGTGACGGCGAAGGGCTGGGCGATCTCATTGACGGTGGCATCGCCCAAGGCCAACCGTGCCAGTATCTTGCGGCGGACAGGATCGGCGAGGGCCATGAACGCCCTGTTGAGCTGGTCTTCCGGATCCAGCACCGCTGCAGCAATCGTGCCCGGCATGCTTCTCCCCTATTGGGTTCAGGCTCACGCATCGCGGATTTCCAACTCTTCCGCCGTACTCAAGCAACTGGTTTATCAACTAATTCATTGAATAAGGCCAGCCTAGAACTGTGCACTGATGCCGTCAAGGCCCTTGGAGATGTTTTCCACAGGCGTTATCCACAATGTGCGTAACTTACAAGCATGTAGTTCGATGGTGAATGGACTCTCCGGAGCGAGATGGCAGGGGTCGGGCTTTCCTCTTGGGATTAACGTCCACACCTGTGGATAACTTTTGCCCATACGCCTGTGGGTATGTGGATAAGAAGTGGGTTATCCGGGGGTGTGTGGACAACTTCAGCGTTCGCAGCCGCAAGAGCGCGGTATCAACAGAGTTATCAACATTGTTAATAACTCACATTGCTGTAGTTCGTTGTCTTTCCTACCCTCTGAGGCCCGCCGTTCCGGGAGTTTTCCACTATGTAGGCGCAGTTTTTCCCCAACTGTGGATAACTTGTGGGTAGTTGCCTGTTGTTAAGTGCGTAACTCGGGTGCCCCCACTGCAGCGGTTGTGGGAAGCGGATTTTTGATCGCTCTGTCTTGCCGGTAGCGGCACATGCCTGGGTCCAGGCGTGGAAAGGCGCCAAATGAAATCTGTTACCGGAATCTGGTGTTCATCCATCGCTCGCGGCCGCCGCAGCAGGAGGCCAAGCGATACGGCGGTGCCGCCGGCACCAATAGGAGCGCGGACGGGTACTATCCCCGCCGCTTTCCACAATGCCAGCGCAATGGAAGGTCGCAGCGACCATGCGGTGGAGTACCTGCCCGGAGTAGACGGTCATCCGCGCCGGACGAAACCACGGCCGCGCGCCAGCCGTACTCGCTTTGGGTGGAGCCTCCCAGACGAAACCGTCCGGCTCACAATTTCGATATAGACGGACCCGTCCCGACAGGGCGAGTCACCATAGCACCGTGAAGTCGCCACCCTCGGCTAAGTCGGACCAGAACTCGACACGAAGCCGGGGCTCCTCGATGGTGCGACGGGCTTCGCCGAGGCACGCACGCCTGGCAGCCTGGGTAGCGGACCGGAGTCAGACCGGAACGTGTTCGGTCTGGGAAGCAACGGTCTGCGGCCTGCGGGCGGCATCACTTATCCGCAACAGCAGGGCGACGATGATCCAGTTGGCGAGGAGGGAGGACCCGCCCGCGGAGAGGAACGGCGTCGTCAGCCCTGTGAGGGGAATAAGGCGGGTGACGCCGCCGATAATGATGAAGCACTGAAGAGCCATGGAGAAGGCCAGCCCGCAGGCAAGGAGCTTCCCGAACGCATCCCGGATGCCCAGGGCGGCCCGGAATCCCCTCGTGAAAAGCAGCAAATAGAGGAGAACGATCGCGAACAGCCCGATCAGGCCAAGTTCTTCACCAAGGGAAGCGATGATCATGTCGCTGTTCGCGAATGGCACGAGGTCCGGGCTTCCGAGCCCGAGGCCTTTGCCGATCAGGCCGCCGTCGGCCATTCCGAAGAGGCCTTGGACAATCTGGGCGCTGCCTCCGGGGAAGCGGGTGAAGACCTGGGGGTCGAAAGCATTGATCCAGGCGTCAATGCGCAAGCCGACGTGGGAAAAGATCTTTGCTGCCGCGTATCCGCCCAAAAGCATGAGCACGACGCCGAGGACGAGCCAGCTGGCCCGGCTCGTGGCAACGTAGATCATCACGATGAACAGCCCGAACAGCAGTATGGACATGCCGAGATCGTGCTGGAAGACCAGTACGCCGACGCTCGCTGCCCAAGCGGTGATCATCGGGCCCGTGTCCTTGATCCTTGGGAACTGCAGGCGTCCGAATTTCCTGCCGGCCAGCAGGATTAAGTCCCGGTTGGAGGACAAATAGCCCGCGAAGAAGACGGCGAGCGTGATCTTCACGATCTCGCCGGGCTGGAACTGCAGGGAGCCGAGGCGTATCCAGACATTCGCGCCATTGATGTCGCCGGCCGAAATGCCCGGCACAAGGGGAAGGATAAGGAGGGCGGCGCTGATCGCAAGTGCAATGAAGGTATACCGGCGCAAAAGCCGGTGATCCTTCAAAAGCCACAAAACGGCGGCCGCGACCAGAACCGAGACGATCGTCCATGTGAGCTGATTAGCTCCCGCAGTCGTACCGTTCGAGGCATCCAAGCGTCGGATCATGGCGATGCCGAGGCCGTTCAAAGCCACCACAATCGGGAGGATCACCGGATCCGCATACCTTGCCTTGAACCGCAGGACAACGTGGAAGACCCCGGCCAGTGCCGTCAAGGCACCCGCCTGAAGCCAGAATCCAACGTCAAGGGCTTCCTTTTTGTCCACACTGGTCATTGCAAGGGCACCAATGCCGACGCCAAGGGCCAGCACCAAAAGCACCATTTCCACGTTTCGGCGAGGCTTCGCCAGAATCGCTTGCTGGCTCATGGGCATATTCCTTCGTGGATCTCGGGCGGCCGGGCGGGTCCGGTTCAGTGGCTCAAGATCGGGTCAGTGGCTCAACATAAGGTTCAGTGGGCCATCATAGCCGTAGGGGCTGGGCAGCGGTTGGGAACAGGACCCGGTCGATCAGCGGCCAGCTTCCGTAACGGGTTGTATCACCATGTCGTCAAGCTTTGGGAGGGCGTGCCCAAGCCGATGCGTGGCCTCGCTGACAGTTTCTTCCACCGCTGACAGGGGCGCGTTGGCGACGACGATGGTGGCGGCGCCTTGCAGGCGATGGCCGACCCAACGCAGTTGCAGCCGCGGCACGGAGAGAACGCCCGGTGTCATTTCCAATGCGGCCTTTGCGCTGTCCAGGAGTTCGGGCTCTATGCCGTCCATCAGGCGTCTTCCGATGCTGCGTACCGTACCCCAGAGCAGGACGATGATGGCCGCCGATATCAGCAGGCCCACAACCGGATCCGCCAACGGGAAGCCAAGCAGCACGCCGCTGGCCCCAAGCACCACCGCGAGCGAGGTGAATCCGTCAATGCGCGCATGCACGCCGTCGGCAACCAACGCAGCAGACCCGATCTGCCGGCCGACCCTGATCCTGTAGACGGCCACGATTTCATTGCCCGCAAAGCCGATGACTCCGGCCGCAAGAACCCACCACAGATTGTGCAGGGGTTGGGGATGGAACAGCCGATCGATGGATTGCCACGCGGCGACGACTGCCGAAAGCGCGACCACGCCGACGATGAACAGTCCGGCAAGATCCTCCGCCCGCCCGTATCCATAGTTGTAGCGGCGAGTTGCTGCGCGACGTCCCAAGATGAACGCAATCCATAATGGCACTGCGGTGAGCGCGTCCGAGAAGTTGTGGATGGTGTCGGCCAGCAACGCAACCGAGCCGCTGATGAGGACCACAAGAAACTGCAGGACCGTGGTGCCCAGGAGTATGAAAAGGCTGATCTTCAGCGCCCGGACGCCCTGTGTGCTGGACTCAAGGGCATCGTCGATTGAATCGGCGGCATCGTGGGTGTGTGGGACGAAAAGCTCATACAACCACCCCTTGAGACCCGAATGATGCTCGTGGGAGTGTCCGTCGTGGTCGTGGTCGTGCACATGATGCTCTTGATGACCGACTTGCTGGTGACCGCTCATGCCGATTCCTGTTCCGCGCGGTGGTGTGCAGGGGTGCCGCCCAAGGCGTGTTCTGCTTGGAATATCGCATCCGCCACCAGTTGGCGGGCATGCTCGTTCTCCAGCCGGTACATGACCTTGGTTCCGTCCTGTCGCGTGGAAACCATTCTCGCCAAGCGCATTTTGGCAAGGTGCTGCGATACTGCCGCCGGCGACTTCCCTACGAGTTCCGCCAGCGCCCCGACGGCCATTTCGCCGTTCCGGAGCGCCAGGACGATCCGGACCCTCGTCGCATCAGCCAGCATCGCGAACACTTCCACAGCCAATTCAACGTATTGGCTGTCGACTCCCAGCGAGCAGGCATTCTTATCTGCATTCATACGCAGATTCTTTCACACAACCCGGCCAAACCCACATCGAGGACCCGGGACAGCGAACCGGAAGTCGACCAGACGCCACGGTCAGTAGGGTCTGAATGAAGTTCTCAATGCTCTCGCGGTGAACTCTCAGTGAACCCGCGGACACTATCCACAGCCTTGTGCACATTGGGTAAAACCACGGGTTCGAGGCGTGAGGGCCCGGTTATCACCTGAATGTCAGGGATCTTGGCTTCATGTGCATGGATGTCCACATGAATTGTCCACAGCTGTGGATAAAGTTACGCACTTCTGTGGAAAGAAGCTGGGCATCAGAGCCAAACTCCGGAGCTTCCCCGACGATGGCTGTCAAGCAGATGGGTATCGATCATGCCGATCGCCTCCATCAGCGCATACATGGTGGTGGGGCCTACGAAAGCGAAGCCCTTCTTCCGCAGGGCTTTGGACAGAGCAATCGACTCCGGCGATTGGGTAGCGACATCGGCAAAGGTGCGCGGTTCCGGCGTCGATTCCGGTTGGAACGACCACACGAAGTCCACCAACCCGCCTTCGCTCCGCAAGGCGATGGTGGCCTTGGCGTTGGTGATGGTTGCGCGGATCTTGAGGCGGTTGCGCACAATTCCCGAATCCTGCATCAGCCGTTCGACGTCCGCCTCCGTGAAAGCCGCGACGCTTTCAGGGTGGAAGTCCAGGAAAGCGGACCGGAATGCTTCGCGCTTGCGCAAGATAGTGGCCCAGGACAAGCCCGCTTGGAATCCCTCAAGGCTGATGCGCTCATACAGGCCCCGTTCGTCCCGTACCGGCATGCCCCACTCGTGGTCGTAGTACTCGCGCATGAGCGGGTCAACGGATGCCCAAGGCGGACGCGCAAGGCCGTCGTCGCCAATGATGGTGCCGTTCTCGGGCGGGTTCATAGCTGTTCCTCCACAGGAAGCCGGGCAGAAGCTGTTGTTGACATTGTGCCCCGGTCCTACGACATTCCAGTGACGCGCATGGTGATATTGATCCGCCCCCTCGGCAGCCCGCAGCCTTCAGGAGCCGTTCCGGGGAGCACTTTGGTGACGCCGTGGTACGCAAAACGGGATGCCCCTCCGAACACGAAGAGGTCTCCTGAGGAAAGTTCGACGTCGGTATACGGCTTGGTGCGCGTCTCCACGTTCCCGAAGCGGAAGACGCAACTGTCTCCGATGCTGATCGAGACGACGGGGGCCCGGGACTTTTCGTCCTTGTCCTGGTGCATCCCCATCTTGGCGGCCTCGTCGTAGAAATTCACCAGCGCAGTGTCTGGCGTGTAGCCGGTGGCTTCGGCGGCGTCGCCGTAGGCCTCGAACAGTGCTTTGCGGCCCAGACGCACCATCCAATCGGGAAAGTCGAGGACCCGCCGGCCGTTGACGTCAAAGGCCTCGCGCGTGTATCTGTAGGGCTGCCAGTGCCAGCCGAGGCAGACCGTCCGGACGGACATCGGGTGCCCGCCTGGGAGGACGGCGGCGCGCAAGGGGACGGGACCCCGCGTCCAGTCATCGAAACGGGCCGCGATCCAGTGCTGCTGCTCGAGGCTCAGCCAGCCCGGAACGTGCACCGCGCCGGGCGCGATCTCCCGTGGACCGGCGTCGGGCGCGTCCGGTAACTCAAGCGGAAACAGTGGTTCCGTCCACCCCGGGCTCATGCTGCCTCAAGAGCCAACAAGGCGCGCTTGGCTTCCGTGCCGCCGAGGTAGTTGCCAAACGATCCATCGGATTTCACCACCCGGTGGCAAGGAACAATCACTGGCAGCGGGTTGGTGGCGCAAGCAGTGCCGACGGCGCGCACGGCCCGCGGGCTTCCGGCCGCCAAGGCCACTTGCGCGTAGCTCTCCGTATGGCCGTAGAGGATCTGCGGCAAATGTTCCAGGACGCTGAGGCGGAAGCCGCGCGAAAGGCTGAAATCCAGGGGCAGGTCGAAGCGGTGCCGGGTTCCGGCAAAGTATTCGTCCAGCTCGCGGGCCGCGGGATCCAGGCGACTCGCTGAGAAGAGGATCCGCGGACTGAGCTTTTCCGCGAGCAGCTGCAATACGGCGTCGTGGTCTTCCACTTCGAACGCCACGCGCACCATGCCGCGTTCCGTGGCCGCGAGCAGCAGTTTGCCGATCGGGGAATCCACCGTGCGGTAGGCAATATCGAGGGTGTGCTGCTCCGCGGCTGCCGCTGCGAGGCGGTCGTGGAGCCGTTGCATGACGCCCGGTTCGGCGGAATCGAGGGGTGCGAGGAGCTCGGAGACGTCCGGTTCGTCGTGATGGATGGTCATGGGGTTTCTTCTTTCACGTAGCTCATGGAGCTATCGACGAGAATGGTGCGCAGCGCCTTGACTCCGTCGGCTCCCGCGCGACGCGCGGCGTCGGGGGTTCCGCCGAGAAGCCCGGCGACGTCCTTGTAGGGGAGCCCGGCGAGGTAGTGGTACGCCACCGCCTGGCGCTGCTTCGGCGGAAGCTGCCCGACGGCGTCGAGCACCTCCCGGTGACCGTCGCCGGGGATGCCGAGTCCGGACGGTCGCACGGGCAGTTCATCCACGGGAACCGGCTGACGGGTCCTGGCGCGGACGATGTCGATGGATTTGCGGTGCGCGATGGTGACGAGCCACGCCTGGACGTTGGCGTCTGGAGGCAGTTCGGGGTAGGCCTTCAGTGCGGAGAGGAAAGTCTCGGACCAGCCGTCTTCCGCGTCGTGGGCACCGAGAACCGCGCGGCACACTCGCAGGACCGTGGGCCCGTGCTCCCGGACGACCAGCTCGAACGGCTTCTTGGGCTCCATTAGAAGAGCTTGCTTTCCTTCGCCGCCGCTGGTTCCTCGAGTTCCAGGAGGAACCGTTTGTTGTCGAGGCCGCCGGCGTATCCGGTGAGCTTCCCGTCGCTCCCCACAACCCGATGGCACGGGATGATGATACTCAGCGGATTGCGGCCAACCGCCGAGCCGACGGCCTGGGAAAGGTTGCGATCGCCCAGCTCGGTGGCCAATTCTCCGTAGCTGACGGTTTCCCCGTACGGAATTTCTTCCAGTCTTGCCCAGACCCGCTGCTGGAACGGATTCCCTGAAGCCTTGAAAGGGACGTCGAACACGGTCCGCTCGCCAGCCAGGTATTCGCCGAGCTCAACGGCAGTTTGCTGGAACAAGGGATCGTCAGCGGGGACGGCTTCACCGAAGAATTCCGAAGGCGGCATATGCCAATGACCCTCGAAGAAGATGCCGGTCAGCAGCCCGTCCTGGGCAGTCAGCGTGAGCTGGCCCAGTGGGGACTCAATGATGGTGTGCCTGGTGGTCATGTCTTGTAGACGCTGCAGGCGGCCGAAATGTGAGGTCGTCTCTTAGGAGCGCCAGCGCGTGGTCATCAGGAAGCCGACGATCGCGATGCCGAACCCTGCCACGATGTTCCAGGACGCCCACGCGGCTACGGGAAGTTGGCCGCTGGTGATGTAGAACGTGATGATCCACAGCAAGCCGATGATCATGAGACCGAACATGACGGGCTTGTACCAGACGGGGTTCGGCTTGTACTGCTGCGTGGTGGCCGCCTCGGTGGGGCGGGCGGCCCTCTTGCGGGGCTTGGACTCGGGCACGGATCCTCCTTGGCCGGCTGAATGAAAAGGCCACGCGCTAGCTTGATATCCTGCAGGAAGGAAAATTCCAGCGGTCAACGCGCACGCGGCAATTCCGGGGTTCGTACTAGCAGTCAAGTCTAGCCGGATTTCGGAGACTGCTCGTCGTCGGGCATCCGCGCCTGTTAAGAGGAGATCCAGTGGCGCAGCAGCAGACGCAGCAAGCCGCTGCCATGCCGGACGACGGCACGGGAACCGGCTCGGAGGGTCCCCGCCCCGGGGGGCACAGGCCGCGCCCGGCGAGGCGCAAGGGCCGGCCAAGCACGGGCGACATTGTGCGTAAGGTCGTGCAGATCGTAGGCGAACTCCTCCTCACCGCGGGACTTATCCTGTTGCTCTTTGTGGCGTGGGAGCTGTGGTGGACTAACGTCGAAGCCGACGCGAAGCAAAGCCAGGCCGTCCAGGGATTCGCGAAGAGTTTTGCGGGACCTGTGGCACCTGTTGCCCCTGCCAACCCTGCTGGACCGCCCAACTACGGCAAGCCCGTGGTTGCCCAGGCTCCCGAGCACGGCGGCATGATCGGCATCATGTACATTCCGCGATTCGGCCCGGATTATTCGCGGCCCATCATCGAGGGAACCGGTTCCGACATCCTGGACACGCTGGGCCTGGGCCACTACGGGACCACCAGCATGCCCGGAGCCCCGGGCAATTTTGCCGTCGCCGGACATCGTCAGACGCATGGCGCCGTACTGGACAACATCCACCTCCTGGTTCCGGGCGACAAAATCTACGTGCAGACCAAAGACGGTTACTACACGTACGTTTTCCGCAACAACCAGATCGTGCTGCCCTCGCGAACCGACGTCCTTCTTCCGGTCCCCACACAGCCCGGGGCGACGCCCACCGAAAGCTACCTGACCATGACCAGCTGCAATCCGCGCTTTGGTGCGCAAGAACGCATCATCGCGTACTCCTTGCTGGAAAGCTGGCAACCGGCATCCGCCGGGCCACCGCAGGAGATCGCCAAGCAAGTCGCCCAGACGGCCGGAAAGGGCTAAGCCATGTACGGATGGATCTTCCGCCACCTCCCGGGACCCCTGTGGGTGCGTATCCTGACATCAGCGGCCCTCGTCGCATGCGCGCTTGCCCTGATGGTCCAGTTCCTCTTCCCCTGGATGTCACAGTTCACTACCCTCACCGACTCAACGATTGGTTCAGCACAGCAGCCATGAGCACAACAAAAATCCTCGTCGTGGATAACTACGACAGCTTCGTCTACACCTTGGTCGGTTACCTGCAGGAACTCGGTGCGGAAACCACAGTGGTCCGGAACGACGACGTCACTCTCGCCGAAGCGATCGAGCTGGCGGACGCGCGCGACGGCGTGCTGATCTCTCCCGGTCCCGGCACCCCTGCCGAAGCCGGTGTCTGCATTGAGCTGATCAAGTGGTGCGGAGACAACAACAAGCCGATGTTCGGGGTCTGCCTGGGGCACCAGGCGCTGGCCGAGGCCTACGGCGGAACCGTCACGCACGCCCCGGAGCTGATGCACGGCAAGACATCACCTGTGCAGCATGAAGGCAAGAGCGTTTTCGCCGGGCTGCCCTCGCCGGTGACGGCCACCCGCTACCACTCCCTGGCGGCCGTCCGGGAAAGCATTCCCGACGTACTGGAAATCACCGCCGAAACCGCCAGCGGGGTTGTCATGGGCCTGCAGCACCGTTCGGCGCCGCTGTGCGGAGTGCAGTTCCACCCGGAATCGGTACTCACCGAAGGTGGCTACCTCATGCTCGGGAACTGGCTTGAATCACTGGGGATGTCCGGGGCGGCCGCCCGTGCGGCCACCCTTAGCCCCTTGATCCAGCGCTAGCCGCCTAGTCCGCCGAAGCCTCCGCCGTGGGTGTCGCTAGGAGACGGCGTGGGCGTCGGAGTGGGACTCGGGGACGGGGCGGGAGCCTTCGCGACAATCACGCTGATGGTCTTGCCCTGCTCCACAAGGGAATTGAAAGCATCGCCCTGGCTCGTCACCTTTCCGGGAGCTACCTGCGAATTCTCCTGTTCGGTGACCGCCATGGCCAGGCCGTTCGCTTTGAGGAGCGCTTCGGCATCGGCCACACTCAAACCAACGAGTTGAGGCACGGATACCTTGCCTGTGGACACCACCAAGTCAACGGTGCTGCCCACGCCTACTACAGCCCCGGAAGCCGGCTTGGTGCTGATGACGGAGCCTGCGGGAACCGTGGCACTATTGGCCAAGGTACTTGACCCGCCCACGAGGCCAGCCTGACGCAGGAGGTCGCGGGCCGCGGCTTCGGTGAGTCCGTTCAAGCCTGCCGGGACAGTCACCGAGACTGGCCCATCTGAAACGTTCAGCAGGACTTGCGATTTCGGCGCCACTTGGGACCCCACGCCGGGGTCGGTGCTGATCACCGTCCCCTTCGGGACCTTGTCATCCGGGACATGGTGCGACTCGGGGCTGAGATTGGCGCCGTACAGCGTCTGCAACGCCGTGGCCTCACTCATGCCGGCGACCGCCGGTACCGCGATCAACGCCGGCGGAGCCGGCTTCTGGTTCACCGTGCTGTACACCCAGAATCCACCGCCGGCCAAGACCAGCAGCACTAAAATAACCACCACCGCGGTCCACGCACGACGGCGGGACTTCTGCCGGGCGGTCCGCTCGCGTTCAGGGGCGAAACCAAGCGGCATGGCGCCGTCGTTGTCCGGTTCAGGTTCCGGTTCACCGGCCTGCAGGGCCAGCATCGTGTCCTGGTCGCCGGCGTCATGGCCATTGCCCGACCCCCCGGTCAGGGTGCTGTCCAGGAACTCGGCGCCCGTCAGGCCGCGCGCCAAGCCACCCTCGGGAATCTGCTGCGTCGACGGCACGACGTCCTGGACGTCTGTGGGAGTTCCGGCGGCAAAGGCCGGGACTGCCACGCCGTTCTTGGCCGCACGCAAGGCGCGGCGGAAGGCAGCCGCATCCTGGAAACGGTCGGCGCGATTCTTCTGCAGGCCCTTGGCGAGGACGCTGTCCAGTGCCTCCGAAACGGCCGGATTGAACGTGCTGGCGGGCTCCGGGACCTCGCGGACGTGCTGGTAGGCCACCGAGACAGGACTGTCGCCCGTGAACGGAGGGCGTGATGTGAGCATTTCAAACAGCAAGCACGCCGCAGAGTACAGATCGCTGCGGGCATCCACGGTCTCGCCGAGGGCCTGCTCGGGTGAAAGGTACTGGGCAGTGCCAACCACGGCCTGCGTCTGGGTCATGGTTGCCGCGGAATCCGCCATCGCCCGGGCGATTCCGAAATCCATGACCTTCACGTCGTTTGACTCCCCGGTCACCATGACGTTGGCCGGCTTGATATCGCGATGGACGATCCCGGCCTTGTGGCTGTACTCCAGCGCGGCCAGGACGCCAAGGATGAACTCGATGGCTTGATCGATGTCCAGTTCCTTGGCGCGGATCAGATCGCGGAGAGTCCGGCCGGACACGTATTCCATGACGATGTAAGGGACCCGAACGTCCTCGCCCGGGCCGCCGGACACGGTGTACTCGCCGGTGTCGTAGATAGCTACGATCGAGGAGTGGTTCAGGGCCGCCACAGCCTGAGCCTCGCGCTTGAAACGGGCATGGAACTGCGGATCGCGGGCGAGATCGGCACGGAGCAGCTTCACTGCCACGGTTCGTCCGAGCACAGTGTCAGTGCCCTTGTAGACATCGGCCATGCCGCCACGTCCGAGCAATTCACCGAGTTCGTACCGCCCGTTGAGGACGCGCTGGGATGTCATGGGAGTGCTGTCCTCTCTGTGGGCAGGTGTGGAGCGACCGGTTGGCATGGTGTCCTATTTGCCGGGTGTAGCAGACGAAGACGGGGCCGACTTTGACAGGTGATAGGTCACGACGGACCCCGAAGGTACTTTCTGCCCGGCCGCGGGATCGGAACTGACGAAAGTTCCCGGCGCTTGGCCGGTCGCTCCATCAACGGGGGCTCCAGTGACCCAGCGCAGGCCGGCGCCTTCGATGGCGGCCTGCACCTGTGATTCGGCGGCGCCCTGGCCGATGGTCGGCACAGTAACCATCTGCGGTCCCTTGGAGTAGCTGACCGTGATGGTTGATCCCTTGGCCACGGGACCCGAAGGATTGATATCGATGACGGTGCCGGGCGTGGACGGATCAAAGACCTGGACACCGCTGACAACGAGGCCGAGTGCATTGAGGTCCGAGCGTACCTTGTCGTACGGCTGTCCCTTGTACTGCTCCGGTATCAGGTTGATGGCCTCGGCGGTGGTCGTGGTGGGTGTCGGAGTGGCTGATGTCTCCGTGGGGCTCGGGCTTGCCGAGGTTGGCGGTGCGCTGGAACTCTGGACCGGCGCGCTTGTAGTGGCCGGTGCTGGATTGCTCGGCGAGAACAGCCCGGACTGGGTCAGGATCGCACCCACCAAGGCAAGCAGCACGAGCACGATGAGTGCGATGAGCGGCCATGTCCACGGGCTGCGTTTCTTCCGCGGCGGCTCCTCCTGGTACTCCTCTTCCTCATGGATGTACTGGTTGTGCGCGTCGGCCTGATCCAAACTGCGCTCGGCAGCCAAGGCATTGGCGCGGGCAAGAGCGTTTCCGCCTTCGGCTGCAGCCCCTACGGCTGCGGCTCCCGCTGCCGCGGCGCCGATCACCGGGAGCGCCGACGTCGACGTCGAACGCGCTTCCCTGCCGTACGGCGAGGCTACGATCCCGGTGGGTGCGGTGGCGATGTCGGTAGGAGCAGTGATGGGGCCCGTGGCGGACTCGAAGAGCAACATTCCCGGTACGGCGGCGTGCGCCGTGGAAATATCGCCCGCGCGGATCGCTTCTGCGGCTTCGGCCAGCTTGATGGCATCCGCGGGACGGTTCTTCGGATCCTTGGCGAGCATGGACATCAGCAGGGCGCGTACTGGAGTGGGCAGGCTTTCAGGCAGCGGGGGCGGAGCGTCGTTGACCTGGGCCAGCGCAATGGCGATCTGGGATTCACCGGAGAACGGACGATGCCCCGTGAGGCACTCATAACCGATAACCCCGAGGGAATATATGTCCGAGGCGCCCGTGGCCGTTTGCCCCGTGGCTTGCTCAGGAGCCAGGTATTGGGCAGTACCCATGACCTGCCCGGTCTGCGTGAGTGGAACTTGGTCTGCCAAGCGGGCGATACCGAAGTCGGTGACCTTGACGCGGAAGTCCGGCGTGATCAGGAGGTTTCCCGGTTTGATGTCCCGGTGCACCAGGCCCTGGGCATGCGCGGGAGCCAGTGCCCGGGCGGTCTGGGAAATGATGGACAGGGTGCGGTCCGGCGAAAGTACCTGCTCATGTTCCAGGATGCTGCTCAGCGGCTGACCTGGCACCAATTCCATGACAAGGTAGGCGGAGCCGTCTTCCTCTCCATAGTCGAAGACGTTGGCGATCCCCACGTGATTGAGCAACGCGGTGTGACGGGCCTCGGCGCGGAACCGTTGGAGGAACCCGGGATCACCCGTATATTCCTCTTTGAGTACCTTGATGGCGACGATCCGGCCAAGGATCTGGTCCTTTGCCCTCCAGACCTCTCCCATGCCGCCAATTGCAATGCGACTGGTCAGCTGGAACCTGCCGCCGAGGGTGATTCCTGACGTAGGCCTCACTTGTTCAACACCGCCTCAAAAATCTTCTTCGCGTTCGGACTGGTTAGCTTTGCGCCGGTAGACACATCAACACCTTCCATGACAATGGTGACGGCTACCTGCGGGTCGTTGGCCGGGGCAAACCCGGTAAACCATGAGTTGTTCAAGCCTGAATCGCCGAGTTGCGCCGTACCGGTCTTGCCGGCCACCTGGACTCCCGGTACCGCGGCACCGCTCGCAATTCCCTGGGATACGACGTCGGTCATCCACTGTGTGATCTGGCTGGCGATATCAGGCGTCGTGGAAGTGCGCAGCGCCTCGGGCTTGGGCTCGCTGATCACACGGAGGTCAGGTGCCCGCACAGTCTTGATGAGGTTCGGCTTCATCTGGACGCCATTATTGGCGATAGCGGCGGTCATCATCGCGATCTGCAGCGGAGTGGCCTTGACATCACGCTGGCCGACGGCGGACTGGGCCAGCGCTGCCTGGTCCAGATTCTTGGGGAAGATACTGATCCCGGTCTGAAGCTTGAGCTGGTCCCCGAAATCCTGTCCGAAGCCGAACTTTCCGGCCTGGTCCGCGATGGCTTTCTGGCCCAGGTCCAAGGCGATGCTGGCGAAGGGCGTGTTGCATGATTGCTCCAAGGCGAAAGCGAAATCGGCCGTGTTGCGGGTTGAGCAGTTCCCGCCGGCGTAGTTGGGCAGCGATGCGCTCGAACCGGGCAAGGGCAGGCTGCTCGGGTTCGGCAAAACGCTGTCCTTGTTGTACTTTCCGGAGCTCAATGCAGCCGCGGTGTCGACGAGCTTGAACACGGAACCGGGGGCCAGCAGCTCACCGGTGGGTCCGCTCACCGACTGGTTGAGGTTGATCCCGGGGACTTGGTTGATTTGGTCGTAACTGGCCTTTTCCTTGGCGGGATCGTGCGTTGCGATCAAGTTGGGGTCATAGGACGGCTTGGAAACCATGGCGATGATGGCGCCCGTCTTAGGGTTGGTGACGACGATCGAGCCACGCTGACCATCAGGGATGAGGTCGTAGGCGAGCTTCTGGATCGCGGGATCGAGGGTCAATTCCACCGAAGCCCCCTTCGGCTGGCTGCCGAGGAAAATCTGGCTCACACGGTCCAGGAAGAGTTGGTCTGAGCTTCCGGCCAGCTCATCCCGGAGCTGCTGCTCAAGCCCGGTGGACCCATAGGTCCTGGAGAAGTAGCCCGTGATCCCTGCGTAGAGCTCCGGCTGGGCATAACTGCGCTGGTACTTGCAGGTCTCGTCCCCGGCAATGGACTCGGCGATTGGCTTGCCGCCCACGATGATCGCACCCCGGTCGTTGCAGTAGTTCGCCAGGACGGCGCGCTGGTTCCACGGATTGTCATTGAGGTCGCCCGCGCCGATGACCTGGACATAGCTGATTGCGCCAAAAAGTAGGGCGAACATGGCAACGGCTGCCATCCAGGCATTGCGTATGGAATGGTTCATGAGGTCTGCACCGCCTCGGTGGGGGCATGGGTAACGGGCGTAGTGTCCACCGGTCCGCGCGCGGTGTTCGAAATCATCAGCAGCAAACCCACGATGATCCAGTTGGCAAGCAAAGAGGAACCGCCCGCTGCGAGGAAGGGAGTAGTGAGCCCCGTCAACGGGATCAACCGGGTGACGCCGCCGATCACCACGAAGCACTGCAACGCGATGGCAAAGGACAAGCCGCAAGCCAAGAGCTTGCCGAACGCGTCCCGGGCGCCAAGAGCTGCGCGGAACCCCCGGGTGAAGAGCAGCATGTAGAGCATCACGACGGCAAAGAGACCAATCAGTCCCAGCTCCTCACCGATGAGGGCTACGATCATGTCGCTGTTGGCAAAAGGCACCAGATCCGGCCTGCCTTGTCCGAGCCCCGTGCCCACAAGTCCGCCGTCGGCCATGCCGAAGAGGCCTTGGACGATCTGTCCGCTGCCGCCCGGGGACCTGTCGAAGACTTCCGGGGTGAACGCGTTCCACCAGCTGTCCAGGCGGAACGCGACGTGCGAGAAGAACCTGGACGCCAGGAATCCGCCACCGAGGATCAGCGCGACGCCGATGACCACCCAGCTGATTCGGCTCGTCGCGACGTAGATGATGACGATGAACAAGCCGAAGAAGAGGATGGAGGTGCCGAGGTCCCGCTGGAAGACGAGGATGCCGATGCTCACGAGCCAAGCGGTGATCATGGGGCCAAGATCCTTGAAGCGCGGCAATTGCATGGGGCCGATTTTGCGGCCAGCAAGCAGGATGAGGTCCCGGTTGGAGGAAAGATAACCTGCGAAGAATATAGCCAGGGTGATCTTCGCGATTTCGCCTGGCTGGAAAGTCATGGGGCCGAGCCGGATCCAGACGCTGGCGCCCAGCACTTCCCCGGCGGAGATGCCGGGAACGAGTGGCAATACAAGAAGGACTGCGCTGGCCGCGAGCGAGATAAAGGTGAAGCGGCGGAGGAGTCGGTGGTCCTTCACGAACCAGACCACAGCGATTGACACGGCCATGGCAAGGAGCGTCCAGCGCAACTGGTTGTTGCCTGTGTCCTCGCCTGGCTGGTCCATGCGGTGGATCAGGGCCAGTCCCAAGCCGTTGAGGGCAACAACGATCGGAAGCATGATCGGATCGGCATATTTTGCGCGGAACCTGAGGATCATGTGGAAAGCGAATGAGGCAACGATCAAGAGACTCGACTGGAACCAGAAATCACTGTCGAAAGCGGCCGCGCTATTGAGCCCGACCATGGCGCTGGCGCCGATTCCCACAGCGAGGGCAAGGATCAGCAGGACGAGCTCGACATTGCGGCGCGGCTTGGGTGTGGTTATGGCCAGAATCATGGGGACACCGCGCACGTAGGGACAGGCGTGGACGTGGGTGACGATGTTGGAGCGTTCGAAGGACTTGGGCTTGCCGGCGTGGGGCTTGCCGCGTGGGTGGGACTTGCCGTCGGCTTTGCTGTGCCTGTAGGGCAATTGACCGGCAGCCCGGTGGTGCCCTTCTCCTGCAGGTTTTTCACAATCTGCTGGGCATCGGCGAGATCCCGCGCCGGTACGGTCTGGCGAACGACTTGTTGTGTGAATTCAGGCAAAGAGTCCATGCGGATGTTCGTCGTGGCCTCCACTTTCGAGAGCTGGAAAGGGCCAAGGCTCTGTGAGATGCCGTTGAAAATCGCGACGTGCTGGTTGAATTCACCGACGTAGTATCGTGTCTGCGTCCACGCATACCCGAGCCACAGTCCGGCGATCACAAAAATGGCCAGGACCGCCGCGATAGCCGGCGTCAACCAGCGCCGCTTCGGGGCGACGAGCGGCTGTGGATCCTGGCGGTCCTGTTCAGCCTTGTGGGTCAGCACGGTGGCTGCCCGGCGTGCAACGCTGCGTCCGGCGACGGTGGGGATCGAGCCCGTTTCCGCCGCGGTTGCGGCAGCACCGACCAGTTCGTGCGGACGGCTTGCAAGCTCTTCGCGGAGGATCTCCGCCGACAGGTGTTCGCCCAAGTGCGGGTCTGTCGCCGTCGGAGGCTCAGTTGTCCCGGCGGGCTTTGCGGGACCTGTCGCTGCAGGCTCCGCCGCGGCGGTGGGCTTTACCGCTGCGGCGGAAGGCCCGGCGTCGGACGTTGTTTCCGGTGGCGTGACCCGACCGGCGGCGGGGCTGTTGGCCCCGGATTCTTTGGCCGGGGCTTTCGCATCGCTGCCGTGCTCGTCCGTGCTCGGTGCGGCCTTTCCCGCGTCGGCCGCTTTCGGGGGTGTCGGCGCGGACTGGACGACGTCGACGGCGGCCGTGCTGAGGTCGCCGGTCTCTTCCACGATTTCCAACAGGACCACGGTGACGTTATCCGGGGCACCGTTGGCGAGCGTGAGCTCAACGAGGAGCTCGGCGCATTCGGCGAGGTCCTTGGTTTCGCGGACCACTTGCTCCACGACGGCCCCTTGGACGTAGTTCAGGCCATCGGAGCAAAGGAGCCAGCGTTCGCCCGGTTCGACGTCGAGCTCGTCCAGGTCCAGTTCGGGGCTGGCGTCCACGTCGCCCAGAACGCGCATGAGGACGTTCTTGTGCGGGTGGGTTTCGGCTTCCTCGGGGCGCAGCCGGCCTTCGTCGATCAGCCTCTGGACGAAAGTGTGGTCCACGCTGATTTGCTCGAATTTGCCATTGCGCAGGCGGTAGGCGCGGGAATCGCCGATGTGCGCGAAGTGCAGCCGCCTGCCTTCGAGCAGCAGGGCGGTGACGGTGGTACCCATGCCTGCGAGCTTCGGGTCCACATGGACAAGCTCGGAGAGGAGGGAATTGGCGGTCTGGATTTCATCTGCCAGGACTGTTTCCGCGCCGTCCGGGTAGGAATCGTGATCGAGGTGGATCATGTCCAGCACAGTGGAGGCCGAGGCGACGTCCCCGCCCGCATGCCCGCCCATGCCGTCAGCGACAACGGCAAGATGCCGGCCGGCATACGCGGAGTCGTCGTTCTTCGAGCGGACACGACCGACGTCGGACCGCGCCGCGTAGCGCATGATCAGGGGAAGTTCCGGAGGCAGTGTCTTGCCCTCGGAGGCTTGGGGGGAAGCCATGGGCTACGCCCTCAATTCGATGACCGTCTTGCCGATCCTCACGGGGACGCCAAGCTCCACCGGCAGGGCGCGGGTCAATTGCTGGTCGGCGAGGTAGGTGCCGTTCGTGGAGCCGAGGTCTTCGATGAACCATCGGCTGCCCTGGGGGAACAGGCGCGCGTGCCTGCCCGAAGCGTAATCATCCTCAAGGACCAACGTGGCCTCTTGTGCGCGGCCCAGCAGAATGGGGCTCGCGGCCAGAGGAAGCGTGGTCCCCTTGAGCGGTCCCTCGACGACGACGAGCTGGTGCGCTTGCTGCTTCACTGGCTGGGGTGGCGCGGGGGCGAGTTCAGGATGCTTGCGTACTTCGCGCGCCGTCGGAGTTCCCATGGCCGCTTTGCGGCCGATCACGAGATCGCGACGCATGGTCGAGACGATGCTGAAGATCAGTACCCACAGCAACAGGAGGAAGCCGAAGCGGAGCGCGGTGATTGTCAGTTCGCTGATGTCGCTCACGGGCGCCCACCAGAGGGCTGGGGGAGAAGTCTGAAAATGATCTTGGTCCGTCCCATGGTGATGGTGGATCCGTCAGTAAGTTCCACACTGCCGTCCACTTTGTGGCCGTTGACGTAACTTCCGTTGGTGGAACCGAGGTCGACGGCGCGGATGATCCCGTCCGCCGTCTGGATTTCCAAGTGCTTGCGCGAAACGCCGGTATCGTCCACAAGGATGTCGGCCTCGGACGACCTGCCCAGCACCACAGAAGGTGCATTGAGGGAATAGCGCTGTCCGCCAATGTCCAGGACAGGCTGGAGCCTTGTGGGCTCGCGGCGCGGCGCGGCGGGGACAACGGGCCGAGGGGCAGCGGGCGCGGCAGCCCCGTTGGATTTCTCAGTGCTGGACGTGATTTCGAAGTGGCCTTCGCGCTGGGCTTCGTCGTGACGGAAGGAGATCCGTACGGGACCCTGCAGGATGTAACCTTGGCTGCGCACGTGCTGGATGACGACGTCGCACAGTTCTTCGGCCAAGGGGGTTCCCCAGTCCTGGGCGCGAGCGAAGTCTTCATTGCTCAAGAGGACGTCGAAGACGTTGGGAGCCAAGGTACGGCCGGCCGAAATGGTGATGGACTTATTGTCCAGTTCACGGCGAAGCTTGCTGGCTATCTCCACCGGTTCCACCCGCGCCCGCGAACCGGTAGAGAAGACGCCGCGGACGGCCTTTTCGATGCCACGTTCAACCCTGTCGAGCAAGCCCATGGTCCTTCTCCTTCCGTTTCGTTGACTCTGCAGTATCAGTAGCCAAGACGAATCCCCGCAGTGGCCGGAGCGCACGCAAGAAGCCTGTCTTCAACCCCGATACTACTGGGCAAGACTGTGAAAGGCCTTATTCCACAACGCCTGGAACGCCGGAAAAGTTCGCCTGCCTGCGTCATTTCGGGACGCTTCCTGCGCGATTTCCGCATCATGTGGGGACCGCCAATCCGCGGCATCCCGGGGTTTTACGGCCCAGTCCTTGGCCGATTGGCGTTTTCAACGCGTTGTCCGTTATGCTTGATCTCGCTGCTTTCGCAGGGGTGAGGCCGGGGAAACCTGGTGCGGCCCGGGCGAAGGAAGTTGCGCGCGAGTGGCGGAACGGCAGACGCGCTGGCTTCAGGTGCCAGTATCCGAAAGGGTGTGGGGGTTCAAATCCCCCCTCGCGCACGCAATTCAAGGAACCCCGGTCTCTGACCGGGGTTCCTTTGTTTAACTCACCCGTAACCCCCAACTGACTCGCATTTGTTGTCGTTTTGGCGGCTCATAACGACAACAAATGCGAGTGAGTTGGGCTACCCGCGCAGCGCCCCGAGCCCGGTGATCAGCGCATCCAGGCCCATGCTGAACGCGAGGTCGGACGGGTAGTTGTTCCGCTCGGGCCCCAGGCTGCGGACCGCCGACGTGAAGTGCGGTGTGGAGTCGGCCAAGCGGCCTGAATCGAAAATGTCCGCCGGCGCGTTCGCGTCGAAAGCGGCGCCGAAGATATAGGCCTCGAGGGCCACGATGCTTGGGATGATCTGCTTTTCCGGGAAACCCGCGCGGAGGAATCCCTCCGTGACGGCTTCGTACATGGCGAGCGTCTGGGGTGCGTCCGTCACGGGAAGAACCGCGATCACCGAGATCAGCGGAGTGTGCCTCGCGAAAATGCCGCGGTATGAATAAGCCCATTGCCGGACGGCATCCTCCCAGGGCAGCGTGCTGAAACCGCCGAAGTCGACCTTCGACATCAGGTCCTCTTCGACGAGCTTGAGGACTTCATCCTTGGAGGACACGTGGTTGTAGAGGGCCGACGGCGCCACACCCAGGGAGCGCGCGAGTGCGGCCATAGTGAGGCCGTCGTAGCCCTTCTTGCTGATCAGTTCCAGCGCAGCTGCAGTGATGCCGTCCTGGTCCAGGACCGCCGCCATTGGCCGACCTGCCCTGCGGCGCGCTTTGGTCTCGCCGGGAGCGGGGGTGGGTTCAGGCATCGCTGACCTTTCTGGAGACTGTGTCACAGCATTATTCCATTTGGGTCTTCACAGTCGGGGCCAAGCCAGCTACAGTTGAGATAAATGAACGTCATTCATTTATTGGTCAGCCAACGGGGACGGCCACAGAAAGGACATCATGCTGAATCTTGATCGCGACGTCGTAATTGTCGGTGCTGGTCCGTCGGGGTTGACGGCCGCACGCGAATTGAAGAAGGCCGGGCTCAGTGTTGCCGTGCTTGAAGCACGCGACCGCGTCGGCGGCCGCACGTGGACCGACACCATTGACGGGGCCATGCTGGAGATCGGTGGACAATGGGTGTCCCCGGACCAGACCGCCCTTATCGGGCTCCTGGATGAACTGGGCCTGAAGATGTACTCCCGCTACCGCGACGGCGAATCTGTCTACCTCGCACCTGACGGCAGCCGCACCCGCTACACCGGGGCTTCCTTCCCGGTGAGCGAAACCACTGCAGCCGAGATGGACAAGCTCACCGCCATCTTGGACGGCCTCGCCGCCGAGATCGGCCCGGAGGAGCCCTGGGCCCACCCCAAGGCCCGCGAATTGGACACCATTTCCTTCCACCACTGGCTGCGCCAGAACTCCACGGACGAGGAAGCCTGCAACAACATCGGCTTGTTCATCGCCGGTGGCATGCTGACCAAGCCGGCCCACGCCTTCTCTGCGCTGCAAGCAGTGCTGATGGCGGCTTCGGCAGGCTCCTTCTCCAACCTGACGGACGAAGACTTCATCCTGGACAAGCGGGTTATTGGCGGCATGCAGCAGGTCTCCCTGCTGATCGCCGCGGAACTGGGTGACGACGTCGTACTTAACAGCCCGGTCCGCACCATCAATTGGGAGCCGGCGGGTGAAGGCCATCGCGTCACCGTTGAGTCCGAGCGCGCAACCGTCAACGCGCGATTCGTCATCATGGCTGTCCCGCCGAACCTGTACTCCCGCGTGTCCTACAACCCGCCGTTGCCGCGCCGCCAGCACCAGATGCACCAGCATCAGTCCCTGGGCCTGGTCATCAAAGTCCACGCTGTCTACAGCACGCCGTTCTGGCGCGAAGACGGCCTGTCCGGCACGGGCTTCGGCGCCGACGCCCTGGTTCAGGAGGTCTATGACAACACGAACCATGGAGACACCCGCGGGACCCTGGTGGGCTTCATCTCGGACGAAAAGGCAGACGCCGTCTTCGAGCTCAGCGCAGAGGACCGTAAGAAGAAGGTCCTTGAGTCCATCGCGGGCTTCCTGGGCGAAAAGGCCCTGGACGCCGAGGTCTACTACGAATCCGACTGGGGTTCCGAAGAATGGACCCGCGGGGCCTACGCGGCCAGCTACGACCTGGGTGGTTTGCACCGCTACGGCAAGGACCAACACGCCAACGTTGGACCCATCTACTGGTCCTCCTCCGATCTGGCTGCGGAAGGCTACCAGCACGTCGACGGCGCAGTCCGGATGGGCCAGGCAACGGCCGCCCGGATCGTCACCGCCAACAACCGTGTCGCTGCGGTACCGGTCTCCTAGTCGATCCGATCCACACGTGAGGTCTCGGCTCTTTCGCTCGTTGAAAGGGTCGAGGCCTCACTTTTGGAATCCGGGCAGTCGGTCCCGCCACCAAGATTGTTGAACAATCTTCCCGTTTCAGGCATGATGGTGAGGTATTCAACCTGAGACGGGGATCACAATGCCTTTTATTGACCTCAACAGCGACGTCGGAGAATCGTTCGGCAACTGGACCATGGGCGACGACGCTGCGGTGTTCGGCTACGTGTCGAGTGCCAATGTGGCCTGCGGATTCCATGCCGGAGATCCCAGCACCATCGCCCGCACCTGCCGTGAGGCCGTCGCCGCAGGAGTGGCCATCGGTGCCCACGTGGGCTATCGGGACCTCGCGGGCTTCGGCCGCCGTTTCCTCGACTGCTCCGCAACGGAACTGGCCGACGACGTCCTCTACCAACTCGGCGCGCTTCAAGCCCTGGCCCGTGCTGCCGGCTCGGAGATCAAGTACGTCAAGCCCCACGGCGCCCTCTACAACACGATCGTCCA
Organism: Arthrobacter sp. 05L417; assembly: GCF_056397865.1. Taxonomy (NCBI): domain Bacteria; kingdom Bacillati; phylum Actinomycetota; class Actinomycetes; order Micrococcales; family Micrococcaceae; genus Arthrobacter; species Arthrobacter sp. 05L417. The sequence continues at coordinate 152,471 of NZ_JBFTOG010000005.1, forward strand.
CCACGAGGTCCATGCCCAGGCAGTCGTCGACGCCGTCCATTCCTTCAGTCCCGGACTCCCGCTCCTTCTCCTGCCGGGCTCCGTCGCACTCGCCAAAGCCGAAGCGAAGGGGCTTCGGGGAGTAGCCGAGGCATTCGCTGACCGCGCCTACAACCCGGACGGCACCCTCGTATCGCGCCGCGAAGAAGGCGCCGTGCTTCACGATCACGCTGCCATCACGGAGAACATGGTCCGTCTGGCAACGGAAAGCAAGATTGTGGCCCGCGACGGTTCCACCCTGAACGTCCATGCAGAAAGCATCTGCGTCCACGGAGACACTCCCGGCGCCGTGGCCATGGCAGCCGCTGTCCGCGCGGGACTCGAGTCCGCCGGGGTCACCGTACGGAGCTTCGCATGAGCCTCACGGGAATACGCTGGGCGGGCCCGCGCGCCTTGCTGGTGGAGCTTTCCGACCTCCCTTCCGTGCTGGCGTTTCATTCCCGCCTGCTTGCCGAGCCACTGCCCGGCCAGCTTGATGCGGTCGCCGCGGCAGCCACCGTACTGCTTAAGTTCGGAACGCACGCCGAGGCACTCGCGGCGCGCACCGCCGTCGGGCATGTTGACCTGGGAGCGGTGCCACACGACAGTTCCCGCGACGTCACCATCGAAGTGGTGTACGACGGCGAGGACCTCACCGAGGTGGGCATGCTCACCGGTCTGGGCAGGGACGGCGTCGTGGCCGCGCACACCGGCCAGCTTTGGATCGCGGCTTTCGGCGGATTCGCCCCGGGTTTCACGTACCTGCTCGGCGAGAACCACAGCCTCGACGTTCCGCGCCGCAGCTCGCCGCGTACCTCCGTTCCGGCCGGTTCCGTGGCGCTCGGCGGGGCGTTTTCCGCCGTCTATCCGCGGCAGTCCCCGGGCGGCTGGCAACTGATCGGGCGCACGACGGCGGTCCTCTGGGATCTCGAGCGGGAGTCACCGGCGCTTGTTCGTCCGGGAGACCGGGTCCGGTATGTGGCGGTCCGAGAGGCCATCGCGTTGACTCCGGCACCGCCGGCAGCCCGCGAAGTCAACGGACCCGCCTTGGTTGTGGACTCACCCGGACTTCAATCGCTGGTCCAGGACCTCGGGCGCCCCGGACTAGGGGATCTGGGAGTCTCAGCCGCGGGCGCCGTGGACCAACAATCGACGCGTCAGGCCAATCGCTTGGTGGGCAACGAAGCCCGTGCTGCGGTTGTGGAAACGGTGCTGGGCGGACTCTCGGTCCGGGCCGTCGGCGACCAGGTGCTCGCTGTTGCCGGGGCGGTGGTCCCTTTGGAAATCCGCGATGCTTCGGGGGATCCGGCCCGCTGCGCCGCGATGTGCGCTCCCTTCGTCCTCCTGGACGGCGAAACCCTTAACCTGGGGGAACCGACGCTCGGGGCCCGCAGCTACCTTGCCGTCCGCGGCGGGATTGATGTGCATCCGGTGCTCGGCAGCCGCTCAAGCGACTCGATGTCCGGAATCGGTCCCGCACGCTTGGTGGCCGGGACCCGGCTCCCCGTGGGAAGAGCGCCGCTGTTCCAGATGGTCGGCGCTCCCGAGGAATCCACGCTGCGGCTAGGAGCCGTCTTTACCGAGCTGCGCATCACCCTGGGCCCCCGGGACGACTGGTTTGATTCCAGCGCCCTCGGGTCGCTCACGGGCCAGGACTGGGTCACCACCGAGCAGTCCAACAGGATCGGCGTCCGGCTCAAGCCCGTCGGCTGCGTGACGATCGAACGCAACCGGACGGCAGAGCTCCCCAGCGAAGGCGCCGTTGCCGGCGCACTCCAAGTGCCGCCCAATGGCCATCCCGTCCTCTTCCTGGCCGACCACCCGGTGACCGGCGGGTATCCGGTGATTGCCGTCGTCGTACCCGAAGACCTGCCGACGGCGGCGCAATTGCCGCCCGGCCACCGCGTGCGGTTCACGATCGTGGACCCCGCAACCCTTGAACCACATGAACCTGCCGTTGCCGGCGCTGTCTCCGAAGGAACCCAGCCATGAAGAAGGTCCTGATCGCCAACCGCGGCGAGATCGCCGTGCGGATTGCCCGCGCCTGCTCAGACGAGGGCTTGCGGTCTGTTGCCGTGTACTCGGACCCCGACGCCGACGCCCTCCACGTGCGGTTCGCCGACGAGGCCTACGCACTGCGAGGTTCCACCGGCGCCCAGACGTACTTGGACATCGCCAAGCTGATCGACGTCGCCCGCCGCGCCGGTGCCGACGCCGTGCACCCCGGATATGGCTTCCTCTCCGAGAACGCCGACTTCGCTCAGGCCGTGATCGACGCGGGCCTCACATGGATCGGCCCGGCACCGCAGTCCATACGGGAACTGGGAAACAAGGTGGTCGCCCGCGAGATCGCCGTCCGCGCCGGGGCCCCCCTTGTTCCCGGCAGCGACGGACCTGTGGCCAACGCCGCCGAAGTACTTGCGTTCGCCTTGGAGCACGGTATGCCAGTGGCCATCAAGGCTGCTTTCGGCGGTGGCGGCCGAGGGCTCAAGATTGCGCGGCGCCTGGAGGACATCGAGGACGCATTCGAATCGGCCGTGCGTGAGTCCAAGGCGGCTTTCGGACGCGACGAATGCTTCGTGGAGCGCTTCCTGGACCAGCCACGGCACGTCGAGGCGCAGGTCCTGGCCGATATGCACGGCAACGTGGTGGTCCTCGGAACCCGCGATTGCTCCCTGCAGCGTCGGAACCAGAAGCTCGTGGAGGAGGCCCCCGCACCCTTCCTGAGCCCTGAACAGCGCAAGCTCATCCACGAATCGGCCAAGTCCATTTGCCGCGAGGCCGGATACTACGGTGCGGGAACCGTCGAATACCTCGTGGCCGTGGACGGCACCATCTCCTTCCTGGAGGTCAACACGCGCCTGCAGGTGGAACATCCTGTCACCGAGGAAACCTCCGGCGTGGACCTGGTCCGCGAGCAGTTCCGGATCGCCGCGGGCGGAGTCCTCTCCCTGACGGAAGACCCGGAGCCGAAAGGCCACGCCTTCGAGTTCCGCCTCAACGCCGAGGATCCTGCCCGCGGCTTCCTGCCGGGCCCCGGCGTGGTGGACGCGTTCGAGGCGCCCACCGGTCCGGGCATCCGCGTGGACTCGGGGGTTCGATCCGGCTCAGTGGTTCCTGGAGAATACGATTCCCTCCTGGCCAAGCTGATCGTCCGGGGCGAGGACCGGCAGCAGGCCCTGCGCCGCGCCCGGGTTGCCCTGGACGAGATGCAGATCAAGGGTTTGCCCACCGTGCTTCCCTTCCACCGGGCCGTGGTCCGCCACGAGGCTTTCACCTCGGAGGACAAGCTCGGCGTCTACACCACGTGGATCGAGACCGAGTTCGCCGAAGAGCTGGCCGCCTCTCCGGAGATCGCCCGCGTGGCCCCAGGCTCCGAACGAAGCACGTTCACGGTGGAGTTGGACGGTAAAGCGGTACAACTTGGGCTACCCGTTCGCTTGTTCGAAGCGCTGATGAACGGCGGCGGCGGTTCCGTTTCTGCTGCCCCGGCTCCGGTTGTGGCCGACGACGCCGGGCTGGCCTCGCCGATGTCCGGCTCGCTGGTGAAGTGGTTGGTTGAGGACGGGGCAGCCGTGGAAGCCGGTCAACCCGTGGCCGTGTTGGAGGCCATGAAGATGGAAACCACTGTCCCGGCCCACCGTTCCGGCACCGTGGCGCGGGGTCCGCACGAACCGGGCGCCGCCGTCGGGCGCGGAGAGGTGATCGCGAGCATCGGCTGAGGGGTCGCCTGCGGGGGCATCGCCGTTCGGTAGATTTGGGACATGCCCATGAACGCAGCGCTTCAAGGAATCGCCGACGCCGGCCACGCCACCCACGCCCACACTGGAGCGTGGGTTGCCGCCCAGCTTCGCCAGCGCATCTCCGATGGCCTGTTGCCGCCCGGGACGAAGCTCTCCGAGCAAGCTTTGTCCGAGGCGCTCGGCGTATCCCGGAACACCCTGAGGGAGGCCTTCACCGTCCTGGCGGGTGAATCCGTGGTCCAGCGCATCCCCAACCGCGGCGTGTTCGTAGCCGCTCCCGGAGCGGACGACGTCCGCGAAATCTACCGGGTGCGCCGCTTGATCGAGCCGGCGGCCGTGTTGTGGGGCGATGTCCCGGCGGGAGCCCTAGACGCCATGGACGTCATCGTCGACAAAGCCCGGGCCGCCCTCGCGGAAGGATCCGTGGCCGGCATGGCGGACGCCAACCAGGAACTGCATAAGGCCCTGGTGTCGTTGTCCGGAAGCGCCTCCCTGGACGCACTGATGGAGAAAGTGCTTGCCGAGATGCGATTGGTCTTCCACGCCATGGCCACCACCCCCGACTTCCACGGGCATTACGTTGAACGCAACGCCGCCTTGGTTGCCCAGATCCGCAACGGGGAGCGCGAAGAGGCCGCAGCCGAATTGCGCCGCTACCTCGACGGTGCCGAGCACGAACTCCTAGTGCACATCGGGGCAATTCCATAAGGTGCACGAAACAGGCGCGACGCGGCCTACGGCGCGGAAGCACCCGCCGCCGCTTCGGCTTCGGCCATCGCGGTGTCCAACTGCTGGACCGCGCGGGCATAGTCCGTCCCCGCAGTGAGACGGCAGCGTTGGGCTTCCTGCAGTGCACGGACCAAGGCGGCGGTCTGCGGAACGTTGACGTCGCTCATGCCGGGGAAGTCGATGCCCTTGGCGGGATCCAGTTCATACCTTTGCCAGCGGGCCAGGAGGGCGTCGTGACGGGCTGCCGCTTCCGTGAAACCGCTGCGGTTTTGACGTTTCTGCTCCAGTTTCCGGCCGACGGCAAAGGCGGCAACCGCGGCAGCTAGGCCGAGGAAGAGCATCAAGAGCCCGACGGCGGGGGAGGCCAACGCGGGGATGAGGACTGCGGGGACAATCACCACGAGTCCGGCGAAGATGTTCCAGAAGGTGGCGTCCGGCTCTTTGACGAGGTCCCGGTCGCGGTGGCCGAGGGGCCCCTGGAAGGCGAGGCGGCCGCCGTCGGGGGCTCCGTGGATGACCGCTTTTCGGACGGTGTCGACCGTAAAGGCCACTGCGCACATGAGCAAAACCGCCCACAGCCCGATCTCCCAGAACGTCAGCTGGATTCCAGTTGTGGCGGGCAATCGGACCACCTCCACGCGAATGCGCACCCCTTTGAAATCAGTATGCGCCGAGGAAGCCCTGGAGGCGAGAGCCCGATTTGCTCCTCAACGCAGGAAGGCAGGACACCCCGGGGTGTCCTGCCTTCCTGCGGAAGTCCGGTTGGAGCTTAAGCGTGGTCCCGCTTGGATGCCTTGGGCGCGTCCCGCTTGGCAGCGGCGTTTGTCTTGGCGTCCTTCGTGGCTTCCTTCTTGGCAGCTTCTTCCTTGATGCGCTTTGCCTCGGAGCGCACGGCTGCGTGCGTGGCGCGCTCGACGACGAGCCACTGCGGGGGAGCTGCGAGCAGTTCGGTGATTTCCGCCGTCGTCAGGGGATCCGTGATTCCGCCGCGGGCGAGGCCGCTGATGGAGATATTCAGCTTCTGTGCCACCACGGGACGCGGGTGCGGACCCGTGCGGCGTAGCTCGGCGAGCCACTCCGGGGCGTTGGCCTGGAGCTCGGCGAAATCGGCGCGGGTGATTTCCGAATCCTGGAACTCCTGGGGTGTTGCAGGCAGGTAGATGCCAAGTTTCTTGGCAACGGTGGCCGGCTTCATGGACTGGGAGTTTGCAGAGGTCATGGTTCAAGGGTATCCGCCCCCACAGGGAAGTGGCACAGCCTCTGTTCTAGGATGAATCCATGCCGCACATAAGAGTCGCCGGGGCCGCCCGGAAAGTCCCGGTGACGCAAGCCCCGGCGTACCGCAGGCCTTGATGAACTTCAGCGGGATTCCACGGTGGGTCTATGGCCTTGCGGCAGTGGGCGGCCTGTTCGTCTTGTTGCCGCTGGCTGCCATGGTCGCAAAGGTCAATTGGGCGCAGTTCATCCCGCTGGTGACCTCCGATTCCTCGCTGACGGCCCTAGGGCTCAGCCTCCGTACCTCGGCAGCGAGCACCGCGCTCTGCGTTGTCTTGGGCATCCCCTTGGCCCTCGTCCTTGCCCGCCGGCCCTTCCGCGGGCAGCGGCTCCTCCGCGCTTTCGTCCTCCTGCCCCTGGTGTTGCCGCCGGTGGTGGGCGGCATTGCGCTGCTCTACACATTCGGGCGGCAGGGTCTTCTGGGGAAGAGCCTTGAGCTCGCGGGCATCCAGATCGCCTTTTCGACGACGGCGGTGGTCCTCGCCCAGACGTTCGTGGCCCTGCCGTTCCTGGTAGTCAGCCTCGAAGGCGCCTTACGGACGGCCGGCAACCGCTACGAAGCCGTTGCCGCGACGCTCGGCGCCCGCCCCACCACCATCCTGCGGCGAGTGACCGTACCCATGGTCCTCCCCGGGCTCGCGTCCGGGGCCGTACTGTCCTTTGCCCGCAGCCTGGGCGAGTTCGGGGCCACGCTGACTTTCGCGGGGAGCCTGCAAGGTGTCACGAGGACCTTGCCGCTGGAAATCTACCTGCAGCGCGAGACCGACGCGGACGCCGCCGTCGCGCTTTCACTGGTTCTCGTCGCGGTGGCTGTGATCGTCGTCGGCCTGTCTTACCGGCGTCCGCACCGCGCGGACATTCCCGCGGAGGCCGCCGCGTGAGTTTCCACATTGACGCCACCGTTCGGGCCCGCAACCTCGACGTGTCATTAAGCCTTGGGCAAGCGGAAACCGTGGCGATCCTCGGACCCAACGGGGCCGGAAAATCGACGCTCCTGTCCGTCGCGGCGGGACTCGTGCGCCCGGATGCCGGCTCTGCCCGCCTCGGGGACCAGGTTCTCTTCAACCTCGACGGCGGCAGCCGGGTATGGACCCCTCCTCACCTTCGCGGTACGGCGCTGTTGGCGCAGGAACCGCTGCTTTTCCCGCACCTGAGCGTCCTCGACAACGTGGCTTTCGGCCCGCGCAGCGCAGGCGCTTCCCGGGCGGAATCACGCGAAACCGCGCGGCACTGGCTAGCTGAAGTCGACGTCATGGAGTACTCCGGGCGGAAGCCCGGGCAGCTGTCCGGGGGACAAGCCCAGCGTGTTGCGGTGGCCCGCGCGCTGGCGGCAAGTCCCGAGTTGCTGCTTCTTGACGAACCAATGTCCGCACTGGACATCCACGCCGCTCCGCACTTGCGCCGGCTCCTGAAACGCGTCCTGTCCGGGCGTCGGGCCCTGATCATTACCCACGACGTCTTGGACGCGCTCATGCTCGCGGACCGCGTAATCGTCATGGACAAGGGCAGGATTGTGGAGGAAGGCGCCACCCGTGAGGTCTTCCGGCGTCCACGAAGCCAATTCGCCGCGGGCCTGGCCGGGGTGAACCTCATGGCGGGCACCGTCACGGAGGACGGACTCAGGACCTTCGCCAACGCGGAGCTGCCCAGCTTGCATGTTGCGGGACACCTCGATGACGAAGCGGAACCGGGCGAGCCCGGCGTCGCGGCCTTCCCACCGTCGGCCGTTTCCATCTTCCTGGATGCCGCCCACGGAAGCCCGCGCAACTCGTTCCCCGTTGCGATCACGGATCTTGAACCGCACGGGGACCACATCAGGGTCCGGGCTGGCGATCTGGCAGCGGACATCACGCCCTCCGCGTCCGCCGAGCTGGGACTGGAACCCGGATCGCGCGTCTACTTTGTGGTCAAGGCCACGGCGGTCCAGGTCTACGCGGCATAGCCTGGGCCGGCGCTGGGTTGGCTACCGCCCGCGCGGTACTGTGAACTGGTGCCATCCGATCAAGAATCCCTGCCCGCCGTCGGCGTCCCCGGCGCCTCCGACGCTGAAACAAGCGGCCCCCAGGGGCTGACTTTCGCCTACGTCGCCGGCGTGACGCCCGGGAAATGGATCCGGCGCTGGGAAGAACGCATGCCCGATGTTCCGCTGCACTCGTTCATGTCCGACGACGGCGCGCAGCTGGAGGTCCTGCGCGACGGTTCCGCGGATCTCAGCTTTGTCCGCTTACCCGTGGATCGCGATGGACTCCACGTCATTCCGCTCTACGAAGAGCAGCCCGTGGTGGTGGCCCCGAAGGGCCACGAAATCTCGGCGTTCGAAGAGGTGGCGCTGGAGGATCTCGCAGAGGAGAACTTCCTGGATGTCACCGCAATGGGCGGGCCGGAGATGGCCATGCAGGTGGTGGCCTCGGGTGCCGGCGTCGTGATCCTGCCGATGTCCGTGGCCCGGCATTTCAACGTCAAGGACACGGTAGCGCGGCGCCTGACCGGGGCCGAAGGGACGCAGATCGCCCTTGCCTGGCCGAGCGACTCCTCGAGCGAGGTCATCGAGGAATTCATTGGCATTGTCCGGGGCCGGACCGCGCAGAGTTCGCGGCAGCCTTCGGCGCAGCAAGAGAAGCCCAAGAGGGCACCCAAGCCGGACCGGCGCGGGACCGGTGCCAAAAAGCCTGCAGTGGCTCAGCGCTATGCCCCGAACCCGGACAAGGGCAGGGGCAAGGGCTCCCGCAAGAAAGGAAAGCGCTAGGCCATGGGACTTGGAGCCAAGCCGACCATCCGGGACGTCGCCAAAAGCGCCGGCGTTTCCCTCACCACCGTGTCCTACGTCTTGTCCGGGCGCCTTGGTGGCACCACCCGCATCAGCGAAGCAACACAAGAGCGTGTCCAAGCCGCGGCCAAGGAACTGGGTTACGTACCCAATCAGGCCGCCCGCGGAATGCGCCGCGGCAAGACCGACCTCGTGGCGATCGCCATCGGCGACCTTGAGTGGCCGTGGGACCGGGCCTTGGCGACTGCGGCGGCACGCATTTTGCCCCAGCATGGCTACCAGCCCGTGATCCTCATCGGCGAGGGATGGCGGCGGTTCATGCTCTCCGGCGGTGCCGACGGCGCCATTATCGGGGCTCTTCCACCCGGCACCCTCCTTGACCTCACAGTGGGGGAGCTGGCCCGGCGCGGAGTAGCCCAGGTCATCATTTCGGACACGATGCAGCCTGCCGGGTTCGATGTCCTGGCCCCTGGATCCGCGGGCGGGACTCCGGAACCGGAAGCCCTCGAAGGAGCCATCACGTTGCTTCTGGACCGGCTCGCCGGACGCACCATTGGCGCGGGAACCACCAAGGCCGCGCCTTGGGAGTTCAAGACTCCGTAGCTTTCCCGAGCCCAACTGACTCGCGTTTGTTGTCGTTTTGGCGGCTCATAACGACAACAACTGCGAGTGAGTTGGGTGGGCCGGGGGACGTTAGCCTGCGTTGAGCTTGCCTGCCAGCCGTTCTCGCATCCGGACGCTCGCCGCGTTGAGGCCGATGAGCTCCACCTCGCGGCCGTGCCTGCGGTATTTCTCGGTCACGGAATCCAGTACGGCAACGGTGGAAGCATCCCAGATGTGCGAGGCATGCAGGTCGATGACCACGTGGTCGATTCCCTCCGAGGAATCCTTCGCATAGTCGAACTGCGTGTAGAGGTCATTGGACGAGGCGAAGAACAACTCGCCGTCCACCGTGTAGCTCGCCACGGTCCGGCCGTTGAGCTCGAGTTCGCTCCGCTCCACAGTGGCGAAATGGGCCACTCGCCTCGCAAACAGCACCATGGCCGTCAGAACGCCCGCTCCTACCCCGATGGCCAGGTTGTGCGTGGCCACCACCACGGCCACCGTCACGAGCATGACGCCGGTCTCGGACTTCGGCAGTCGCTTGAGCGTCGTGGGCCGGATCGAATGCCAGTCAAAGGTGATGAGGGATACGAAGATCATCACGGCCACCAAAGCGGCCATCGGAATCATGCCCACCACGTCCCCGAGCGCCACCACAAGGACCAACAGGAACGCTCCGGCCAGGAACGTCGACAGCCGGCTGCGGGCACCCGAACCCTTGACGTTGATCATGGTCTGGCCAATCACGGCGCAGCCGCCCAAGCCACCCAGGAAACCGGTGACGATGTTGGCGATGCCTTGGCCCCAAGAAACACGGGTTTTGTTGGAGCGGGTATCCGTGATGTCATCCACGAGCTTGGCCGTCAAGAGGGACTCCAGGAGGCCCACCAGCGCCATGGACAAAGCAAACGGTGCAATCGTCTGGAAGGTCTCCCAGGTCAAAGGAACATTGGGCAGGAAGAAACCGGGAAGGCTGTTGGGAAGTTCGCCCTTGTCATGCACCGTAGGAACATTGATTCCGGCCAGTACCGTGACGATTGTGAGGGCGACGACCGCCACCAAAGGCGCGGGCACCGCCGTCGTGATTCTGGGCAAACCGAAGACGATCAGCAGCCCGACGGCCACAATCGGATAGACCATCCAGGGAACGCCTAGGAGTTCAGGCAGCTGCGCCATGAACACCAGGATGGCCAAGGCATTCACGAACCCGATCATCACCGAACGCGGAATGAAGCGCATCAGCCGCGTGACGCCCAGGACCGCCAGGACGATTTGGAAGATGCCTGCCAGGATCACCGTGGCAATCAGGTAGTTGAGCCCGTGGTCCTTCATGACTGGTGCGATCACGAGTGCGACGGCGCCGGTGGCCGCGGAGATCATGGCAGATCGGCCGCCGACGATCGCGGTGGTGACTCCCATGGTGAAGGACGCGAAAAGCCCGATCCGTGGATCCACGCCGGCGATTACGGAGAACGCGATGGCCTCCGGAATGAGGGCAAGCGCCACCACCAAGCCGGCCAATGCTTCCGTCTTGAGCCTGCGGGGTGAGCGCAGCGTGAAACGGAGGGACTGGAGCTGCTCGGGTGTCATGGGTCCTTAGCTGTTGGTCAGGCGGTACCGCTCAATCTGTTTGAGGCGCCGCTGGAGGCTGTCCCGCCGGGGGTGGGGGACGACGTCGGGCGCCTCGGCGGTGAGGTCGATGTGTTCAGTGCCGTACTGCCACAGCAGGAGGTCATCCAGGAGGCGGTCCGGTCCAGGGGAGTAACGGTGGTCCAGGGCCTTGCGGACCTCGGTGATCCGGTTGGCACTGAGGAGTCCGGCGAGTTCCACGGTCTTGTTCAGTCCGTGGGCCGCAAGAAGCTCCGCGGCCCAACCCCAGTCGTCATCAACTTTACGGTCAACGTGCGGAAGCAGCGTCCGCCAAACGTCACGCACACGATTGGGCGTGAGGGGCATGGAACCTTCACCGTCGAGGTCCCAGTAACCGCGGACTTCCTCGTAGCGTTCGTGGAGGTCGGCAAATGCGCTCTCCACGGTTTCGAGCATTGCCGCTGTGGCGGTGAACTGGCGGTCGAAATGCGGCGTCCATGCGCGCGGATCCTCGGCCTTGAAGCGGATGTCGTGTTCGATCTCGCTCCAGGCGTGCGCGAAAACCGTGCGGATCTGGCACTCGAAGAAGTAGCTGCCATTCGGGGGGATGTCCGGATTGAAGACTTGCTGGTAGGCCTTCACGGACTCGTTCTGGATGGTGCGGAGGATAAGGTGGCGGCTCGAATATCCGTAGGTGCCGGACTCTATGGAGCCGATGTCCTTCTCAAGGTCGCCGCGGCAATCGAAAAGTTGGCGCTGGCGCTTGATCAAGTTGGCAACCGCGGCGTTCTCGGCCGGAAGCTTGGTGATGACGCGCAGACCCACCATGTCGTTCAGGGTCCGGAACGGGTCCGGGAACTTCAGCACCCGCGGGCCGCCCTCCAAGGGCACCTCGGTACGGGAAATCTTCTCCCGGAAAGACTCGACCGTCTTGGTGCGTCCCGTGACGAAGAGCGGCACGGACTCGCTGTTCTTGAGCATGTCCCGCAGGGTCAACAGGACGTCGCGGGTAACGAGTTTCAGGGCAGGCCGGACCCGTTCGTAGAGCTCCACATTCGCCTGTACTGATTCGCGCAGCTGAGGATCCAAGCTGTCCCAATTGCTAGCCATGCCTCCAGCTTACGGTGGAGGGCCGACAGTGAAGCGGAGCAGGAGCCTCTGGTGCTACCGGTGCGCCACCTGGAAGCAGGAGGGTACGCTCGGGCAGTGCCTTGAGGAAGGCTCCGCGTTGATCCTCAAACCATTGCTCCCGCTCCGCGGCGCTCCTCCGCGATAGGCTCGGCACAAAGGAGGACACGATGAAGCGGCACAAGTACTACTACGGCCAGCACTCCAGCCAATGGGGCGAGCTGTTCGTACCAGACAATTCGCTGCAGCCACACCGCAGCAGACCCGACGGAGTGGTGGTGGTGATCCATGGAGGCTATTGGCGCTCCCAGTACGGCGCGGAACTCGGTGAGCCGATTGCCCGGGACCTCGCTGCGCATGGAATAGCCGCCTGGAACCTCGAGTACCGGAGGGCAGGAAACGGAGGCGGCTGGCCGCATACGTTCGAAGATGTCCTCGATGGGATCGACCACCTGGGCGAGATTGCCGGCAAGCATGAACTCAATCTGAACAAAGTGGTGGCGCTGGGACACTCCGCGGGCGGCCATCTCGCGGTCTGGGCAGCGGGACGGGAAAAGCTCTCCAAGATCGGCGCCCCGGACGCCGACCGGCAGCTCCATCGGCATGAAAACGGCGCGGCAGTGCGGCTGACCGGCGTCGTGAGCCAATCTGGTCTGCTGAATTTGGCTGACGCCGAGCGGCTCAACCTGAGCAACGGCGCGGTCGACAACCTCATGGGTGGCGACTCGGTGAGATACCCCAAACGGCATATCTATGCGGACCCCATGAGGTCCCTGCCTATCCCCGTTCCGGTCTTCGCAGTGCACGCTGCATCGGACGAGGATGTCCCTTGCAGCCAGTCCGAGGCCTACGTTGCCGCAGCCACCGCTTCCGGGGGCGCGGCCCAGTTCCTCAAGGTGCCCGGCGACCACTACGACCTGATCGACCCCAGGGCGGTCGCGTACAAGAAGTGCCGGGAGTTGGTGCAGCGGCTGCTGGGGTGACGGTTTGCAGGCAAAATCACCAGCTGTCATCGAGAGACGCGCACCACATCCGCGTGGCAGAGTTGTCCCATGCTGACAGTCATAGGTGAAGCGCTGGTTGATGTCGTCCAGCGTTCCTCGGGAATCGACGCCCACGTGGGCGGCAGTCCGCTCAACGTTGCCGTGGGTCTGGCCAGACTGGACCACGCGGTCCAGTTCATTGGCCGCTTCGGCAAGGACGCCTACGGGGAATCGATCGCTGCCCATCTGCGCTCCAGTTCCGTCATGGTCCCGCTGCCGCCGGATGAGAGTCCCACGAGCGTGGCCACCGCTTTGATCGACGACGACGGCGCTGCCAGCTACACCTTCGACCTCGCCTGGGAGCTTCCCGGCCTCGCCGCGCGCTTGCCTTTCATGCTTCAGGGGACATCGCTCCTGCACACGGGCTCGATTGCCACCATGTTGGAGCCGGGCGCGGCTGAGGTCCTTGCCGCCGTCGAGCATGCTCATCCGAACGCGACTGTGAGCTTCGATCCCAACTGCCGGCCCAGCATCATCAAGGATCGAGAATTTGCGCGGGCTCAGGTGGAGCGTTTCGTGGCGCTTGCCGACGTGGTCAAGGCATCCGACGAGGACCTTGAGTGGCTCTATCCCGGCGTCGATGTCTTGGAATCGGCCAGACGCTGGCTGGGCCTGGGCGGCAGCGGGGGACCCGCCGTCGTGGTGGTCACGCGAGGCGCGGCCGGCCCTTGGGGCGTCACCGCCGCGGGCGAGGCCCAGGTGGACGCACCAAAGGTAGAGGTGGCGGATACGGTGGGCGCGGGCGATTCCTTCATGGCCGCGCTCCTCTCGGGGATCGTTGACCACGGGCTGGCGGGGGCCCAGAACCGCGACGAGCTGCATGCCATGCCCGCCGAAGTGCTCGAAGGAATCCTCAACCATGCGGCGCGCGCCGCGGCGATCACGGTCTCCCGGCCAGGCGCGAACCCGCCGACCCGCGCGGAACTTAACGCCCTGGGCGTCCCGGAGTCCGGTGCAAGTGTCGAAAGGCAGTCATGAGCTACGCCGACCTCCCACGTGTCCCCTCCTTCGATGTCACAAGCGCCTCGCTCAAGGACGGTGACGCACTCAGCAGCGCCCAGACCAGCAAGCGCTTCGGCGTCGCAGGCGGCAAGGACGAATCCCCGCAATTGAGCTGGAACGGAGCCCCCGAGGGCACCAAAGGTTACGTCGTCACCGTCTTCGACCCCGATGCCCCCAGGGCCGGAGGCTACTGGCACTGGGCCCTGGTCAACATTCCCGCCGGTACGGGCTCCTTGCCGGCCGGCGCCGGCGTTCCGGGCGGTGCGCATTTGCCGACCGGCGCGTTTCAGCTAAAGAACGACGCCGGGTTCCCCGGTTATCTGGGCGCCGCGCCTCCGCCTGGGCATGGCCCGCACCGCTACATCGTGGCGGTGCACGCCGTCGACGTCGAAGAACTGGGCCTCGACGCCGGTGCCTCTACGGAAGCCCTCGTCCGCAAGCTGGCTTCTCACACGCTGGCCCGGGCCGTCATCACGGGCCATTTCGAACAGCGTTAGCTCCAGGGGCTAAGTCGACGGCGGCCGCCCCCACGTAGACTGACATAATGCGGCTCGTAGCAAGTGACATTGACGGCACCATCCTTGGACATGACGGCAAGATCAGCAGCCGCACCATCCGCGCTTTCCATGCCTGCCGTGACGCGGGCATTGAGGTGGTGTTCGTAACCGGGCGGCCGCCGCGCTGGCTCTACCCGCTCCGCGAGCAGATCGGCCACAGCGGCATCGTTATTTGCTCCAACGGGGCAGTGGTGTGGGATCTTGAAGCTGACAAGCTGATTTCGGCGAATGCCTTGAGCATCGAGTCTGTGCTTGAGGCCCGCCGGATCATCAAACAGCTCAGGCCCGACGCCCTGTTCGCGGCCGAAACCCTTACCGGATTCCATCTCGAACCCGGGTTCATCGAGAACGAGACCAGCGAGCTCCTGGCCGAGTTCACTCCCGCTTGGCTGGACGAAACGCTGACCGCGGACGACGCCGTGGTGAAGTTCCTTGCCGTGACCCGCAGCGGCACTCCGGATGATTTCCTCGCAAAGGTGCAGCCCGCCGTCGCGCATCTCGTGGAGACCACCCACTCGGCGCCGCGGACCGCACTCCTGGAAATGTCGGCGCCCGGTATCAACAAAGCCGTCACACTCGCCGAATATGCGGCATCCCGGGGCATCGACGCCGCCGATGTGGTGGCTTTCGGCGACATGCCCAACGACGTCGAGATGCTGCGCTGGGCGGGCGACGGTTATGCGATGGCCAGCGGCCATCCGGAGGCGATCAGCGCAGCCGGCCAGCAGGCGCCCCATTTCGACGACGACGGCGTGGCCCAGATCCTCGAGGCAAAGCTCGCTTCCCTGCGGGTTTAGGGAGCCCCGCACCGGGCCGCCGTGCACGGCTAGTTCGGCGCCCGCAGTCCGTGGCTGTGCGCCAAGGCAATCGCCTCTGTTCGTGAGCCCACGCCGAGCTTCCTGAAGATATTCCTGACATGGAATTTAACCGTGTTTTCGCTGATGTGCAGCTTGGCCGAGATGCTCCTGTTGCGCTGGCCGGCAGCGAGCAGCTGGAGGACTTCGATTTCGCGTTCCGCCAAGCCCCATCCCCCGATGTCGCCCACGGGAGCCGTCGGGGGATCCAGCGGCAGGACCACTTGCACGTCAGCCCCCCAGCCGGCCATGACCTCGATGTTCATGCGACCATCGAGCGCCGACACCCTGCTGTTGAGCCGGGAAATGTTGGGCGAATCCGCCGTCAGTTCGCCAAGGCCGTCGTCGCGAACGTTGACGAGGAGGTTCACTCCGTCGCAATCCCACTGCACACGCACCCGGCGGACCTCGGGCTGCTCAACGATGGCAAGCACCAGCCCCCGCACGATCGCCCGGGCGGCGTGGGCCACTTCGCCGGGCAGTGCGCGTCCGTTGACCGGTGGCTCGATGAACTGGATATCGAGTCCACTGAAATGCATGAGCGGTCGCAAGTCCTCCCGCAGCCGTTCGAAGGCCTTGGCCACCGGCTCTTCGACGAGGTCCGTTGTTCGGTCGCTGAGCGTCCGAAGATTGACCAGCGAGGTAGCGGCCAGGTCCGTGACGGTTTTTCTGGCAGTGGCGTCGTCGAGGGCGCTCGATCGCAACGCCGCCAAAAGTGTCTCCAGGGTGGTGGAATGCCTGTCCACGAGTTCGGCCGTGACACGGAGCCGCTCGGCTGACGCAGCGCGGGATTCCAAGAGGTACGACGGCGGCGCGTCCGCCACCTTCTCCTGGATGCGCCGGGCTGTCAGCTGCCAGAGGTAGTCAAGCATCCGCAGCGCCGACTCGCGCTCCAACGGTTCTTCGGGCAGGACCGGCACGGTGAGGGTCAGTAGTGCGTTGGTCTCGGACGTCAAAGCGAGAACGGGCCGCTGCTCGCCGGCGATGGTCGCTTCACCTTGCCACGCCTCGCTTTCCTTGACCCGGGCCCGCAATTGATCAAGCTCCGGAATGGAGACGCGGCTGATGATCCCCTCTGCCCCCGCCTTCTTCTGGGGCCGGCCCGTGCAATCCTCGGTGAAAATGACCAGCGCGCTGCTGCCCACGTACGGAAGGGTTGCTTCACGGAGCCGTTCGGCGATGCTCGTGAGCGGAGCGTTGGCCAGCTCGGCCACGGCCTCCAGCAATGTCCATGTGCTTGAAGTCATTCCGCCACCTTAGCCGTTTCGGACACGCGCACACTACCCAAACGGATAGTTAAGACTGCCCGTGCTCAGTGTTACTCCTATCCGTTCAATCCGGAACGATTGATTCAAACGGAACATTCACCTGAGCAGGAGGCAACGCATGACTACCACCGCAGAGGCCGCCGAGGCCACATCAGACCAAGATCGCGTCCTGGCGAGCGGCGCCCAGGATGTCGACCTAAGCCTGGATGTCGACCTGAGCTTGGCCCTCGTGGGCAGCGAGATCGCGGAAACAGCCGCTGAAGTCGACCTCGGGCAGCTCTTCCGCCTGGCTGCGGAAGTCCAGATCGCGGGGAGCTCGGCCACCGGCCGGATCTTTGTTGCAGGAGCTGGCCGCAGCGGCCTTGTCCTGCGGATGGCTGCGATGCGGCTGATGCACCTCGGCTTCGACGTGCACATCGCGGGGGATACCACGACGCCGGCCATCCGCTCGGGCGACCTCCTGCTGCTAGCCTCGGGCTCCGGGACGACCTCCGGCGTCGTGCGAGCCGCCGAGACAGCCTCCAAAGCCGGCGCCAGGATCGCCGTGTACACCACGAACGCCACGTCCCCGCTCGCGGAACTGGCCGACGTCGTCGTCATCATTCCTGCGGCGCAGAAGACAGACCACGGTTCCACGCTGTCGCGTCAATACTCCGGCAGCCTGTTCGAGCAGGTGCTCTTCCTCGCTGCCGAAGCAGTCTTCCAGACCCTGTGGGACAACGACGCAACCCCGGCCGAGGAACTCTGGCTCCGCCACGCCAACCTCGAATAGCCCCTGATTTCCACCGCAACAACACCTCAACCCACAACGAAAGTGATTCCCTCCATGAAGCTGCAAGTCGCCATCGACGTCCTCACCACCGAAGCCGCCCTCGAGATCGCCGGCAAGGTCGCCGAATACGTGGACATCATCGAACTCGGCACCCCGCTCGTGAAAAGCGAAGGCCTGTCCGCCGTGACCGCCATCAAGGAAGCCCACCCGGACAAGATCGTGTTCGCCGACCTCAAGACCATGGATGCTGGTGAACTCGAAGCCGATATCGCATTCAAGGCCG
This sequence comes from Arthrobacter sp. 05L417, assembly GCF_056397865.1. Lineage (NCBI taxonomy): Bacteria > Bacillati > Actinomycetota > Actinomycetes > Micrococcales > Micrococcaceae > Arthrobacter > Arthrobacter sp. 05L417. The sequence continues at coordinate 170,103 of NZ_JBFTOG010000005.1, forward strand.
GCGCAGACCTCGTCTCCGTGCTTGGTGGCGCCGATGACTCCACCATCGCCGGTGCGGTCAAGGCAGCCAAGGACCACAACAAGGGCATCGTGGTGGACCTGATCGGCGTGGCCGACAAAGTGACCCGTGCCAAGGAAGCCCGGGCCCTCGGTGCCAAGTTCATCGAGTTCCATGCCGGCCTCGACGAGCAGGCAAAGCCGGGCTACAACCTGGATGTCCTGCTGAGCGCCGGTGAGGAAGCCCGCGTGCCGTTCTCCGTGGCTGGCGGCGTGAACCTGTCCACCATCGGAGCGGTCCAGCGCGCTGGAGCGGATGTCGCCGTCGTCGGTGGTTCCATCTACGGTGCGGACGACCCCGCGCTGGCCGCGAAGCAACTTCGCGCCGCCATCATCTAGGGCTCTTTTCCAGCCGGGCGGTCCCAACTGACTCGCAGTTAACGTCGTTTTCAGGCCTCTAAACGACAACAATTGCTAGTTAGTTGGGACCGCTCACCCATTACACAGCTCAAGTCCAACTGCCGTTCAACTACTCCCCGTAGGCTCGTGCCGTATTCGATGCCGATCACAGGGGACATGATGGCCAAGAGGAAGACGACGGGGTGGCCCGAGGCCCCCGTTCGCCGCGCAGTACCGGCCGAACATTGGAAACAGTTGCGCCGCGGAGACCGCGTGAGCGTCAAGCTCGCGCCGGGGTTTGAGAACCCCGGCCAGGTGGACGCCGTGTCGAGTGACCACACCGTGGTCTGGGTGAATCTCGACGGCGGCCGCGGCCGCACGCTGGTGCACTGCGGCGACGGCGTCGAGATCGTCCCGCAGGAATCCTGACAGGGCCTCGGGCACCACGGCCGGGTTACGCTACCCGTGTGAGCTCGTACTTGCCCTTCTTCAGCCGCCCGGACGGACAATCCGCTCCGCTTGCCTTCGCGCACCGCGGGTTTTCGCCGGATGGCCTTGAGAACTCGGCCGAGGCATTCAGGGCGGCGCTTGCGCTTGGCTTCACGCATCTTGAAACCGATGCCCGCACCACTGCCGACGGCGTGGTGCTCCTTTTCCACGACGACACCTTGGACCGTGTCACAGATGCCCACGGCCCCATCTCCAGCCTCAGCTCTGCCGAGATCGCCAAAGCCCGGATCGGCGGCCGCGAAGCAATTCCCCATTTGGCTGACGTCCTGACGGAATTCCCCGAGGCGCGGCTCAACGTCGACGTCAAGGATTGGCATACGGTTAAGGCCCTCGCCGGAGTCATTGAACAACTCGATGCCCATGACCGAGTGCTGATTGCGAGCTTCTCAGATCGCCGGCGTCGGGCCGTCCTGCGCCTGCTCGGCCGTCGCACGGCGTCCTCGGCAGGCATCGCCTGCAACGCTGCCTTTACCCTCTTAGGACCGTTTCTTCCGGAGCGCTGGTTGCGGAAGATCCTGCACGACGTCGATGCTCTCCAAGTGCCGGTCCGCTACGGACCCCTGACGGTAGTGACCCGCGGCTTCCTGCGCCGCGCCCATCGGCTTGGGCTGCAGGTTCACGTCTGGACCGTCAACGATTCCGCCGAGATGGCCAGGCTGCTGGACATGGGCGTGGACGGCCTGGTCACCGACCGTGCGGATCGTCTGAAGTCGGTGCTGCAGGGCCGTGGCCAGTGGTGGTGAGCGCCCGGACGCGCCCTTCCAGGAAGTCTCGCTCGGCGGCGTTATTCGTGCGCTCCTGCGCTGCCCGGTAGGCTGCGACAGCTTCTTTGTTGCGGCCCAGGCGCCGGAGCAGATCCGCCCGCACGGCGTGGAACAGGTAGTAGCTGCCTAGTTCAAGGACGTCGACGGCGGCAAGCCCCGCGGCCGGTCCTTCCACCTCCGCCAGGGCAACGGCCCTGTTCAAAGCGACCACCGGCGTCGGCTCGATGGCCAGGAGTTGCCCGTACAGCACCAGGATTTGGCGCCAATCGGTGTCCGCGGGTTGTGCGGCATCGCTGTGCACCGCGTTGATGGCAGCTTGCAATTGATATGGTCCGGGCTGGTTCCTCTTCAAGCATTGCCGCACCAACAATTGCCCCTCCGCTATTTGATCCCTGTCCCACAGGCTGCGGTCCTGGTCCGCAAGGAGCACTAGGCCGCCGTCGGGAGTTGTCCGGGCGGCACGGCGGGCATTAAGCAGAAGCATGAGGGCCAACAAGCCTTTGGCTTCGGGCTCATCTGGCATGAGTTCCATGATAAGCCGGCCGAGGCGTACAGCCTCGCGGCAGAGGTCTTCGCGCACCAGCCCGGCCCCTGAACTCGCCGCGTAGCCCTCATTGAAGACCAAGTAGACCACCGCCAGCACCGACTTCAAGCGCTCAGGCAGCTCTGCCCCGCTCGGAACCCGGTAGGGGATGCGGGCGTCGCGGATCTTTCCTTTCGCCCGCACCAGGCGCTGGGCCATCGTTGGCTCCGGGACCAGGAAAGCGTGGGCGATCTCCGCGGTGCTGAGCCCGCCCAGGAGCTTGAGTGTCAGTGCCACCTGCGCGGCCCGGTTGAGGGCGGGGTGGCAGCACGTGAAGATTAGCCGGAGCTGATTGTCCTCCACGGTATCCACCTCGATTCCTTCGGGTTCATCGCCGGGTTCATCGCCCCGCAGGACGGCCACTTGGGCGAGTTTCTCCCTGCCGGATGCCTCGCGTCGGAGCCGGTCGATTGCCCGGTTGCGGGCGGTGGTGATGATCCAGCCAGCGGGGCTTGGCGGCAGCCCGGCGTCGGGCCAGCGGGCAACGGCTTCGGTGAAGGCGTCTTGGACCGCGTCTTCGGCGGCATCGATGCTGCCCAAAACGCGGACCAGGACCGCCACGGATCGTCCATACTCTTCGCGGAATATTTGTCCGATCTCCGAAATATGGATCATGGGGAAACTATTCCCGGTAACCTGCGAACGGCCGGACCTCGATAGGCAGCGTGGTGGCTTGGGCGGCTTTGCGTCCCCAGCCAAGTGCCACGTCCAGGTCCGGGGCCTCGATTACCCACAGGCCGCCCACGTGTTCCTTGGCCTCCGCGAAGGGGCCGTCCGTGGTGAGTACTTCGCCGTCGTTCACACGCACCACCGTGGAAGTGCTGGCGGGGTGCAGGCCACCGGTGAAAACCCAGGCGCCGGCGTCGCGCATTTCCTGGTTCAGGACGTCAAGATCGGCCATGATTTTGTTGAGGACTTCGGGCTCAGGGGCGGGGCCGTCGGGCTGGTAGATGCTGAGCAGATAGCGTGGCATGACTGTTCCTCCTTGGGATGTGGCGCCGGCACCGTGCCCGCGTCTCACCCTCTATACGAACGGCGTGGGCTGTTTTCGACATCTCCGCGCACGAATCTGCGAAAAGCTTAGCCCCGCTGGCAGGATGGGAGCATGCGCATCCTGATTGCCCCGGACAAGTTCAAAGGCTCCCTCACCGCCGTCGAAGCAGCCTCGGCCATGGCCGAAGGGGCATTGCGCGTCTATCCGGACGCTGTGGTGACTCAGTTTCCCATCGCCGATGGTGGCGAAGGAACGCTGGAAGCAGCCGTGGCGGCAGGCTACGAAGAGCGGATCAATGCCGTCGTCGGCCCCATTCTCAAGCCGATAGGCGCCGCGTGGGCCATTCGGCAAAATGCCTTCGGCGGAGCCACAGCGGTGATCGAAACGGCGCAGGCTTCCGGACTGGCGCACATGGAGCCGACTCCGGAAAACGCCTTGCGCGCCCACAGCTACGGTTGCGGCCAGCTCATCGCCGCGGCACTCGACGCCGGGGCCACCGAGATTGTGCTCGGCCTGGGCGGCTCCGCGATGTCCGACGGCGGCAGCGGCGCCCTGCGTGCACTTGGACTCAAGCCTCTGGACGCGGCCGGAAATGTGGTTCCGCTCGGCGGAGGCTCGCTCGCCGACGTCGTGTCCCTCGACGTCTCCGGGCTGGACCCGCGCCTGACCGCGGTGAGGTTCCGGATCGCCGTCGACGTCCAGAACCCGCTCTTTGGCAGCGACGGCGCCGCGCATGTTTTCGGCCCCCAAAAGGGTGCCGACGAGGACGCGGTGGAACTGCTCGACGCCGGCCTGCGCAACTGGGCGTCGCTGCTGCGGGAAGCGGGCGGACAGGACGTCAACGTTCCCGGCGCCGGAGCGGCCGGCGGATTCCCGGCGTCGTTCCTGGCCTTCACCCAGGCGACGCTGGAAGGCGGATTCGCACTCGTGGCGGGACTCACGGGGCTTCCCGAACAGCTCGGTGGCGCGGACCTGGTGATCACCGGCGAAGGGTCCATGGACTCGCAATCCCTGACCGGCAAGGCCCCTATCGCTCTGGCCGATTCCGCCCAGGAGCATGGCATCCCGGTGATTGTGGTAGCGGGCAGGATCCTGGTGACCCCCGAGGAACTAGCCGGCCACGGCGTGGTTGCCGCGGCACAGTTGCTCGACGTCGCGCAGCGACGGGATGGCGTGCCGGACGTTGCCGACGCCGTGGCCAACGCGGCCAAGTACCTCGCATGGGCTACGAGCCAGGTGCTTGAAGGGGTCTAAGTTCCGATCCACCAGGGGGCATGCTCAACGGGGCTGTTAGCCGAAGCCGGGCAGATAATTAACGTACAAAGCATGGCTCTGACTTCTGCCATGCAACTACGATGCGACGACCCCTCCCGGGACGCCGTCACCGCCTGCCGGGCTGGCAGCCGGCCAGCACGGCACCATCGAATCGAGGAGCACACCATGTCCACCTTGAAGGAGAGGCTGCACGCAGACGTCGTCAGCCACATGAAGGATGGCAACCGCATCGCCCTGAACGCCACACGCAACGTCCTCAGCGAGATTGACACCCGTGAGAAAGCCGGCCAGACGCCGATCCACCTGGACGACGCTCAGATCACGGCCATGTTGCAGAAGGAGGCTTCCCAGTATCACGAGGTCGCGCGCCTTTACGAGGAGGCCGGAGAATCCGAGCGGGCCGCCACGGAGATTGCGGATGCCGAGGTAATCGAGGCATACCTGCCGGAACCACTGACCGCCGAGGACGTCGAGTCCATCGTTGACGAGGTCATCGCCTCGCTCAAGGCCGACGACGTGGAGTTGAGCCTGATGCACATGGGCTATGTCATGAAGCCGGTCAGCGAAAAAGTCGCCGGCCGCTTCGACGGCAAGGCGGTCAGCGAGATTGTTCGCAAGCGCCTCTCATAGTCGCTAACGGAAGTCTGTACAGATCGTGTCCTTTAAAGCGCGCTAAGGGGACACGATCTGTACGCAAACACGAGAGGTTACGTCTCCATCTCCGGCTCGGCAACTGTCCCGCGCCAACGGGCCAGGCCCTTCATGCCGTGGTAGACCGCCAAGGCAGCGGCTGAGCCCAGCGCGATGCCCGTGAACTTCAGTTCGCCGATGGTCCAGGTGTAATCCGCGATCCCGATAATCAACGCGACGGCGGCCGTGGTCAGGTTGATGGGGTTGGAGAAGTTGACCTTGTTCTGCACCCAGATCTTCACGCCCAGGACGCCGATCATCCCGTAGAGCATGGTCGCGGCACCGCCCAGCACGCCGGGGGGAACTGTGGCAATCAGTTCGCCGAACTTCGGCGAGAAGCTCAGGAGGATGGCGAAGGCACCGGCAACCCAGTAGGCCGCCGTCGAGTAGACCTTCGTGGCTGCCATGACGCCAATGTTCTCGGCATACGTCGTGGTACCGGAGCCGCCGCCGAATCCGGCGAGGACCGTCGCGACGCCGTCGGCCATCAACGCGCGCCCGGAGACGTCGTCGAGGTTGCGTCCCGTCATCGCGGCCACGGACTTCACGTGCCCAACGTTCTCGGCCACGAGCACCAGCACGACCGGCACGAACAAGCCCACGACGCCGAGGTGGAACTCCGGAGTCTGGAAGTGCGGCAGGCCGATCCAGGACGCCGCGTCCATCTTGGAGTAGTCCACCTCGCCGCGCGTCATGGCGGTGAGGTAGCCCACCACCACGCCCACCAGGATGCTCAGGCGGCCCAGAATGCCGCGGAAGAGGACGCTCACCAGGATGATCGTCACCAGCGTCACGAGGGCGGTGACCGGGGCCTTGTCGAAGTTGGCTTTTGCGGCCGGCGCCAAGTTGAGCCCGATCAGGGCGACGATGGCGCCCGTGACAATAGGTGGCATGGTCCGGTTGATCCACTCAGCGCCGAACTTCTGCACCACTGCGCCGACGAGCGCCAGTACGACGCCGGCAAGCACCACTCCGCCGAGCGCGCCGGGAACGCCGAACTGCTGCTGGGACGCCAGGATGGGGGCGATGAAGGCAAAGCTCGAACCAAGGTAGCTCGGTACGCGCCCCTTGGTGATGACCAGGAACAACAGGGTGCCGATGCCGGAAAAGAGCAGCGTGGTGGCCGGTGGCATGCCCGTGATGATGGGCACCAGGAAGGTGGCTCCGAACATCGCGACGACGTGCTGCATGCCGACGCCGATGGTCAGCGGCCACGCCAGCCGCTCCTCGGGTGCCACCACATGTCCCGGCCGGATCGTCTTGCCGTTGCCGTGCAGCTTCCATTTGGTTCCGAGCATGCTCATCTACGGGAGCCTTCCCTGAAAGTTGTGATTGTCCGGGTGCAACCTTACCGCCCGGACGCGCCGCCGATTCCGCTGTGTGGAACGTCACGTGGCTTCACGGGAAGAGGCGGAGGGAAGTTGAAGTTGCAACCATGGAAAGCATAAGCGCCCGGCCGTCGATGGCTGCGGGCACAGCGAAAGGTACGCGAATGACGATCGCCCACGAAGAAGCAGTGATTGACGCCGCAGCAGTCGACGCCATCTTTGCCGAAGCCCGCACTGCCAACTCCTTTGCTGGTGAGGTCTCGGACGAGCAAGCACAGGCCATCTACGAACTGACCAAGTTCGGCCCGACGGCGTTCAACTCCCAGCCGCTGCGCGTCACCTACGTCCGTTCGGACGAGGCCCGCGCCAAGCTCGTCGAGACCCTCTCTCCGGGCAACAAGGCCAAGACCGCCTCTGCTCCGCTGGTCGCCGTGCTCTCCTACGACACCGCCTGGCACGAGCAGTGGGACAAATTCCTCCCGGTCTACTCCGCCCCGAAGGCCATGTACGACGCCAACCCCGAGTTCACCGCAACAACGGGCAACAACAACGCCCACCTGCAGGCTGGCTACTTCATCCTTGCTGTCCGCTCCCTCGGTTTCGCTGCCGGCCCCATGACCGGTGCCGACTTCGCCGCGATCGACGCCGAGTTCTTCCCGGCCGGGGACCAGAAGAGCTTCCTCGTGGTCAACATCGGCCAGCCGGGTCCGGACGCTTTCGGCGAAGCCAAGCCGAAGTTCGCCTACGAGGACGTCGTCCGCACCGTCTAACCCTCGCTCACTTTTGACGTCCTTTTCGCCGACGCTCGCTCACCGCTGTGAGCGAGCGTTCGCGCTTAAGGCGGTCTATATGAGCGAGCGTTGCTGGTTTTACACCAGATATGTGAGCGAGCGTCGGTGTTTGGGGCGGTGTATGTGAGCGAGCGTTTTTCCTCGACCGACGCTCGCTCACCTATAACGCCTTTTTGACCGACGCTCGCTCACCACTCGGATTGATCGTCGCTGTGGGAGGGGCGCCGCGGTGGCAAAATTTCCTTATGCGGAACCTGATACTGGTGGCGTTCGTCGAAGCCGTGGCTGACGGGCTGGTCTTCCCGCGCAGTGACTGGCCGCTGCACATCACGCTGTTGAGGTTCGACGTCGAGCCCTCCGATGGTGTCGACGTCGCCGCGCGCCTCAGCGAGCTTGTCACGGCCCCCGCGATGGGCGCCCTAGGGGCGGAACTCATCGTGGGGCCCGACGCCGGATTCGGTCACCAAGGGTCCATCCCGGTCAGCCTCGTGGAACACCATCCCATATTGCAGGGCCTGCACGAGGAACTGTTTGACGCCATGGAGAGCGTTGGAGGGCGCGCAGCAACCCCGCGCTACGTCCTGGAGCACTACCGCCCGCATATTTCGCATCACGACGGCAAGCGCCCCAAGCCGGGTGACGCCGTCGTGCTCGACCAGATCGCGCTGGTGGACATGGCGCCGGAAGGCAACCACACGATCCGGCGGATCCTGAAAGTGTGGCGCCTCCCGGCGGAATCAAGCTAGCGAAGGCTAGGAAATCACGCCGTCCACGAGTGCCTTGGCCTCCTCCTGGACCTGCTTGAGGTGGTCGGCACCCTTGAAGGACTCGGCGTAGATCTTGTACACGTCCTCGGTTCCCGAGGGGCGGGCAGCGAACCAGGCATTTTCCGTGACAACCTTGAGGCCGCCGATCGACGCCCCGTTGCCGGGAGCCTCGGTCAGCTTCGCAGCGATTTCCTCGCCCGCCAGCGTGGTGGCCGTGACATCCGCGGCGGAGAGCTTGCCAAGCTTGGCCTTCTGCTCCCGCGTCGCAGCGGCGTCGATCCGGGCATAGACGGGCGCGCCGAACTGGTCGGTTAGGCCCTTGTAAAGCTGGGACGGCGACTTGCCGGTGACCGCCGTGATCTCCGACGCGAGAAGGGCCAACAAGATGCCGTCCTTGTCGGTGGTCCAGACGCTTCCGTCGCGCTTGTTGAAGGAGGCGCCCGCGGATTCTTCGCCGCCGAAGGCACCCTCACCGGAAAGCAGGCCGGGGACGAACCACTTGAAGCCCACGGGAACTTCCACAAGCTTGCGGCCCAGCCCCGCGGCAACGCGATCGATGATGGAGGAGGAGACGAGGGTCTTGCCGACCACGGATTCCGGGTTCCAGCCTGTGCGGTTGCGGTAGAGGTAGTCGATCGCGACGGCGAGGTAGTGGTTTGGGTTCATCAAGCCGCCGTCGGGTGTCACGATGCCGTGGCGGTCCGCGTCGGCGTCGTTTCCGGTGGCGACGTCGAAGGCGCCCGTGCCTGCCGAAGCACTGTCGGACATGCGCTTAATGAGTGAGGCCATGGCCGACGGCGAGGAGCAGTCCATGCGGATCTTCTCATCCCAGTCGAGGGTCATGAATGCCCACTGCGGGTCCACGGTGGGGTTGACCACAGTCAGGTCGAGCTGGTGACGCTCGCCGATTTCACCCCAGTAGTCCACGGATGCGCCGCCCATGGGGTCAGCGCCGATGCGCACGCCCGCGGTGCGGATCGCATCGAGGTCCAGGACGGACGGGAGGTCGTCAACATAGCTGCTCAGGAAATCGAACTTGCCCGTGCCATCCGCTTTGAGGGCGTCGTTCAACGGAATCCGCTTGACGCCGCGCAGGCCGTTTTCCAGAAGCTCGTTGGCGCGGTTGGCGATCCAGCCGGTGGCGTCCGTGTCTGCAGGGCCGCCGTGCGGGGGGTTGTATTTGAAACCGCCGTCGGCCGGAGGGTTGTGGCTCGGCGTGACTACGATGCCGTCTGCCTGCGGCTGGCCAGGGCCGGCTTCGTTGTTGTACTTCAGGATCGCGTGGCTCAGGGCCGGGGTGGGGGTGTAGCCGTGCCGCGCGTCGATCAGCACATTGACGCCGTTGGCGGCGAGAACTTCGAGGGCGGAATTCTGTGCTGGTTCGCTCAGTCCGTGGGTGTCCTTGGCCAGGAAGAGTGGGCCGGTGATGCCCTGCCCGGCACGGTATTCCACAATCGCCTGGGTGATGGCGAGGATATGCCCTTCATTGAACGAGGCCTTGAGGCTCGACCCCCGATGCCCGGAGGTGCCGAAGGCAACGCGTTGTGCGGGATCACTCAGATCCGGCGTCACGTCGTAGTACGCGTCAAGAAGAGCGGTGATGTCTACAAGGTCCTGGGGAAGGGCAACAGTGCCCGCACGGCTAGCCATTGACCCAGCATGCCAGACCGTCAGGTGTGCTTGAAGAGAAAACCCACTATTGCGGTACCTGTGACTTCGTATTTCCGCTTCACCGACGAAGATTCACTGCCCGTTTACCGGAGTGCGGCATGGGGTTGCGAAGCCGGGGCCCTGTGAGCTTATGCCCGCCTTCGCTCGGCGGTAGGCTGGGCACAAAGACTCGCAAGGGGGATATTCCATGACCGACCAGCCAGCTAAACCCGAGAACGCTCCAGAGGGTGACGAACCGCCCAAGGGCTACGAACCGCCGTCGCACATTCCGCCGGCACCCCAAACCGCCGAAAACCCGTACGGCGAGCAGCCTTTCGCCTCGCCGGCGGCTTCCGGCCCCTACGGCCAGCCCCAGCCGCAAGCGCAGCAGCCGTACGGCCAGCCGCAGGGTGGTCCGGCTCAATTCGGCCAGCCCGCCTACGGACAGCAGCCGGCCAGCCCTTACGGACAGCCTGCACAGCCGTATGGGCAAGCTCCCCAAGGACCGCCGGCATACGGGCAGCCTGCGGGCCCTTATGGCCAGCCTGCTTACTACGGCATGCCGGTCGAGCCCAAGGGCCTGAGTATTGCGAGCATGTGCTGCGGAATCGCGGTCTTCGTGGGCCTTGGCTTCTTCGTCCTGCCCCAGATTGCCGCCGTTATCCTCGGCCACATGGCCCTCAAGAAGGAACCGGCCGGCAAAGGCATGGCCATTGCGGGCCTTGTGATGGGCTACCTGGGCATTGCCGGAGCGGTCATATTCTGGGTCTTCATCGCGATTTTCGCCGCTACTGCTTCGCGCTACAACTACAACTACTAGCAACAACGACGGCGGCCGGTGCGTTTGGCGGGAATCCCACCCAACGCACCGGCCGCCGTCGCGGGTTTAGCTCGATTAAGTGACTAGCGGACGCCGCCCATCAATTTCTTGATGGCGGGCGAGCCGGCTGCCAAGGCCACAGCGATCACTACGGCCGTGCCGCCGACGCCCAGGAAGTACGGCAGTTCGTTGTCAGGGTTGTACAGCCCGGCCAGGATGCCGGCCAGCGCGGTGCCGAGCGACACCGAGAGGAAGAACAGGGCCACCATCTGGGTGTGGAACGCCTTGGGGGCCAGCTTGGTGCTCACGGACAGGCCGATGGGGGACAGGAACAACTCCGCCAGCGTGAAGAGGAACAGGATTCCCACGAGCGCAAGCAGCGGGGTCTTTCCAGCGCCGGACAAGGGAATGAAGGCCAGGAACGCCAGGCCCATGACGAAGAGCCCGGCAGCGAACTTGATAGGGGATCCCGGCTGCTTCGGCCCAAGTTTTGTCCAGAGGGCAGCCATGACGCCTGCGAAGACGATGATGAATACAGGGTTGATGGACTGTACCCAGGCTGCCGGCATTTCCCAGCCGAAGAGGTTGCGGTCCAGTTTTTCCTCCGAGTACACGGCAATGAACGTGAACTGCTGCTGGAAGAGTGCCCAGAACGCTGCCGACGCGATGTACAGCGGAATGAACGCGACAACACGTTTGCGCTCAAACGGCGTGACCTTCTTGCTTCTGAAGATCAGCGTGAAATAGATGACTGAGGCGACAATGGCGGCGTAAGCCATGCTGCGGGCCAGGTTGCCGGGGTTCACGACACCGGTCATCAGCAGCACTGCGATCACGACGGCGATGCCGAAGAAGATGAGCCCGTAACGGCTCCGCTGTGCGGAGGGAAGGGCGTTCGGGACGCGGTGCGCCTCTTCCGGGAGCTTGTTGCGGCCCAGTGCGTAGATGACGAGGCCGATCGCCATGCCGATTGCGGCTGCGCCGAAGCCCCAGTGGAAGCCATTGCTTTCCTGCAGCCAGCCGGTAACGAGCGGTCCAATGAGGGCGCCGAGGTTGATGCCCATGTAGAAGATGGAGAAGCCGGCGTCACGGCGTTCGTCCTTCTCTCCGTAAAGGGTGCCAACCAACGCTGTTGCGTTCGCCTTGAGGCCGCCGGAGCCGATACCCACCAGCACCAGGCCTGCCACCAGGCCCGGGATCCCGGGCAGGAGGGCAAGCGCGATGTGGCCGGTCATGATCATGATCGCGGAACCGAACAGTACCCGTTCGGAGCCGAAAAGCCGGTCCGCCAACCATGCGCCCAGGATCGTGGAGAGGTAGACACCTCCGCCGTACGCGCCGACCAGTCCGGCGGCGAGCGATTTGTCGATCGAGAGTCCGCCATGGTCTGCGGTGAAGTACATGTAGTAAAGCAGGATGCCCTGCATGCCGTAGAAGGAGAATCGTTCCCACATTTCTACGGAGAAGAGGCTGGCCAGCATCTTTGGGTGGCCGAAAAATGACGTATCGCCCGCGTTTTTGGCGGGCGTCCGCGTGTCTAGAGTTGTGCTCATCTAATCCATGGTGACATTGGCTAAGCGCATTGTCACATCATTTAGATGCCTCGGGCAACTATCTGCTAGCGATAGGTGCCTTCTTTTGCTGCCGCTCAAGCTGCCTCGCGAGCCGCAGGAGCAGGAGCTCCGATCCTGGTTTTCCGATGAGTTGGATACCCATCGGAAGCCCCGTTCCAGGCGTTGGTCCGGTCCAATGAACGGGCACTGTGATTGCCGGCAGCCCGCACACATTCACCATGGAAGACCAGGGCGCGAACTCGCATTGCTTGCGGTAGTCGTCGTCTGCATCGCCTGGCCAGTCGGGGGCCGGCCATTGCTCGCCTCCGGGGATTGTCCCGGTGAACCAGCCCACAGGCCTTGGCGTCTGTGCAAGCGACGGTGTCAGGACGAGGTCCCACTGTGCGTATTGCGCGATGGTGTCGTGGCTGAACTGCCGCAGGAAGCCGATGGCCTCGTTGACCTTGGCTGCGCTCCGCTGTTGCGCCCGACGCCGGAACGTCCGGGTCAGCGGGGTCAGCAGGGCTTCGCGCTGCGGCAGGATCCGGGCGCTCCCGACGCCGGCCGTCCAGGCGGTGGTGAACGCTTCCGGATATCGATTGTCATAGCGGATCTCGGCGTCGAGCACTGAATGGCCCGCGTCCGCCAGTAGTGCGACGCCCTTGGTGAGGGCATCCAGGGCTTCTCGCTCCGGGGCGAAGGGAAACGTGGTGGACCACGGACTGTCCAGGCTCGCGCCGATCCGCAAGGCAGCGGGAGCCTCCTCGAGGCCCGCAAGGTAGCCCCCTTCCGGCCGGATTTCGCGTGGCACCAGGACATCCATCATGAGCGCAGCGTCGGCGGCGGAGCGAGCCATGGGCCCCGCCACCACGAGGCGTGCCGCGTCCCCGACGCTTTCGCCGGCCGGCACCAAACCGCGGCCCGGCTTCAACCCCAGCAGTCCACATGCCGCAGCGGGAATACGTATGGACCCGCCGCCATCGCTCCCGGGCGCGAAGGGAACCAACGCCGCCGCAACCGCGGCAGCACTGCCTCCCGAGGACCCGCCGGAGCTGCGGCTCAGTGCGTGTGGATTGCGCGACGGCGGTGCGATGCGGTTTTCGCTGTAGGCCGTAAGTCCGAATTCCGGAACCTGAGTCTTGCCCAGTGAGATGGCACCGGCGCCTTTGAGCGTCGCGGCGAGGGCCCCGTCTTCCGGGGCGGGCTTACGGTCCAAAGCTCCACTGCCGTGAGTGGTCACGACTCCCGCAACATCGGTGAGGTCTTTGAAGGCCAGCGGCACGCCGTGCAGGACGGGAAGCTCTGGACCTCCGCTGCGCCGGCGAACGTACGCTGAGTCGGCGGTTCGGGCGTCAAACATGGCCTGGTCCGCCGTCACCGTGACGAAGGCGCCCAGCATATGGTTCAGCTGTCCGATCCTCGCGAGGAAGTGTTCCGCCACCTCAGTTGCAGAGAGCTGGCCGGCAGCCAGGGCTTGGCGCAACTCGACCGCGCCGAGTTCGTGGATGTCAGCCAAGGAAACGGGGCTCCAAGCGCTCCTCCACGGCAGCGGGAACGCGGTCGACCGAATCGCCGGGTGCCGCGGTGACGCGATAGGCGGCCTTTCCCCTGGCTTCGGCAACCACGTCCACAAGTTCCGTGCCTCTGTAAACGAGTCCGACGCCGTCGTCGGTGCAGTGCGTTTCCCCCAGCACGCCGTCTGCCACCAACTGGTGGACCAGCGGGCGGCGACCCGGCTCGGAGTCATAGTGGACGCCGTTGGCGTAGGGGAGGAAGCCAAGTCCATTGGTCACGGCGCGCAATTCAGGGCCGTAGGAATCCGTGGTGCCCCCTTGGAACCAACAAATCGAGCCCGCGGACACTCCGGCCAGTACTACGCCCTGTTCCCAGACACGCCTCAAGATGCCGTCCAGTCCGTGTGCACGCCATACGGCCAGAAGGTTGACCACGGAGCCACCGTTGACCCACACCACGTCTTGTTCCAGAAGGTAGGCCTCGGGATCTCCGTGATTGGGCATCGTGAAAAGGTTCAGGTGGCTGAAATCGAAGCCGGACACCCTTGCGGCTTGATCCAATTCCGCGGCGAACCAACGCTGGTCCCCGGACGCCGTGCCAATATGCGCCACTCGCGGCGCGCGTCCAGTCACCCCGGAGAGTTCGACGGCGTGGTGAACCAGGAGGTCGAACTCCATCCTGGTGCGATGGCCGGACTTATAGCCGCCGGAGGTTGCCAGGATCGTGGGCTCGCCATCAGCCATGTGGACGCCTCCTGCCTTGTGTGGTCGCGGTCCCTGCAACGGTAGGCTGGATTGGAGATCTGAATCAACTGGAAGGAACTCACGTGAGCGATTTCGAGACCGTGCCTGTCGGCGATGTTCCGGCGGACGCGAAAATCTTGGATGTCCGGGAGGATTACGAATGGGTGGCGGGCCACGCTGAGGGCGCGCTGCATATTCCGCTTGACCAGATCCCGGCACGCCTTGACGAACTTGACCCCGACGATGACCTCTACGTCATATGCCGCACGGGCGGACGGTCCTACCGGGCCGTCCAGTGGCTGGTGGCGCAGGGCTACACCGCCACCAACATCGCCGGAGGCATGGACATGTGGTTCGAGACCGGCCGCCCGATGGTTTCGGAAAACGGCCTCAAGCCGGTCGTCCTGTAGTCACAACGCATAACACCTAAGGAATATATAAATGTCGGCATCCGCGCTCACCTACACCTTCCTCGGCCCGGAAGGCACCTTCACCGAGGCTGCCCTCCTGCAGGTCCCGGGCGCGTCCGATGCCAACAGGGTGCCCTGTACCAATGTGAATACGGCTTTGGAGAGGGTCCGCCAGGGCGAGGCCGATGCGGCCATGGTGCCGATCGAGAACTCGGTGGAAGGCGGCGTGACCGCCACCTTGGATGCCATTGCCACCGGTACCGAACTGCGGATCATCCGTGAAGCCCTCGTTCCCATCACGTTCGTGCTGGTTGCCCGCCCCGGTGTGAAGATTTCGGACATCCGCCGGATCTCCACCCATGGCCATGCCTGGGCCCAGTGCAGGCTGTGGGTCGACGAAAATATCCCGAATGCGGAATACGTGCCGGGATCCTCCACGGCGGCAGCCGCCGTCGGGCTTCTTGAAGGCGATGCGCACTACGACGCCGCCATCTGCGCCCCCCTTGTCGCGGCCGAACGCCCGGGCCTGAATATCCTTGCGGAGAACATTGGCGACAACCCCGGCGCGGTTACCCGCTTCGTCCTGGTCAGCCGCCCCGGCGCGCTGCCTGAACCCACGGGCGCAGACAAGACCACCGTCGTCGTACCCCTCCCTGAAGACCGCCCGGGCGCCTTGATGGAAATCCTGGACCAGTTTGCCACCCGCGGAGTCAACCTCAGCCGCATCGAGTCCCGGCCCACAGGGCAGTATCTGGGTCACTACTTCTTCAGTATCGACGCCGATGGCCACGCCGCGGACGCCCGGGTTGCCGATGCCCTGGCGGGCCTGCACCGGATCAGCCCGGCCACCCGCTTCCTGGGGTCGTATGCGCGGGCGGACGAGCAGAAAGCCCTGGTTGCGCCGCATACCTCCGACGCCGCGTTCACGTCGGCGCATGCCTGGGTTCGTGGCATTCTGGGTGGCGAACCGGGCGCTTGACCGCCCGAATCCGCTCTCGCAAAGCGTTGGATAATTGACTCTTCAACCCCTATCGCGTGGATAAAACTGTGCGTATGCTTGCTTGATCCACAATTGATGGACGCATGCCCCTAACGGAGGGAGCGGGCCATGTCGGGAAATAGCAATGACACCAGCGGCCAGGGAATGATCGTCAACCCCAAGCCCAAGGCGGACAACCAGGACTGGGACGGCGACGACGCCGACCGGGCTGATCGGCTGCGCTTTGAGGAAGAACAGGCCATGATTCGCGAGCAATCGGAAGCGCGCGCAGCTGCCAGGGCCCTGGCAGAACGCAACTTGGCGGAAAACAAACTGGCAGAGCACAAGGCAACGGAAGCGGCGAAGAACGCCAAATAGCGCATCGCGCTATTGCACGCGCACGAGTTATTGCACGCGCACGAGAAGAGAGCGCGGCTCCACCTTGACGGTGACTTTCGTGGCCTCGCCCGAGGGATCACCGTCAAGTTGCGTGGCCATCGGTTCGCTGCTGCTGATGACCACTTTGCCCGAACGGTAGTAATTCATGACCGGCAGGTTCCGGTTGTGCTTGAACAGGATCTTGGCGTACACCGCAATCCAGCCGATGGCGCTGCGGGGGCTCATGACCACAACGTCCAGGACGCCGTCGTCGATCATCGCGCCGGGGATGAAGTCGATGCCACCTGGAATCAGGCCGCAGTTGGCGAACAAGACGCTTCGGATTTTCCGGGATTGCTCGGGCTCGTCGTCCATCGCAATGGAGACCCTTTTGCGCCGGCCGGGTAGGTGGCGGACGCCCGCCTCGGTGTAGGCCAGCCAGCCGACTGCCTTCTTGAGGCCGTCATTGGTATCGCCTACAACCTCGGCATCCAATCCCATGCCCGCGATCACCAGGAAAGCATGCTCGGAAGAGGCGCCCGTCCGCTCGTTGTAAATAGCCATTCGTGCGGTGTCGATGTAGCGCTGGTGGCCGAAGAGCGCCGTGTGGACGTTGCCCCTCAGGTCGTTGACATCCAGGTTCACGTTGCGTGCCAGCAGGTTTCCGGTTCCCAGGGGAATCAAGCCCATCGCCACGTCGGTGTGCGCGAGGGCCTCTGCCACGACGCGCACGGTACCGTCGCCGCCGCCGACGAGTACGACGTCGGGCCTGTACGCGAGTGCCGCTTTGGCCTGCGAATGGCCGGGGTCCTCCGCTGTGGTGTCGAAGAAGCGGGGTTCGTCCCAGCCAGCAAGATGGCAGGCTTCCCGGATGATCCTCCGCGCGTCCTCGGCCTTCGCTTTCACCGGGTTGAGGATCACGGCCACCCTTTGCAAGCCGGCTTCAGGCTTGTATGCGTCCTCGTGCACAGCACTGCGGGTATGCCTGGCTCTGAGCCGGCGCACGCCCCACCAACTGGAGACGGCGAAGACCACGCCCCCAGCCAGAATCACGTACAGGATCCAGTCGCTCATGGTGATTCAACCCTATCCCGCTGCACGTGCGGCCGTGCACGGCGGAACGGGGTGACTGCCGCCGTCGGGCGTTGGCCGCGGAGCTGCGCGCTCATTCGATACTCTTGTCTGGTGATCGACGTAAAAGACCTCAGCGAAAACCCGGACAAGTTCCGTGCCAGCCAGCGCGCCCGCGGCGCCGACGAGTCCGTGGTGGACGCGATCATTTCCGCCGATGCAGACCGCCGCGCGGCTCTGATCCGCTACGAAAACCTCCGTGCGGAGCAGAACGTCTTCGGCAAGAAGGTGGCACAGGCCAAGGGCGAGGAAAAGCAGGCGCTGCTGGCCGAGGTCAAGGAACTGGCCAACTCGGTCAAGGCCGCTTCTGCCGAAGCCGACGCCGCCCAGGCCAAGCAGGAAGAGCTGCTCCGGGTCATCCCCAACCTGATTGTGGACGGCGTGCCCGAGGGTGGCGAGGACGATTTCGTGGTGGTCAAGACGGTCGGCACACCACGCGAATTCCCTGACTTCGAGCCGAGGGACCACCTGGAAATCGGCGAACTCATCGGCGCGATCGACATGGAACGCGGCGCCAAGGTGTCCGGTGCGCGCTTCTACTTCCTCCGCGGCGTCGGTGCCCGCCTGGAGATGGCACTGTTGCAGATGGCCATGGACCAGGCCATCGAGGCCGGCTTCGTACCGATGATCACCCCCACTTTGGTGCGCCCGGAGACCATGCAGGGCACCGGCTTCGATGTAAAGCACGACGCCGAGATCTACCGTCTCGCTGAAGACGACCTTTACCTCGTGGGAACCTCTGAAGTGGCCCTCGCCGGCTACCACGCGGACGAGATCCTGGACCTTTCCGCCGGCCCCATCCGCTACGCGGGGCAGAGCTCCTGCTACCGCCGCGAAGCCGGTTCACACGGCAAGGACACCCGCGGGATCATCCGCGTCCACCAGTTCAACAAGGTGGAGATGTTCATCTACACCACGGTTGAAGAAGCCGCTGCCGAGCACGAACGCCTCCTGGCCTGGGAAGAGGAAATGCTGGCCAAGGTCGAGCTCCCGTACCGCGTGATCGACACGGCGGCGGGCGATCTCGGCATGTCCGCGGCCCGGAAGTTCGACTGCGAAGCCTGGGTCCCCACCCAGAACGCGTACCGCGAGCTCACGTCGACGTCCAACTGCACCACCTTCCAGGCCCGCCGCCTGAACATCCGTGAGCGCGCGGTCAACGAGGATGGCGTAGTGAAGGGCACGCGCGCTGTCGCCACCCTGAACGGCACGCTGGCCACCACCCGCTGGATCGTGGCCATCCTGGAGCACCACCAGAACCCGGATGGCTCGGTCAACGTCCCCAAGGCACTCCAGAAGTACATCGGAGGGCTCGAGGTCCTGCCCGTTCTGTAGTCCTCCACAGCCTGGCTTGTCCACATAGAGCCAAAGCACGGCTGACGCTGCCGAACGACCCATGGATAGTAATTCCATGGACATACCTCCGCAGCTCATCGTCTCCGCCGAGCGGCTGGCCCTTACGGGCTCCACGGCCGGGATTCACCGGCCGTTCAGGGCAGGCCGTCTCGTCCGGCTGAGGCGGGGGTACTACG
Organism: Arthrobacter sp. 05L417; assembly: GCF_056397865.1. Classification (NCBI taxonomy): domain Bacteria; kingdom Bacillati; phylum Actinomycetota; class Actinomycetes; order Micrococcales; family Micrococcaceae; genus Arthrobacter; species Arthrobacter sp. 05L417. Next base: position 188,911 of record NZ_JBFTOG010000005.1, read on the forward strand.
TGAAAACCTCCACCTGGGTGGAAGCGACGCCTGCCGAGAGGTTCGAGTGGTCTGCGGCGGCGGTGGGCATGGCATTCGACCAGCCCGTCTTTTGCGGTGAGTCCGCAGCTGTCGTGCTCGGCGTCCCTACACTGCGCCCGCCGGAGTTCGTCGATCTGGCCACTTCCTCCGAGCGGATCACCGGACGGCGGCCAGCGACTTTTGTGGTTCACGGAAACAGCGTGCTTGCCGAAAAAGCCCGGAATGCAGGCAACCATCCCATGCGCTACGTCCTTCGACGCAATGCGCAGGCCGTGGTTTCCGGCCATTTTTCCTGCACAAGTCCGGTGCAGACGGTCATCGATGTTATGTGCACCTCGTCCTTCAGCAGCGCGCTGGTTGTGGCTGACGGAATCGCACGAATGCTGTGGCAGCAGGGTTTGCTCGGGCAGGATGCCCGCTTGATCGAACACCCTGGGATCGCCTCGGCACTGGACAGGATCGTGGCTGATGCCACCAAGCACCGGGCACTCCGCATCGCGAGCTTGGCCCACCCGAAGGCCGAATCCGCAGGGGAGTCGTTCAGCAGGGCCGTCATCGAGCTGCTGGGCTTTGAGCAACCGCTCCAACAGCACACAATTGTTGACTCCGGCCAGTTCGTCGCCAGAACCGATTTCTGGTGGCCGGAGCAATCGATCGCGGGCGAATTCGATGGCAAGCAAAAGTACGCTGACGAAGACATGCGGGGGGATTGGACCGCGGAGGAGATCGTCTATCGGGAGAAGGTGCGTGAGGACAGCATCCGTGCTCTCGGGTTCACCGTCGTCAGGTGGAGTTGGGCGGATTTGGAGCAGCCAGGCCGCCTTCGGCAGAAGCTCCTGCGCGCCGGACTGAGGCCTCGCGCCAGAGCCTCAAGTTAATATTCACACTGTGGACAACGTGGGAGTATTCACCGCGTGTTAATCCCTTGCTGTGGCCTGCGTCCTAGCTGGTGTCGGTGGGGTCTGCTTCACTGGAGGCATGACTATTTTGACTGGTACCTCAGTCGCTGGCATCGATGACCAGCGGAATTCGAATCACAAACTCATGGTCGCGTTGGACGTCGACGGAACCCTCGTGGATCACGATGGCCACATGTCGCCAGGTGTCCGCGACGCCGCAAGGGCAGTCGTCGCCCAAGGTCACGACGTCCTGATCGCCACCGGCCGTTCGTTGAACGCCACTTTGCCCATCATTGAGCAGATCGGGCTGGAACGCGGGTACGCCGTATGCTGCAACGGCGGAGTCACGTTGCGGCTCGACCCCCAGCTGGACGCAGGCTACGAGATCATTCACAAGGCCACCTTCGATCCTGCTCCGGCGTTGATGGCACTTCGCGAGCAGCTTCCGTCCGCCAAATACGCGCTCGAAGACGAGGACGGGAACTTCCTCTCTACCGAGCGGTTCCAGGACGCCAGCTTCGGCGTTGAGGCAATCGGCGTCGATTTCCAGACCATGCTGGATGCCACTGCCGTGCGTGTGGTGGTGTTCAGCAGCGAGAATACGGCTGAAGAATTTTCCACAGCCATCCGGAAGATCGGACTGTCCGGGGTCACCTACTCAGTGGGCTGGACGGCCTGGCTGGATATCGCCGCCGCCGGCGTCACCAAGGCCAGCGCCTTGGAACTGTTGCGGCAGCGGCTCGGTACGCACCCCCGCCACACGGTGGCAGTGGGGGACGGCCGCAATGACATCGAGATGCTCAGCTGGGCCGGGCGCGGTGTCGCCATGGGCCAGGCACCCGAGGAAGTCATCGCCGTCGCGGATGAGGTCACCGCTTCGGTCTACGACGACGGTGCAGCCCTCATCCTGCGCCGCCTACTGTAAAAACCCACACTCAGCGGGACTGGCCATCCGCAGTTCAGGCGGCGTCGGAGACCACGGTGATGATACGCCGCAGGCTCATGGCGACCGACGCGGTGGCGTTCACGGACTCCTGGCCGGCGGCGGCTTCCGTGAGAGTGTCACTTAGTGATGCCACACTGTCCCTAGCGTCGCGCAAGGCGCTCCTGAAGTCTTCGGCGTCTCCATGCCTCCATTGCCGAATCGCTGTTGCAACGTCCTCCAGGGCCTCAGCCAAATTAGGCGGGACACCCTCCGGAATGACCGTTCCCGCGTTCTCTTCCCAGATCACGCTTGCCAGGACGTCTGTGACGTCCTGGACGTGAAAAGTCAGCCGTTCCATCACCCGCAAACCGGCCAGGTCGCCGGGCAGGCGCCCGGCTCGACGGCGGGACCGCGGGTTCGCTTTGGCGCTCAACTTCGCTGCCTGGACAGCTGTCCGCACCGCGGTCGCGGTACGTGCGAGCTCGCCGCTGCGGCTCGCCCATTCCTCATGGTCCGGTGGCCACGATTCCGTCATGGCGCTGGCCATGTCCCTGAGTTGCTTGGACAGCGCCCGTTGGTGACCGTCGATGGCGGGATCGATGCCTTCAAGATGCAGGGGCGGGAAGACCAGCCAGTTCACCGCGAAACCGACCGCCACCCCCATGCCCATCTGCAGGACGTACGCGAACGAGAAGCCTTGCGCATTCGAATAACCCAGCACCAGTACGAACAGCGCCGCCATGGGCACCCATTCGGAGGCACTTCCGAGTCTTGGCAGGCCACCGACGACCACGCCCAGGCCGACGACGACGGCCACCGCCAGTGCGTTTGGCGCGGTAATCGTGGTCACCGCGAAGGCCATGGCTATGCCCAAGCCGAGTCCAAGAAGGCTTTGTAGCCCGTGCTTGGCGGAAGCCGCAACGGTGGGGTGCATGCTGACCAAGACGCCCAAGGGCGCGTAATAGGGATAGGAAGCGGCTGTCCCAGGCATAAGCGGCGCGAGGTACCAAGCCAGCCCGGCCGCGGCGGCCGTCTTGGCAGCAAACAGGAGACGGTGCCCTGTGACAGCCTGCTTGAGCGCTGGAAGTAGCCGCCCAAGCTTTGGCTTGGTGATCATGGACCCAAGTTAGGCGGGAATGGTTGGACGTGTCGAGGGCTGGTTCGGCTGAAGGCGGCCGAGGCTATCAGTAAACCTCGAGGATCAATTGCAGCAAGCGTGCTGCGGCCGGTCTGGCAGCGTGCTCCTCCACCCACTGGGCGCGGGCCAGTGCCTTGCTCACGGCTTGGGTACTGATCCCCAGTTCCTGGGCCACGGCCTTCTGTTGACCACGCACGCCGGGCGTCAACAGGTCCAGGACGCGCCACTCAGCAACGCTCCGATGCTGCACAATGTGCCCCAAGAGCCGCAGCACAGCCTCCGATTCGGCAGCAAGCGCAGCAATCGGCCCCTCGACGGCCACGGGGACTCGCTCCTTGCTGTTCCGCAAGCGGTCCACGGCGCGGCGGGCGTAGACCAGGCCGTGTCCGGAGGCGTCTTTGATTTGCTTGGGCAGGGGTTCGTTGACGGGTCCGACGCCGATTCCCACGTACCACTGTCCGCTCCGCAAGGCTATGAGCGCTGAGTCCACGGCCTGTTGCGGGAATTCCACGATGCCTTGGACTTCGTCCTCCACCGAGCGGTCAAAGTCCAAGCGCGCAGGGATGTGGCGCAAGTCTTTGAGCAGCTGCGGTACGAGGTCTCCGTTGCCGCGGCTGTCGCGTTGGTTGATGGTCAGCGTGAACATGGTGGATCAAACATTACCGGCAGGTAGCTGACTTTCAAGGGGTTAATCGAGAGTCAACTGGTCGTTACGGCCGCGCGTGCCCAGCGATTGTGAGCCGATCCGTTCCGCGTCCGGGACCCACCCGTTAACGACGGCGGCGGGTGCGGTTCGCCTGGAACGTGGGGATCAGTGCGCGACCGGAACGTAACGCTTGATGGAAGCTTCCAGCTCGGCTTCGGCTGCTGCGCGGTCGGCCCAGCCTTCAGCCTTGACCCACTTACCCGGCTCAAGGTCCTTGTAGCGGGTGAAGAAGTGCTCGATTTCCTTGATCAGGAATTCGCTGACATCAGTGATTTCCTGGATGTGGTCGAAACGCGGGTCGGCCGGAACGCACAGGACCTTCGCGTCTCCGCCGCCGTCGTCGGTCATGTTGAAAACGCCGATGGGGCGGGACTCAACGATGACTCCGGGGTACAGGTCGAAGTCCTGCAGGAGCACCAGTGCGTCCAGCGGGTCGCCGTCCTCGCCCAGGGTGTTCTCGAAGAACCCGTAGTGCGTGGGGTACTGCATGGAGGTGAACAGGACGCGGTCCAGGCGGACGCGACCGGTCTCGTGGTCAACTTCGTACTTGACGCGCGACCCCTTGGGGATCTCGATCGTGACGTCGTGCTTCATGGAATGCTCCTTGACGGTATTGGCATGGGCGCGGCAACAGAGCAGCCGACGCCGCCGACTATTATTGAGGATATAGCGAGAGGCCCAAGTTTCTTGAAACGGTGGGGACATTCAAGACTTTGAGGACTAAAGCTGCATGAAGGGCGTTAACGAGGCGGAGGCTGAAAAGCAGGCTCCGGAACAGCAGGACACTCCCGTTCTCAGGCCCAGGAAGACCAGGCCCCCGAACCCTGCTTCGAAGGCCATTTTCCGCTTCCTGCCGCAGGCCTTGCTGACCTTGGTCATCGCGGCCTTGGCCGTCCCGATGGGCCTCGGGGTCGCGGCCGGCCTCTTCGGGGCAGCCGGTACGCCCACACCCAAGATGCCCGCCTGGCAACAAGTCCCCCAGCAGCTGAGCCGCACGCAGATCGTTGCGCCCTTGGACGCTTCCGCCCCGGTCCCGCTGCCGGCCGATGTCACGAACCAGCTCAACGCCCTCCTGACCCCCGACGGCGGGGGAGACTTCACCGGCGTCGTTGAAGATGCGCTGACCGGGCTTCCGCTTTACGATCGGGACGGCGGCAAGAACCGGGTGCCGGCGTCCAACATGAAGCTGCTCACCGCAGTCGCGGCGCTGCGGGCGATCGGCCCGGAGACCCGCTTCAGCACGCGGGTCCTGGCAGGACCTTCCGCGTCGACCATCATCCTGAGCGCCGGAGGCGACGTCCTGCTCGGCGACGGCCCGTCCCAGCCAGGCGAGGTGCTTGGCCATGCCGGCCTGGAGACCCTCGCGGCGGATGCCGCAAAAGCGCTGCAGGACCGGGGCGTGAAGGGGCCGGTCACGGTGCAATTGGACGATGGCCTATTCACCGGGCCCGCTTTGAATCCGGCGTGGAGCCTCGACGACGTCGCCGCCGGCGAAACCGCGCCAATCTTTCCGCTCGCCCTGAACTCGGCCAGGACAAGCCCGGGCGCAACCACAGGTTCGCGCCCGCAAGACGCCGCGCTCACCGCTGCCGAGGCTTTCGCGGGAAAGCTCCAAGCCGCGGGCGCCGCGGCCGGATTCACGGTGGTCCCGGGTGTGGAACGCGCCGCCGCTCCGTCCGGAAAACAGGACGTCCTCGCCAGCGTGGTGTCTGCCACCGTCCGCGAGCAAGTGGACTTGATGCTCGAAACCTCGGACAACTACCTGGCCGAGGTGTTCGGCCGGATGTCCGCTTTGTCCGCGGGAAAGCCGGGATCCAACGACGGCGCGACGGCGGCCGTGAGCGCCCAGTTGGCGGAAGTGGGGATCGCCACGGACTCCATGCACTTGGCGGACGTGTCCGGCCTTGCCTTGGGCAACCAGGTGTCGGCTCGGCAGTTCGCGGACGTTGTGCGGGCCATTACCTCGGGACCGGACACTCGTCTCCGCGCCGCCCTCGCCGGGTTCCCGGTTGCTGGACTGACCGGGACGCTCGGTGACCGCTACGCAGACCCCACCACCTCCCAAGGGGCGGGGCTGGTGCGGGCCAAGACCGGTACCTTGAATTCGGTGATCGCTTTGAGCGGCTACGTAGTGGACGCGAACGGCCGCCTTCTGGTCTTTTCCTTTATCGGCAACGGGCTGACGCCGGGCGCAGCGGGAAACAAGGTGGCGCTGGACAGGGCCGCCACTGCACTCGCGTCATGTGGTTGCACTGGTGGTTGAAGTTCGCTGCTGCCCGACGTTCGCCGCTGAGCGAACTTAAGGGCGCAGATTCAGCCTGTTGTGTTCTGATGGTTCGTATGGAGTCTCAGCAGCAAGCCCAGTCCCTCATCAACTGGGAGCTGGCCGCCTCCACGGCTGCCCGGCTCGCTCCCCCCGGTCCACTACTGAGTCCGGCGCAGATCGGCAAAGCCGTGGACAGCCTGCGGTTCAGCGCGGACATCTCGGTACCGCATGTGCATGACATCACCGGTCTGGAAGCCGCACGCGATCTCCGCGATTCCCATGTCCTGGTAGTTGACCGGGCGTCATGGGCGAAGGCCAATACCCAAAGTTTTGCCGTGATGCTCCAGCCGGCCCTTCAGCAAATGCTGGATTCCCGGCGCGGCCCGGCGATGACGCCGGCTGCCGCTGCCGCGAGCGGCGCCATCACGGGTACCCAGCTCGGGGCCGTGCTTGCCTTCTTGTCGAGCAAGGTCCTGGGTCAATACGATCCTTTCGCGGCGCTCGCCCCGGACTCGAAAGCGCCGCCTGCTGGCAGGCTTTTGCTGGTGGCTCCGAACATCATCTCCGTGGAGCGCGAGCTCAACGTTGATCCGGACGATTTCCGGCTCTGGGTTTGCCTTCACGAGCAGACCCACCGGGTGCAGTTCGCTGCGGCGCCCTGGCTCCGGACCCACATGCTTGAGGAAATCGAGCGCCTCAGCGCCAACCTGATCGGCAATGTGGACTCCATCATGGATCGCGCCACGGCCGCCGCGCGTTCCCTGCGCGACCGCTCCACCGGCGCCACACCCGGCCGCGGGGCCATTCTGGACCTCCTGCAGAACCCCGAGGAAAAAGCCTCGCTCTCGCATCTCACAGCCGTCATGAGCTTGCTGGAAGGCCACGCCAACGTGGTGATGGATGCCGTCGATTCCACCCTTGTCCCTTCAGTGAAGACCATCAGGCAGCGCTTCAACGCACGGGGCAAAGACCGCGGGGTGATCGAGAAATTCATCCGCAACATCCTCGGCCTGGATGCCAAGATGCGCCAGTACAGCGACGGAGCCAAGTTTGTCCGCGAAGTGGTTGCGGTGGCCGGCATGGAAGGCCTGAACCGGGTGTGGGAATCGGCCGAAGAACTGCCCACGGAAGCCGAAATCCACGACTCCAAGCTGTGGCTTGAGCGGATGGGGCTGTGACCGCGGGTACCACATCGGGTCCGGGCGCAAGCAGTAGAAACCCACCAAGCAGGAGTATCGCAGCAAGCAGCGGACGACGGCGCCCCGGGCGTTTGGCGCCAGTCGTCGGCAAGGCACGGAACATGTTGCAGGACGCGCTGGCCTCCGCAGGCTATCCCGAGCGAATCCTCGTCGCTTGCAGCGGTGGGCCGGACTCCCTGGCCCTTGCTTCAGTGGCAGCCTACTTTGCCCGTCGAGGCCATGTGCACGGCCGCCCCGTGAGCGTTGCCGCCGTCGTGGTTGACCATCAGCTGCAGGAAGGCTCGGGTGAGGTCGCGGCACGAACCGTGGCGATCCTGGAGGGGCTGGGCCTCTCGCCTGTCCAGCTGAGGACCGTGGACGTGGCGGCTACCGGCTTTGGACCCGAGGCGGCAGCCCGGGACGCCCGGCATGCGGCCCTCGAAGCAGCCGCCACCGAACTCGGTTGTGGAGCAATCCTGCTCGGGCACACGCTGGACGACCAGGCCGAACAGGTACTGCTCGGCCTGGCGCGGGGTTCGGGAACCCGCTCCCTCGCTGGAATGCGCCCCGCACGCGGCAAGCTCCTCCGTCCCTTCCTGGGGCTTCGCCGGGCGGAAACGCTCGAAATCTGCGAGGTCGAGGAACTCGAAACCTGGCACGATCCCAGTAACGCGGACCCTGCCTTCGCCCGCTCCCGGACCCGGGTTGAGGTGATGCCCTTGCTTGAGGACAAGCTGGGGCCCGGGGTTGCCGAATCACTCGCCCGCACCGCCGCGATCCTCCAACAGGACGCTGACTTCCTGGAGCAGCTTGCCGCAGAGCGCTATGCGGGCCTCGTGAACCGGAGCGACGATGGAGTCTGGCTTCCCGAAGACGCCTTGAGGGAATTGTCCCCCGCGCTGAGGTTCCGGGTGATCGCAAAGGCAGCGGCGGACGTCGGGGGCCAACAGCCCGGTTACGGGCGGCTTCAAGCGGCCGAAGCGTTACTGCGCCGGCAGGGATCGGCGGGTCCGGTGCAGCTTCCCGGAAGCGTCAGCGTCTACCGCGTATCCCTGAGCGAATTGGAGAGGGAGGCCTCAGCACGGGGAACTGCCGTTCCCCGCGAAGGCGGCGGCTGTGGGAAGCTAGTATTCCGGCATCAAAGATCGCCCCAACAGTAGCCGCACCCACGCATCAACACAGGAGCCATTGGTGGATTCAAACGACGTCCAGGCAGACCTCAAACACGTTCTCTACACCAAGGAGCAGATCCAGCAACGGATCGCCGAACTTGCTGCACAGATTGACAAGGACTACGAGGGCCGTGAGCTGCTGATCGTCGGCGTGCTCAAGGGTGCCGTCATGGTCATGGCAGACCTCGCCCGTGCGCTGCACAGCCACGTCAGCATGGACTGGATGGCGGTGTCTTCGTACGGCTCCGGTACCCAGTCTTCCGGCGTCGTGCGCATCCTCAAGGACCTTGATACCGACCTCATGGGCAAGGATGTCCTGATTGTCGAAGACATTATCGATTCCGGCCTGACCCTCTCCTGGCTCAAGACGAACCTCGAATCGCGGGGCACGGCTTCCGTGGAAATCTGTACGGCTTTCCGCAAGCCTACGGCCGCCAAGGTCGAGATCGACGTCAAGTACGTCGGCTACGACATTCCCAACGAATTCGTCGTCGGTTACGGGCTGGATTACGCCGAAAAGTACCGCAACTTGGACTTCGTGGGAACCCTCGCTCCGCACGTTTACGAGTAACTCTTTTCGCAGCGAACCACCGCGGCAGGTTCGCGGAGTGAAAGCGGCCTCCTGTTCGGGAGGCCGCTTCTCGTTGTGCGGTTACGCAGCGATCCTGAAAGAACCATGGATTTCTCCCGCGAGCTTCCGGAATTCCCTGTTCATGTACGCCTAGAGGGAACTTTTGCCCCTTACTGTGCGTGAATCACTCCGAACGGTGTAAAGCTAGAAACTGACGCAGCACCACACGCGCGCAGAAGCTGCGCCGTGCAGCACTACCAGGAGGGACGGGGCGGAGCCCCCGAACAGATGAAAGCTAAGAGTTTCTTCAAGGGCCCGGGCATCTGGATTGTTGTCGTAGTCGGCTTGCTCCTGGTGGCATTTGCAACCCTTGCCCCCGGCGGATCCACCCGCATCGACACCGATAAGGGCCTCGCGATCCTCGCCCAGAGCGGCAAGGTGGACCAGGCCAAAATCTACGACGCCGAGAACCGCGTTGACCTGACGCTGAAAGACAACCTCGTCATCGACGGCCAGGACAAGGGCAAGAACGTCCAGTTCTTCTACGTCACGGCGCGGGCCGGGGACGTCGTCAAGGCCGTCACCAATGCCCAACCGTCCGGCGGCTTCACGGACCAGCCCGTCGAGAACAATTGGTTCTCCGGACTTTTCTCGCTCCTCGTCCCCGTGCTCCTGCTGGGCGTGCTTTTCTGGTTCTTGCTCTCGCGCATGCAAGGCGGCGGTTCCAAGGTGATGCAGTTCGGCAAGTCGAAGGCCAAGTTGGTCAATAAGGACATGCCGCAGGTCACCTTCGATGACGTTGCCGGCGCGGACGAAGCCGTCGAAGAGCTCCAGGAAATCAAGGAATTCCTCGCGGAACCGGCAAAGTTCCAGGCCGTTGGCGCAAAGATCCCGAAGGGCGTGCTGCTGTACGGCCCTCCGGGCACCGGCAAGACCCTCCTGGCCCGCGCCGTCGCAGGCGAGGCAGGCGTCCCGTTCTTCTCGATCTCGGGCTCGGACTTCGTCGAAATGTTCGTAGGCGTCGGTGCTTCCCGCGTCCGCGACCTCTTCGAGCAAGCGAAGGCCAATGCGCCCGCCATCATTTTCGTTGACGAGATCGACGCCGTCGGCCGTCACCGTGGCGCCGGTATCGGCGGCGGCAACGACGAGCGCGAGCAGACACTCAACCAGCTCCTGGTCGAAATGGACGGCTTCGACGTCAAGACCAACGTCATCCTGATCGCGGCAACCAACCGCCCGGACGTCCTCGACCCTGCCCTGCTCCGTCCCGGCCGCTTCGACCGCCAGATCACCGTTGAAGCACCGGACCTGATTGGTCGCGAACAGATCCTGAGCGTCCACGCCAAGGGCAAACCGATGGCCCACGGCGTCGACCTCAAAGGCGTCGCGAAGAAGACCCCGGGCTACACGGGTGCGGACCTTGCCAACGTGCTCAACGAGGCTGCCCTCCTGACGGCAAGGTCCAATGCCAACCTGATTGACGACCGCGCCCTGGACGAGGCAATCGACCGCGTCATGGCGGGCCCGCAGAAGCGCAGCCGCGTCATGAAGGAAATGGAGCGGAAGATCACCGCCTACCACGAGGGCGGCCACGCCCTGGTGGCGGCAGCACTTCGCAATTCCGCCCCTGTCACGAAGATCACCATCCTGCCCCGAGGCCGCGCCCTCGGCTACACCATGGTGGTCCCCGAGGACGACAAGTACTCGATCACCCGCAACGAACTCCTGGACCAGATGGCGTACGCCATGGGTGGCCGCGTTGCAGAGGAAATCGTCTTCCACGACCCCTCGACGGGCGCCTCGAACGATATCGAAAAGGCCACCGGAACGGCCCGCAAGATGGTCACCCAGTTCGGCATGAGCGAGCGCATCGGCGCCGTGAAGCTCGGCGCTGGCGGAGGCGAGCCGTTCCTGGGCCGGGATATGGCACAGGAACGCAACTACTCGGACTCGGTGGCTTACATCGTTGACGAGGAAGTGCGCCGCCTGATCGATCAGGCCCACGATGAGGCATATGCGATCCTGACCGAGAACCGCGACGTACTGGACCAGTTGGCCCTCGAACTGCTTGAGCGCGAAACGCTGAACCAAGCCGAGATCGCCCACATCTTCCGCGACATCCGCAAGCGTGATTTCCGCGAAGTCTGGCTCTCCAAAGAGTCCCGTCCGGTACAGACCATCCCGCCGGTGGAATCCCGCGCAGAAAAGGCTGAACGAGAAGCACAGGAACAAGCCAAGGCCGCGCGTCTCGAAGAGCCCCTGGACGCCCAGTCCCCGCACCCGCAGGGAGTCAGCAGCCAGGAGTCGTTCACCGGTCAAGGACCTGACGCGGGCACCGACGTTTCGCATCAAGGCTAAGCTTTCTGCTGTGACTCATATCGACGACGACGACTTCAGCGGTGCCGCCAGTGATGACTTCGGCGGCGCCTCCGGGGGGAAATCAGGCGGCCACGGCCACGGCCACGGACACCACTCATACAAGGTAGACCGGCCACGCATCGAGGCCGCCGTCCGCGAGATCCTCATTGCCGTGGGCGAGGACCCGGACCGTGGCGGACTGGTGGATACGCCAAAGCGCGTTGCCAAGGCTTACGCCGAGGTCTTCGCGGGCCTGCACCAGGATCCCGAGGATGTCCTGTCCACTACGTTCGACCTCGACCATGAGGAACTCGTGCTGGTCAAGGACATCCCGTTCTATTCCACGTGCGAGCACCATCTGGTGCCGTTCCACGGCGTCGCGCATGTTGGATACATCCCTTCCCACGACGGCAAAGTGACGGGGCTCAGCAAGCTTGCCCGTCTCGTGGACATTTATGCCCGCCGTCCCCAAGTGCAGGAACGCCTGACCACCCAGATCGTCGAAGCGCTCGTGACCCACCTCAAGCCCCGGGGCGCGATCGTCGTCGTCGAATGCGAACACATGTGCATGTCCATGCGTGGCATCCGCAAGCCCGGCGCCAAGACCGTCACCAGTGCGGTACGCGGGCAACTTCATGACCCGGCCACCCGCGCCGAAGCCATGAGCCTCATACTCGGAAGGTAACAAAGACCATGGATTCCCTCGCAGCAGCACCAGGAACGGGCCCGGCTACCAGCCCCCTGCCTATTCTCCGCAAACCCCGTCCGGCCGCCCGCTTCGCGGACCTGCCGGCCGACCGCACGCTTGTCATGGGAATTCTGAACGTCACGCCGGATTCATTCAGCGACGGCGGCAAGCACCCCACGGCGGACACCGCCATCGCCCATGCATTGCGCATGTTGTATGCCGGAGCGGACATCATCGACGTCGGCGGCGAATCGACCCGCCCAGGCGCCGAGCCCGTCTCCCCGGAAGAAGAGCAGCGCCGGGTCTTGCCGGTGGTTCAGGCACTCGTGAAGGCCGGGGCGCTCGTCAGCATCGACACGACACACGCATCGACGGCAGCTGCGGCCGTGGAGGCCGGCGCCGCGATCATCAACGACGTCTCCGGGTTGAGCATCGAACCCGAGATGGCCGAACTCGTCGCACGTACCAAGGTGCCCTATGTCCTGACGCATCGCCGGGGCGACGCCGAGACCATGAACAGCCTTGCCGACTACGGCGACGTCGTGGAGGAAGTCATCGAGGAGCTCAAGGGCGTCCGCGACAAGCTCTACGCGGCAGGCGTCACCCCGGAACAAATCATTGTGGATCCGGGCCTGGGCTTCTCCAAGGACGAGGACCAGAACTGGCAACTTCTCAAGTACATCGGCAAGCTGGATGAACTTGGCCACAAGGTCCTGATCGGAGCTTCCCGCAAGCGGTTCCTCGGAACGCTCCTGACCGTGGCCGGCAAGGCGGCGGCACCGGAGGAACGCGACCATGCCACCGCTGCAATCACGGCAATCAGTGCCGCGAACGGCGCCTGGGCCGTGCGCGTCCACGACGTCGGCCCCAGCCTTGACGCCGTCAAGGTTGCCGCACGCATCAGACACTAAGCTTCGTGAACAAAGGGGGAGGAACCGGTTTGGACAAGATCACACTAACCGGCGTTACCGCCGTCGGGCATCACGGCGTCTTCGACTTCGAGCGCCGTGACGGACAGCCGTTCGTCGTCGACGCGGTGCTGTACACCGATTTCAGCAAGGCCGCGGAAACCGATGACCTGCAGTTCACGGCGCACTACGGTGAAGTGGCCGAGTACATTACGTCCCTCATTGCGGGCGAGCCGCTCAACCTGATCGAGGCCCTCGCGGTGCGGATCGCCGAGGGGATCCTGGCTGGCTTCAACATCGCCGCCATCGATGTCACGGTCCACAAACCCAAAGCTCCCATCGAAGTGCCCTTCGGCGACGTCACTGTCAGTGTCCACAGGGAGCGTGCATGACCTCCCCATTCACGAAGGCCATCCTGGCCCTCGGCAGCAACCTGGGCGAGCGGAATGACACCTTGTCCACCGCCGTTGCCGACCTCGTTGACCGCCCGGAAATCCGCCTGCTCGGTGTTTCTCCCGTGGTGCAGACCAAAGCCGTGGGCGGGCCCGTGGGGCAACCGGATTTCCTCAACATGGTGATCGCCGTTGAGACCACCCTTGCGCCGCTGGACCTCTTGCAGCACTGCCACGACGTCGAACAAAAGCACCACCGGGTCCGCGAGGTCCGCTGGGGGCCCCGCACCTTGGACGTGGACATCATTGTCTACGGCGAACTCACAAGCGACGACGAAACCCTGACCCTGCCGCATCCGCGGGCTGCGGAGCGGGCCTTCGTGCTCTATCCGTGGGCCCTCCTGGACCCTGCGGCGCGGCTCAACGGCGAGAGCGTCGCCGAACTGGCCACCAAGGCCGAGGACTTTCCGGGGCTTCGGCCTTTCGACGGTTTCGACGGATCCGGCAGCGTCGCTGCCGCGGGAGCGGTGGAATAGTCCATGAAGGCCATGCGTCCGCTCTTGTTGGCGATCATCGCGGTCGTTCTTGCCGCGGTTGGCTGGCTTACCACTGTGCTCACCACCCGCTACAGCATGGCGACGCCGGTGCTTCCTCCTTCCGCTTTGGTGACCATGGGCGTCATCGCCGTGCTGACCTTGATCATGGGCATCCGCGTCCTGCGCTGGCGCAACGGCAAGAAGAAGACCATGCTCAACCCCATCCTCGCCGCGCGAACCCTGATCCTGGCCCAGGCCTGCGCCTATGCGGGCACGGTGCTGCTGGGCTGGCATGTGGGGATCGTGATTGAGCAACTCCGGCTCTGGAGCCTCCGCAGTGACCAAGGCATCCTTTGGCTCGCGCTCATCATGGGCGGCGGCGGGCTCATCATGACCGTCGTCGGGCTCGTGGTGGAGCGGTTCTGCCGCATCCCACCGGAAGACCTGGAAGGCGGCCCCGGAGTCCGGGATTCACGCCGTGGCGAAACCAAGGGCGAAGGCGAATATGCATACCGCGGCGATTGATCCTCCTGGCATCCAGTGGCTGCGCGTTTCGCCGAAATACGTGACGGTGCGGCTCGTCGAGTGGGCCATCGGCAACGTGATCATGGTCGGCCTGTTCAGCCTGCCCTTGCTCTTCGTGGAACTGGGGTGGTGGAAATGGCCGCCGCTGTGGCTCGCCGTCGCCGTTCCCGCGGCCCTTCTGCTGATTGCACTGTGGCGCCTTGTGTTGATCCCGAGGCAAGTGAGGGCCATCGGTTATGCGGAGCGCGACGACGACCTGCTGATCCGCCGCGGTATCTTCTTCCAGCGGACCATGGTGGTTCCCTACGGCCGGATGCAGTACGTCGACGTGGCGGTTGGGCCCGTCGAGCGGGTCCTGGGGCTGTGCACCCTCAAGCTCCACACCGCTTCCGCCGGAACCAACGCCCACCTTCCGGGACTTCCCGCCGCTGAAGGAGCACGGTTGCGCGAGCAGCTTTCGGCCCGCGGCGAAGCGAGGCTGGCCGGGCTGTGACCCAGGAACAGACGGTCGTCGACGGCGACTGGCACCGCGTGCACCCGGCGTCGCCATTCGTGCGGGGATGGGTGGCGCTTGCGGCGATCATCTATTTCTTCGGCCGCGATACCTTTGAACGAACGCTGCAAGGCCGCGGGACCATTGGCGACAACTTCAACGAACGCACGCTCTGGCTCCTGGCCGGGGGCGGCGTCGTGCTGTTGCTGGCTTTGGGGTCCTTCATCCTCAGCTGGTACTTCACCCGGTATCAGCTTGCCGAAGGCTATGTCCGGGTCAACACCGGCTTCCTGTTCAAACAGCAGCGCCAGGCGCGGCTTGACCGGGTCCAGGCCATCGACATCGTGCAGCCCCTGCTTGCCCGTATTTTCGGGCTCGCGGAGCTGAAGTTCGAGGTGGCCGACGCCGGCCATTCGGCCGTGCGGCTTTCGTACCTCAGGCTCGAGCAGGCCAAGCAGCTCCGTGCCACCATCCTGGGCCGGGCTGCAGGTATTGCTGACGGGAGCGAGACGGTCGAGGTGCCCGAGGCCCCCGAACAGGTGGTGCTCTACGTGCCGCCTGGGAGGCTTGTCGGTTCGCTGATCTTGAGCGAGCAGAGCCTCTTCATTGTGCTCAGCGCCATCGCGTCGGTCCTGGTGTCGGTGCTGACCGAGTCCCGGGCATTCATCCTCTACTTGATTCCGGCAATCCTCGGCTTGGGTACCGCCTACTGGCGCTCGTTCAACACGGGCTACAACTTTACGGCGGCTATTTCCCCGGACGGCATCCGCCTGCGCTACGGACTCCTGGATACCCGGGCACAGACCGTGCCTCCCGGCCGCATCCAGGCCCTCAAGGTCACCCAGCCGCCGTTGTGGCGCATTCTCGGCTGGTACAGGATCCACGTGAACGTTGCCGGCTACGGTGAACACCACCGCAGCGAAGGCGAGCACCGGACCATGCTGCTCCCGGTCGGCCGGAAGCCCGAGGTGATGATGATGCTCTCACTCGTCTTGCCCGACCCCGGTACCGCCGATCCCGAGCGCGTGTTCACAGCCGGGCTGACCGGCCTGGATTCCGGCGCCGGCTTCGTCACCACCCCCAAGCGTGCCTGGATACTTTCCCCGTTGGGCTGGCGACGCAACGGCTTCCTTTCAACGGATACGGCCCTGCTGCTGCGTTCCGGCCGATTGTGGCGGAAGTTGGTGATGGTCCCGCATCAGCGAACCCAGTCCATCGCCCTCCACCAGGGTCCGTTGGCCCGGCTCTTCGGCGTGGCCGACCTCGTGTTGCATACGACTCCAGGGCCCGTGGCTCCCCGGCTCATCCAGGCGGCCACAGAGGAAGCAGTAAGTTTGTTCGACCAGCAGGCGGCCCGGGCGCGGAAAGCCCGCAAACTGCAAAGTAGCGAGCAATGGCTGGCGCAACTTCCGCCCGCGGCGATGCCGGTGCCAGCCCCGCCCGCCGCGCATGCCATCCGGCGTGCATCAACCCAGGAGGAACCCGACCATGGCTAGGCCAGGACGACTCGGCGTAGGAATCATCGGCGCTGGAAAGGTGGGTGCCGTACTAGGTGCGGCGCTGCGCGGGGCCGAGCACGCCGTCGTCGGGGTTTCCGCAGTGTCGGAGGCGAGCCGGGAGCGGGCGGAGACGCTGTTGCCGGGGGTTCCGATCCTCGAAATCCAGGAAATCGTGGAGCGGTCAGAGTTGGTGCTCCTCGCCGTTCCAGACGACGCCCTCGGTGAGCTCGTAGCTGGACTGGCCAAGCTCGGGGCTTGGCAGCCCGGACAGCTCGTGGCGCACACTTCCGGCCGGTTCGGCGTCGGGATACTGAAGCCGGTCCGCGCGGCAGGTGCCATTCCGCTCGCGCTCCACCCGGCCATGACGTTCACGGGCATGAGCCTGGACCTCACCCGGCTCATGGACTGCACGTTCGGGGTCACCGCGGACGCCGCGATGCTGCCCATCGCCCAAGCCCTCGTGGTGGAGATGGGCGCTGAACCGGTGGCCATTGCCGAAGCCGATCGCACGCTCTACCACGCAGCCCTCGCGCACAGCTCGAACCACATGGTCACCCTCGTGGCCCAGTCCTCCCAACTGCTCCGGGACATCGGCGTCGACACCCCGGAACGCATGCTCGGCCCCTTGCTCCGCGCCACCTTGGAGAATGCGCTGGCCTCGGGCGAATCGGCTCTGACCGGGCCTGTGGCCCGAGGTGATTCGGGAACCGTGGCCGCCCATGCGGAGGCGCTCAAGGAGTACGACGGCGGTGCGGGCGGCGATGTCCTTGCCGCGTACCGGGCGATGGCCCTCGCCACGGCCCGGCGGGCGGTCAATCGCGGACTGCTCAAGGAGGGCCAGCTTGGCGACATCAACAACGCCTTGGATAGCTCGAGTACGCCGGACAATGGCGAAGACCGTCCAGGCAACGATGCTGCCGGGACGCAGGAAGGAAACTGACCATGGCCATCAAACTTGTGACCACCGCGGCGGAACTGCGGGCCGAGAGTGCGCGGTTGCTCGCGGAAAAGCGTGGCAGCTCTCAAGGCCTC
Source organism: Arthrobacter sp. 05L417 (assembly GCF_056397865.1). Lineage (NCBI taxonomy): Bacteria > Bacillati > Actinomycetota > Actinomycetes > Micrococcales > Micrococcaceae > Arthrobacter > Arthrobacter sp. 05L417. The sequence continues at coordinate 206,218 of NZ_JBFTOG010000005.1, forward strand.
GTCCCCACGATGGGAGCGCTGCACACCGGTCACGCAGCGCTGGCCCGCACCGCCGTCCAGCAGAACGACGTGGTCGTGGCCTCCATCTTCGTGAACCCCCTGCAGTTCGGCGAGGCCGCGGACCTCGAACGCTACCCGCGCACGCTTGATGCCGATATGGCCCTCCTTGACGCCGAGGGAGTGGATCTCGTCTTCGCCCCTTCCGTTGACGAGGTTTACCCCGGTGGGGAGCCTCTGGTCCGCGTGACATCGGGACCGCTGGGTGAGAAATGGGAGGGCGCCTCGCGTCCCGGCCACTTCGACGGCGCCCTCACAGTGGTCGCCAAACTTCTGCACTACGGACTGCCTGGCGGTCCAGCGGTCGACGGAGGTGCTGCCGCGTACCGCGCGTACTTCGGCCAGAAGGATGCCCAGCAGTTGGCCCTCGTGAAGCGGATGGTGGCCGATCTCAGCTTTCCGGTGGACATCGTGGCGGTGCCTACTGTGCGCAACGCGGAAGGGCTGGCGCTTTCCAGCCGGAACCGTTTCCTCTCCGAAGAAGAGCGGGAAGCGGCGCTGGTTCTGTCCCGGGCCCTCCGCCTCCTCGAGTCCCGCGCCCTGGCGAACGAACCGCTTGAGCTGGACTCCGCCGTCGCGCTCGTTGAATCGCAGCCTCTCGTGACGCTGGACTATTTCGACGTCGTCGACCCCCGCACGCTGGAACCGCTCGCCGAAAACTGCAAGGAAACTCCTTTCCGGGGTGAAGGGCTTGCGATCATTGCGGCGAAGGTCGGACCGGTGCGGTTGATCGACAACGTGCCGCTGAGTTCCTGAGCACTCTTAACTTTCGGATGCGAGTCCGCAAACGTTTGGATTAAGTTGCTGACGGGAATGCGCTTGAGGCTTAGACTGTTGCAATCTCCACCGGTGCGGAGCACCGGAAACCATCGCACCCAAAGCTGAGGGATCCTCATGTCTACCGACGTCACATCAGACGCGCACGGCAACCCCGTGCCGGAAACGGGGACACAGCAAGCCAGCGACAGGATGTCGCGCGAGTCTGTCACCGTCATCGTCACGCTCCTTGTGGCCACTTTCGTGGTGATCCTCAACGAGACCATCATGAACGTCGCCTTGCAGCGGCTCATGACGGACCTCAATGTCGACGCACCCACAGTCCAGTGGCTCTCCACTGGATTCATGCTGACCATGGCCGTGGTCATCCCCACCACCGGCTTCATCCTCCAGAGGCTCACCACTCGAGCCGCGTTCCTCCTGGCAATCGGACTGTTCAGCAGCGGCACCTTGCTCGCGGCACTAGCCCCGGGTTTTGGAGTGCTCTTGTTGGCGCGCATCGTCCAAGCGGGAGGCACGGCAATCATGCTCCCGCTGCTGATGACAACCATCTTGACCTTGGTACCCCTGTCCCGCCGCGGTGCCGTGATGGGCAACGTGACCATTGCGATCTCGGTTGCGCCGGCCTTGGGCCCCACGGTTTCCGGGATCATCCTGGACCACTTCTCGTGGCGATTCATGTTCGTCTTCGTGCTGCCGGTGGCCTTGTTGGCTATGGGCATCGGCGCCAAGTTCCTGACCAACGTCGGTGAACGCGGCAACGTCAAGTTGGACTTCGTCTCCGTGGTCTTGACTGTTCCTGCCTTCGGCGGGCTGGTCTACGGACTGAGCCAGATCGGCGGCCACGCCGGAGCAACCGCCGTTCCGATCGCTGCGCTGGTGATCGGTGTCCTGTGCATGGTGGCGTTCGTTTTCCGCCAGCTCAAATTGCAGAAGTCCGACGCGCCGTTGCTGGACCTCAGGGCATTCAACTTCCGTATGTTCACGGTGTCGGTCCTGCTCATGGTGGTTGCCATGATGGCCCTGTTCGGCGGAGTCATCCTGCTACCGCTCTACATGCAGAACGTCCTCCACCTGCAGCCGATGGAGACTGGACTTGCACTCCTTCCGGGCGGATTGGCAATGGGCCTGCTCGGTCCGGTGGTCGGCAGGTTGTTCGACAAGATAGGTCCGCTTCCACTGACTGTCACGGGTTCCATCCTGCTGGTGCTCACGCTGTGGCAGTTTTCGATGCTCAACGCGAGCAGCCCCCTGTGGTGGGTCGTGGTTCTTTACGCAGTGCTTAGCCTGGGGTTGGCATTGCTGTTCACGCCGGCGTTCACCACTGGCCTCAACCCGCTTCCGCCCCACCTCTATTCGCACGGCTCGGCCATCATGAGCACACTCCAGCAGGTGGCGGGAGCCGCAGGGACTGCGCTCCTGGTTTCGATCTTCGCCGTGGTCTCGGCTGCCTCCGGCTTTGTTGCCGGGATGCAGGCCGCATTCCTGACCGCCACCTTGATTGCGGTGGTTGCCGTAGTGCTGTCCACCATGATGCGCAAGACCGAGGGAGCGGCCGGGCACTAGACGCTGGGTGGCGGGTCGGCTTGGTGGCGGGGCGGCTTGGTGGCGGCGCCGCTGGGTGGCGGGGCGGCTGGGTGGCGGGGCGGCTTGGTGGCGGGGCTGTTTGGTGGCGGGTCGGCTTGGTGGCGGGTCGGCTTGGTGGCGGCGCCGCGCCGCTTGTTTTGTGACGCACGGCATGTTTGCACATTGCGGCCCGAATGGCCTTTATTCCGCTGGAGTTGGACCCGAAATCGCCGTGTTGTAGAGGGTCTTGGGGTCCAGGATGGTGGTGCAGGCGTGATTTGCCTCGGGTCTTTGGGGTGTGTAAAGTAGATCGAGTCGCCGCCGCTGATGCGGAAAAATTGCGACAGACTCCCTTTCAAATGGAAACCAAATTCCTGGTTCGCTTTCTTGCGTTCCGGTGCGGTTTCCGGGGGTCGCGGATGGTGTTTTGTCCGGCGTGGTTCCCGGTTTCGGGAGTTGTGCGGGGAGAGCGTGTCTGGTAAGTTTGGAAAGTTGCTCCGGAGCGATCCTGGACCCTTTGGTGGGTGTGGGTGGTG